>JAJJPO010000238.1:0-7915 GCA_032907585.1 Sphingomonas sp. | reverse complement strand
AGTCGGGATAGGTGCGGTCGCTGATCCCGTCGCTGCGCGGCCGATGGATAATGTGCACCTCGAGCCGGGGCGTACGATAGACCGGACCGGCAACTCCCTGGATGGGGACCGGGGTCGGCTGGCTCACGCTGACGCTGGTGCCACGGTCGGTGAAGACCATGTCGCGGCCGATTTCGAGGTCCCAGAAGGGCTCGGTCCCGATGGCGCGGTATGGCGCGCTCAGCTGGTCAACGCCGCCAGGGCCGGGGTAGACGGGGCCCGGGGGAGGGGCAGGATAGCCCGGCGAAGGATAGCCCGGGGCTGGATAAGGGGGATAGCCGGTCTCGGGGTAGCCAGGCGCCGGGTAGCCGGGCGAAGGATAGCCCGGGGCGGGGTAACCCGGCGTGCCGGGGTAGGGCGGATATCCCGGCTCGGGATACCCCTGCGGGGCTCCCGGATAGGGCTGGGGATTTCCAGCCCCATAGTAAGGATCGCACGCGGCAAGGGCGAGCGCGCAAAGCGGAAGCAGTGCAATTGTTTTCATGGCGGAACAAACCTCCCCGCTCTTTATCGGTTCCGCCAGCTTGCTCGAACCTGAAAGGCCATGACCGAGGCGGCGACAGCAGCGTTGAGACTGTCCGCACGCCCCATCATCGGCATCTTGACGAGGAGGTCGCATTGCTCCTCGTAACTGGCGGGAAGTCCCTGGCTCTCATTGCCGACCAGGAGGAAACAGGGCTCTCGATACACGGCCTCGAGATAGTCCTGGTCCGTCCTCAGGCTGGTTCCAACCAGCTGGCCCGGTCCCTCCCGCAGCCAGCCGATGAACTCCTCCCAGCGGGCGGTTGCGAGCTGCTGGGTGAAAATGGCACCCATGGAAGCGCGAACCGCTTCCACCGAGAAGGGATCGGCACTTTCATCGAGGAGGATCAACCCCCCCGCAGCCGTTGCATCCCCGCTCCTCAGGATGGTCCCGATGTTGCCCGGATCCCTCAGGGACTGGGCCACGATCCACAAGGGCGATGCAGCGCGGTCGATCGCCCGGAGCGACGTGTCAGGCTGGCGATATGCGCCGAGGATGGCCTGCGGGTTATCCTTGCCGGACATCTTGCTGAGAATGTCGCTGGAGGTGACGATGACATCGGCGCCATTGGCCTCGGCTGCAGCGACGATCTCGGCAGCGAGCGGATGGAGCTGTCCGGCCGAGGAATAAGCGATGATCTCGGGCAGCTTTCCGCAGTCGCGCGCCTCGGCGAGGATCCGCAGGCCCTCGGCAAGGAACAGGCCTTGCTCGCGCCGTGCCTTCTTGTCGCGCAGCGACCGCAGGAGCTTCACGGTTGCATTGGAAAAGGAAGTGATCTCGCGCGGCATTGCTGCTCCTTAGCCCCCGAGGAAGAATGCCGGGAGCCTCCTCATGAAAGCCGCCCGCGGGCGGTCTTGGCCAGGCAGGCCAACGTCTTGGGGTGACGCTTCGTCAGTCTTCCCCGAACCGACCCTCGACCAGGGCCGCGAGCTGCTCAAGAGCCTCCTCGCAGCCATCGCCCCGGCAATGGATGACGATCGAATCGCCCATGGCTGCGCCCAGCATCATCAGCCCCATGATCGAGGTGCCGACGACCCTGTTGCCGTCCTTCTCGACCTCGACCGTCGCGTCCCGGTTCGAGGCGAGGTTGACGAACTTGGCGCTCGCGCGGGCATGGAGGCCGCGCTTGTTGGTGATGAGAATTGTCCGCGAGCAGGAGCTCAAGCGACGGCCTCGCCGAGAATTTCGGAAGCGACCGAGATATATTTGCGGCCCGCCTCGCGGGCAGCAGCAACCGCGGCTCGGACGCTCATTGCCTTTCGGGCGCCTTCAAGCCGGATCAGCATCGGCAGGTTCACTCCTGCAATGACCTCCACATTCTCGCTCTTCATCAGGCTGATTGCGAGATTGGAGGGCGTCCCGCCGAACAGGTCGGTGAGGATGATGACACCCTTGCCCTGGTCGCAGCGCTGGATTGCCTCGGCGATCTCCTTGCGACGCATTTCCATGTCATCGTCCGCATCGATGCAGATTCCCTCGACCGCCTGCTGGGGGCCGACGACATGTTCCATGGCCGTGATGAACTCGGCCGCCAGTCGGCCGTGGGTCACCAGCACTAATCCAATCATTCAATCACCCGCATATCATTAGCCCCGCGTCCCTGGATCCGCGGGTTGTCCTTCATTCCTATCGCTCGGCGGAATCGCGAGGTCTCGATGCCGGACATTCGGGGAAAACCCCGCGCTTCGCAACCGCTTCGCCATTTCAACGGCCGCTGCAACGGACCGGTGTCGTCCTCCCGTGCAACCAAATGCTACCGTAAGATAGTTTTTGCCCGCGGCCCAATAACGGGGAATGAGTCCGATTAACAGTGTCTCGATCTGGGCCAGGGCGGGGTCCCAGCCCGGGTCGCTCGAACAATAGTCCTGGACAGGTTCGTCCTCGCCGGTGAGCGGCCTTAGTTCATCGACCCAGTAGGGATTGTCGGCAAAGCGCATGTCGAACACGAGATCGGCCGTTCTCGAGATTCCCCTGGCGAACCCGAACGAGACAATGGTGATGACCGGCTCGTCGACCTCCCCGCCGTAACGCCGCCTCAGCTCCTCGCGAAGCTCGACCGGCGCAAGGTCGGTCGTGTCAATCAGCGTGTCGGCGGCCTGGCGCAGCGGCGCGGTAGCCGCGCGCTCCCTGGCAATGCCATCTTCCGCCGGGCGATCGGCCGCGAGCGGATGGCGCCGCCGTGTCTCGTCATATCGCCGCACAAGCTCAGAGCCAGCGCAATCGAGATAGAGGATTTCCGGGGTTATGCCCTCGATCGAGCGAACGAGCCCAGGCAGTCGCCGGGGGTTGAAGCCCCGGCTGCGCATGTCCATCCCGACTGCCATTGGCCGGGTTCGCGCGGACGGGCGCTCGCCCAGCACATATTGCTCGAGGAGATGCGCCGGGAGATTGTCGACGCAGTCCCAGCCCATGTCTTCAAGAGCAGCCAGGACCGTCGATTTTCCAGCGCCGGACATGCCGGTGACGAGGAGAAGCCGCGGGACAGGCTTGGGCTTGGTTCCCATGTCAGTTTCGAAGGCCGAGCCGATCGAGCGCGAGCGAAACCTTCGAAGGGGCCGACGCAGTCAGTGCATCGACGCTGATGAGTGGAACGCCGGTCCCGAGGATCAGCCTCGTTCGGCTGTCATCGGGAAGGCGCTGGATGTCGCTGGTGAGCTCCACGACGAGCGCGACCGGGACGTCGGACACGGTTTCCATGTCGAAAATTCCCATGCCCCGGATTTCCAGCTTTCCGCGAATCGTCGGCGGCGCCGATGCAATCAGCCTGGCCCCGTCCTTGCGAACCATCGTCCGGTCGTCGCTGACGAGGGTAAAGCCCCGGTCGAGCAGCCTTAGCGCAAGATCCGACTTGCCCGAACCCGAGGGCCCGCAGATGAGTACTGCCCGCCCGTCGAGCGCGACCGAGGAGGCATGGAGATTTTCAGAGCTGAGACGCGCGCCGGTCATTGCCTGTCTGCTGCCTTCAGGATGATGGTAAAACGCGCCCCCGATGGCGCGTCGTCGCGGTCCGTCACATCAATCTCCCCGTCATGCCCCTCGACGATCGCTCGGGCAATGGCCAGCCCGAGTCCAGAATGGCGCCCGAAGCTTTCAGCCTGGGGTCTTACTGAATGAAAGCGGTTAAAAATCGCCTCACGGAGTGCCTCGGGAACGCCCGGGCCTTCATCGTCGATGCGAATGCGGATCTCGTCGTCGACATGGGTGGCGGCAATCTCGACGAGGCCGCCCGGGGGCGAGAAGCTGATGGCATTGTCGATGATGTTGTCGATAGCCCGGGCGAGCCGTCCTGGCTCCCCCATGACGATCGCGCTGGCTCGCCTCGGGCGGGCAAAGGCCAGCCTGACGCTGCCGGTTTCGCGGCGCGATTCCCAGGACTTGACCAGCTGGCCGATCAGGTCGCCGAGATCGACCGGCTCGAAGCGGGCGCGGGCAAGCTCGGCGTCGGTCCTCGCTGCCTCGCCGACATCGCTGATCAGCCGGTCCAGGCGGACAACGTCCTGCCTGATCACGTCGATGAGCTTCTTCCTCAACGCCGGGTCGTCGATCCGCTCGAGGCCGTCCACCGCCGAGCGGAGGGAGGCGAGCGGGTTCTTGAGCTCATGCGTGACGTCGGCTGCAAAGGCCTCGATATTGTCGATCCGCTGCCTCAGCGACTGGCTCATGTCGCTGATCGAGCGGGCGAGCAGGCCGATTTCATCGGTCCGGGACGGCAGGCGAGGCACCTTTACCTCGCGCGCCCGGCCGAGACGGACCCGGTGCGCTGCAAGTGCAATGCGGCGCAGCGGTCGAACGATCGTCCGGGCCAGAAACAGCGATAGAAGCACCGACAGCGCTGCAACCACCCCGAGCGCGATCAGCAGTCCCGCCCGCTGCTTGCGAACCCGCTTCGTGAAGTCGCGGTCGTTGTCGGTCACGAGGAGGGTCGCGCCGCCGGCGACGGGGGCGGCAGCAGAGAAGACCGGGGTCAGCTCCGGCGCCTGGCGAACCTCGGACTCGGTCCGGCCGGATTCCCGCGCGGCCGTCACTTCGCTCCAGGCCTCGGCGCGGTCCACCTCGGGCTCGACGAAATCCTCGTCGCTTTCCTCGCCCACCAGCGCGTTGAAGCCCCGGTCGAGCGCCCGGGCGACATCTTTCGTCCATTTCTGGGTAGCGGGGTCGCGAAGCCGGTAGGTCGGGCCGCTCAGCCGCCAGCTGTCGAGCACCAGCTCGCCGCCCGGCGCATAGACCCGGATACGGGTCCCGTTCTGCCGCGAAAAGCTCGCCATCAGCGGCTCCCGGGCTTCCGCTGGAACGGACTGGAGCGCGGTTGCGGCCATTTCGGCTTCCGCCTCGACCTTCTGGACGCGCTCCTTTTCCAGCCGGTTGCGGTAGGCATCGAGAAAGAAGATGGCGAGCGCGACGAGGACGAGCGTCAACAGGTTCACCGCGAGGATGCGGTGGGCCAGCGTCCAGCGCCCTGACCAGGTCAGCGCGAGGTCGGCCTCGTCATTCCTCTCCGAAACGGTAACCGACGCCATAAAGTGTTTCTATCGCATCAAATTGGGAATCCACTGTCCTGAACTTGCGGCGGATGCGCTTGATATGGCTGTCGATCGTCCGGTCGTCGACATAGACGTCGTCCTGGTAGGCGACGTCGAGCAGCTGGTTGCGTGACTTGACGACGCCAGGACGCTGCGCGAGCGCCTCCAGGATCATGAACTCGGTAACGGTCAGCGTTACTTCCTTGCCGTCCCACAATACCTTGTGGCGGGCAGGGTCCATCACCAGCCTTCCGCGCTCCATCAAGGGAAGCTCTTCGGCGTCCGATTCTGCAGTGGAGGTCCCGACGCCGCGGGCGAGGTCCTGCCTGCGCAGGAGGGCCCTGATCCTCGCGATCAGGAGGCGCTGGGAAAAGGGCTTGGAGATATAATCGTCGGCACCCATGGCAAGGCCAAGCGCCTCGTCCAGCTCATCGTCCTTCGAGGTCAGGAAGATGACCGGCATCGAGCCGGTGGCGCCGCCGAGCTCGCGGACCCGGCGCAGCAATTCCATGCCGTCCATATGGGGCATCTTGATGTCGAAGACACCAAGATCGGGCGGATTGTCGGCGAAGGTCTTCAGCGCGGTCTGGCCGTCCGTGTAGACACGGGTCAGGAACCCCTCGGCCTGGAGAGCAATCGACACCGATGTCAGGATATTGCGGTCGTCGTCGACGAGCGCGATCACATGCGTCATCCCAGCTCCTTGGCAATGCGTCGGGATAGCCAGCGCAGCATGGTGAAACAAGTGCGGCCGGGCAGCTTTGACCGGGACAGCCGCGCTATGTATAGGCCGCCTCGCATACGTATGCGGTGGTGTCCGACCGGGCATTGCCAATGATATTCTGGGAGAAAATCGACGTGAGCGAGCGCACCCCGGCGCACCAGCTGGCGACTCAGGGAATTGATACTGAGGCCAAGATTCACTGGAACCTGACAACGGCACCTCTTGTCGAGTTCGCAGTCGCGCGGGGTGAAGGCCAGCTTGCAAAGCATGGCCCGCTGGTGGTGAAGACGGGCAAGCACACCGGGCGCTCGGCCAAGGACCGCTTCGTTGTCCGCAACAGCGTCAGCGAAGGCGCCGTCTGGTGGGGCAAGTCGAACCTGCCGATGGAGCAGGACGCGTTCGACCGCCTTTATGCCGATTTCCTCGACCACCTGCGCAGCAGGGACGCGCTGTTCGTCGCCGACCTTTACGGCGGCTCCCAGCCCGAGCACCGGGTCAAGGTCCGGGTCATCAACGAGCTCGCCTGGCACAACCTGTTCATCCGCACCATGCTGGTGCGCCCGGAAGATGCGGAGCTTGTCGGCTTCACGCCCGAATATACGGTTATCGACCTGCCGAGCTTCCGTGCGGATCCCGCTCGTCATGGCTGCCGCAGCGAGACCATCATTGCGATCGATCTTGAAAAGAAGCTCATCCTGATCGGCGGCACCGCCTATGCCGGCGAAATGAAGAAGTCCGTGTTCGGGCTGCTGAACTTCCTGCTCCCGGTGAAGGGCATCATGCCGATGCACTGCTCGGCCAACATCGGTCCGGCCGGCGACACCGCCATCTTCTTCGGCCTGTCGGGCACCGGCAAGACGACCCTTTCGGCCGATCCGAGCCGGACGCTGATCGGCGACGATGAACATGGCTGGTCCGACACCGCCGTCTTCAACTTCGAGGGCGGCTGCTACGCCAAGATGATCCGCCTGTCGGCCGAAGCCGAGCCGGAGATTTTCGCGACGACCAGGCGGTTCGGGACGGTGCTCGAGAATGTCGTCATGGACCCGGTGACACGCGAGCTCGACCTCGATGACGCGACCCTGGCCGAGAACAGCCGGGGCGCCTATCCGATCGATTACATTCCCAACTGCTCCGACGAGAATATGGGACCGGTTCCCAAGAACGTCGTCATGCTGACCGCCGACGCGTTCGGCGTGCTTCCGCCGATCGCTCGGCTTACGCCTGACCAGGCCATGTATCACTTCCTCTCCGGCTACACCGCCAAGGTCGCCGGAACCGAGATCGGCGTGACCGAGCCGGAGGCGACTTTCTCGACCTGCTTTGGCGCGCCCTTCATGCCGCGGCATCCTTCCGTTTACGGCAACCTGCTCAAGGAGCGGATCGCCAGGGGCGGCGTCGACTGCTGGCTGGTGAATACCGGCTGGACCGGCGGCAAATATGGCACCGGCAAGCGCATGCCGATCAAGGAAACGCGCGCGCTGCTCAACGCCGCGCTCGATGGCAGCCTCAAGAACGTCGAGTTCCGCAAGGATCCCTATTTCGGCTTCGACGTGCCGGTCGCCGTTCCGGGCGTCGACAGCTCCATCCTCGACCCCCGTTCGACCTGGGCGGACAAGGATGACTATGACCGCACCGCGGCAAGGCTCGTCGACCTGTTCGTCGAGAATTTCTCCGAGTTCGCGGAGCATGTCGACGAGGGCGTTCGACAATCGGGTCCGAAGGTAACCGCCGCCGCCTGATGCCCGGTCATTGACCGGGCCGCCTTCCAGGGAAGCCCGATCGATGACCGAACATAAGTTACGCCTGTTTCCAACCGCCGACGCCGTGTCACGCGTGGGGGAGGGGCTGATTGCCCTTACCTTGCCAAGGGAAGAATGGACCCACGAAGCCCATCTCGCGGCGACAGCCTATCTCATCCTGCTGCGCCCCGAGATCGACCTCGATGCAAAGCTGCGCCACCTGATCTCGAGCTACAACGAGAGCGTTGGCGGCACCAACAGCGACAGCGAGGGCTATCACGAGACCATAACCCGCGCCTATCTGCACGGCGTCCGCTGGTTCCTCGGGATGACGGACACCGAAAGACCAATTCACCTCGTCGTCAAC
>JAJJPO010000237.1:0-7991 GCA_032907585.1 Sphingomonas sp. | reverse complement strand
GGCCTGGCGTTGCCGAGGCCATTCGTTCGCGGTCCCAGCTCCTGAACGGTCCGCCGCTGGCGGTCAGTACCAGCCTTGAGATGTCGCATGGGCGATTGTCGGCAAGGCATTGGAAAATGGCGTTATGCTCGCTGTCGACGGGCAGGATCGTCGCCCCGGACCGGCGCGCCGCGCCGGTCATCAGCTCGCCGGCTGTTACCAAGGCTTCCTTGTTGGCCAGCGCCACCGTCCGGCCCGCCTCCACGGCCGCCATCACCGGTTCAAGGCCGGCGCAGCCGACGATCGCTGCCATCACCAGGTCGATATCGCCGCCGGAAGCCGCCTCTGCCAGCGCTTCGCTGCCGGTCGCCGCGCGGCAGCCGGTACCGGCAAGACGCTCTTCGAGCTCGCCAAGAAGGGCTTCATCGCGGATGACGGCGAGGCTGGCATTTGTCCGGCGCGCGGCCTCGGCAAGGGCGGCAACATTGGTTGCGGCAGTAAGCGCTACCACCTCGAACCGGTCGGTATTGCGCTCGACGAGATCGAGGGTCGAGGTGCCGACCGAGCCAGTCGCCCCGAGGATCGAGATCTTCCTCCGCTTCATAGGGCGCCGATGACCATCAGGGCTGCAGTCAATACAGCCACCGGAACCAGCCCGTCCAGTCGGTCGAGCAGGCCGCCATGCCCGGGCAGCCATGTGCCGCTGTCCTTGATGCCTGCCTTGCGCTTGAGGCCGCTCTCGAAGAGATCGCCGAGCTGGGCAGCGACCGCCATCGGAACTGCCAGCCACAAGAGGCTGGCGGTGAGCTGGACATGGTAGACCCAGGCGCCGGCAACGACCGCGGCGCTGACGACGCCGCCGACAAGCCCGGCGATGGTCTTGTTGGGGCTGATTGACGGCGCAAGCCTCGGTCCGCCGATCGCCCGGCCGGAAAAATAGGCGCCGATGTCGGTCGACCAGACCACCAGGAAGACCCAGATGAGAAGGTCAAAGCCGGTGCCGATCCCGGCATATTCGGCCCGTTCGCGTATCCACAGCAGCGAGATGGCCGGGGCAAGGCAGTAGAGGAAGCCGTAGACCTTCCACTCGAGGCCCCAGCGGCCAACCATCCGGGTCCACTCGATGTACATGATCGTCGCCATGGCCGCGACGAGGATGGCGAAAACCGTTCCCCCGAACAGGGCCGAGGCCAGGGCGATGGAAATCAGGATGATCCCGACCGCCGTGCGGGTTGCAAGCTCCCTCATCGGCCACCGAAGCGGCGCTGGCGCCCGGCGAACTCGTCGAGCGCTGACCTGAAGGACTTCTCGTCGAAATCGGGCCAGAGTTCATCGACGAACAGCAGCTCGGCATAGGCCGCCTGCCAGAGAAGGAAGTTGGAGAGCCTCTCCTCGCCCGACGTGCGGATGACGAGATCGAGCTCGGGAAGACCATGGGTGGCGAGCTCGCGCCCGAGCGCCGCCTCGTCGATCGCTTCCACTTCCAGTTCGCCGGCAACGCATTTCCTGGCAAGCTCGCGGGCAGCAGCCGCGATCTCGCCCCGCGACCCATAGTTCAGAGCGATGACGAGGGTCAGCCGGCTGTTTTCCGAGGTTCGCTCGACGGCGCGCTCGAGCCTCTCCACCAGCTGCGGGCCGAACGCCTGGTGGTCGCCGATCAGCCGGAGCTTGACGCCCTGGCGGTGGAGCTCGTCCAGCTCGCGCTCCAGATAATAGCCCATCAGCCCCTTGAGATCGCTGATCTCCTCGTCCGACCGGCGCCAGTTCTCGGAGGAAAAGGCATATAGTGTAAGGACTTCGACGCCGGCCTTCACTGCGGACTTGAGAGTCTTGCGAACCGCCTCGGCCCCGGCACGATGGCCGGCCACGCGCGGCAGGCCGCGACGCTCTGCCCAGCGGCCGTTGCCGTCCATGATGATCGCGACGTGGCGAGGCACTCCCGCCGCCCTGGCGAGGACCGCCCCTTCCGCGGGGGCCGGGCTCAAGCTCACTTGCCGAGGATTTCCTGTTCCTTGGCCTGGGCCGCTGTATCTATCTCGGCGATCACATTGTCGGTGAGCTTCTGCACCTCGGCGGACAGGCGCTTGTGCTCGTCCTCGCTGATCTCGTGCTTCTTCTCGTCCGTTTTCAGAGCATCCATGCCGTCACGACGGACGTTGCGCACCGCGACCTTGGCCTTCTCGGCATATTGGCCGGCGAGCTTGGCAAGCTCGCGCCGGCGCTCCTCGGTGAGGTCGGGGATCGGCAGGCGGATCATCTGTCCGTCGACGATCGGGTTGATGCCGAGCCCGGCATTGCGAATCGCCTTTTCGACGGCACCGAGGTTGCTCCGGTCCCAGACCTGCACGGAAAGCATCCGCGGCTCGGGGACGGAAACGGTGGCGACCTGGTTGATCGGCATCATCGCGCCGTAGACGTCGACCTGGATAGGATCGAGCAGCGCGGTCGAGGCGCGGCCGGTGCGAAGGCCGGCAAGGTCGTGCTTCAGCACCTCCAGCGCACCGTGCATCCGGCGATCCAGGTCTTGCTTGTCATAAGCGGGCATCACTCTCACTCCTCGTTCTGGACGATCGTCGCCGTTCCCCGACCGGCCAGCACCTCTGCAAGGTTGCCCGGCTGGCGGATGTTGAACACGACGATGGGGATATTATTGTCTCGGCACAGCGCTACCGCGCTCGCGTCCATGACCTTGAGGTCATTGGCGAGAACCTGGTTGAATGAAACGCTATCGTAGCGCTTGGCGCCGGGCACCTTCTTGGGATCGGCGTCATAGACGCCGTCGACGCTGGTACCCTTGAAGAGGGCGTTGCAGCCCATCTCCGCGGCGCGGAGGGCTGCGGCAGTGTCGGTCGTGAAATAGGGATTGCCCGTTCCGGCGGCAAAGATGACGATCCGCCCCTTCTCCATGTGCCGGATCGCCCGGCGGCGGATATAGGGTTCGCAGACGCTCGCCATCGGGATCGCCGACTGGACCCTCGTGTCGACGCCGATCTTCTCGAGTGCATTCTGGACCGCGAGAGCGTTCATCACCGTCGCGAGCATGCCCATGTAATCGCCGGTTGCCCGGTCAAAGCCCTGGGCCGCGCCGGCGATGCCGCGGAAGATGTTGCCGCCACCGACGACGAGGCAGAGCTCGTGGCCCGCGGCCTTGGCCGCGGCGACCTCGCCGGCCATGCTTGCAATGGTTGCAGGATCGACCCCGAACTGGTTCTGCCCCATCAACGCCTCGCCCGACAGCTTCAGCAGGATGCGGTTAAAGCGCGGTCGGGTCATCGGCGGGCAGGTCCTCTTTCTAAGGTCGCAGACATGCGAAGGGCGGATGCGCTCTTACGGCGCACCCGCCCCTCTGCCAACCGCTTTGATGGCGGCCAGTCAATCGCGTCAGGCGACCGGCTCGTCCTTCCTGACGCCGGCGGCTGCCGCCACCTCGGCCGCAAAGTCGGATTCTTCCTTCTCGATGCCTTCGCCGAGTTGGAACCGCTCGAAGGCCTTGAGCGTGATCGGGCTGCCGGCTTCCTTCGCCGCCTGGGCGACGACGTCGCCGACGGGGGTCTTGTTGTCGATCACGAACAGCTGGCTCAGCAGCGCATTTTCCTTGCGGAACTTGGCCATCGAGCCCTCGACCATCTTCTCGACGATGTTCTCCGGCTTGCCGCTTTCCTTGGCCTTCTCGATGGCGATGGCGCGCTCGCGCTCGAGCAGCCCGGCATCGAGGTCCTCGGCCTTCAGCGCCAGCGGGTTGGCGGCGGCGATGTGCATCGCGATCTGCTTGCCGAGCGCGGCGATAGTCTCGGCCGAAGCCGAACCTTCGAGCGCGACCAGGACGCCGATCTTGCCCATGCCGGGCGCAACCGCGTTATGGACATAGCTCACAACCGCGCCCTCGTTCACCTCGAGAACCGCGGTCCGGCGGAGCGACTGGTTCTCGCCGATGGTCGCGATGTTGTCGGTGAGCTTTTCCTCCACCGTACCGCCGCCCGGGTACGAGGCGCTCTTCAGCCCCTCGACATCGCCATTCGCCTCGAGCGCCAGCTTGGAGACGTTGGCCACGAACTCCTGGAACTGCTCGTTCTTGGCGACGAAGTCGGTTTCCGAGTTTACCTCGACTACCGCGCCGCGCGTGCCCTCGACGGCCACGCCGACGAGGCCCTCGGCAGCGGTGCGGCCGGCCTTCTTGGCGGCAGCGGCAAGGCCCTTGGCGCGCAGCCAGTCGACCGACGCTTCCATGTCGCCATTATTCTCGGCCAGCGCCTTCTTGCAGTCCATCATGCCGGCGCCGGTGCGCTCGCGCAGTTCCTTCACCGAAGCGGCGGTGATCTCAGCCATGTTTCATGTCCTCATAGCTCCCTTCCCGTACGGAAAATGAAGGGAGGGGTTGGAATTGTTCGGGCAAGAGTTGGGGTCTGTTACCCCGACTCTCAATCCCCTCCCGTTTTCCGGGAGGGGCGCTTGTCATGCCTCGAGCGCGGCCTCTGCCGGCGGCTCGGCCATCTCGCCGATGTCTTCGCCGCGTGCCTGGGCGCCGCCCGCCTTGCCGCTGTTGGCGGCATTGGCAACCGCCTCGCAGTAGAGACGGATGGCACGGCTGGCGTCGTCGTTGCCCGGGACCGGGAAGGCGATGCCCTGCGGGTTCGAGTTGGAATCGAGGATTGCAATGACCGGGATGCCAAGCACATTGGCTTCCTTGATCGCCAGCTCTTCCTTGTTGGTGTCGATGACGAACATGACGTCCGGGAGGCCGCCCATGTCGCGAATGCCGCCAAGGCTGTTCTCGAGCTTGTCGCGCTCGCGGGTCAGCTGGAGCACTTCCTTCTTGGTGAGGCCGGCAGTGTCACCCGACAGCTGCTCCTCGAGGCTCTTGAAGCGCTTGATCGAGTTGGAGATCGTCTTCCAGTTGGTCAGCATGCCGCCGAGCCAGCGATGGTTGACGAAATGCTGGCCGCACGAGCGGGCAGCTTCCGCGACCGCGTCCTGGGCCTGGCGCTTGGTGCCGACGAACAGCACCTTGCCGCCACGGGCAACGGACTGCTGAACGAAGTCGAGCGCGCGGGCGAACAGCGGGACGCTCTGCGAAAGGTCAATGATGTGGACACCGTTGCGGTCGCCGAAGATGTACGGCTTCATCCGCGGGTTCCAGCGGTGGGTCTGGTGGCCGAAATGTGCGCCGGCCTCGAGCAATTGCTGCATGGTGACGACGTTGGTCGCCATTGGGATATCTCCTCCGGTTAAGCCTCGGTGGATCCTTGTCATCCCGGACGAGAGCCCGGGACACCGGTATGGTGGTTCCACCTGTGGGATGGCGCCGCCCCTAACCGAACATCCGCGGGAATTCAAGCGGTTGAGCGGATGTGGAACAGGAAGGGAACAAAATACTTGACGAGTGCGGAACATTTAGAGAACAATGCACTCACGATCCATCGTTCAAGGTGAAAAGGGGACGTTTGAGATGCTCGCAGCCCTTGCAGTTTCCGGCCTTCTTGCCGCGGTCACCGCCATCCTCGTCGAGCTCGTGCGACAGGACGCCCCCAAGATCCTCGCCGCGCTCAATGGCCGTTCGTTCGCATCCCGCCCGACTGGCGGGCGACCGGTGACGATCCGGTTCAGCCAGCCTGATAGGGCGGCGGTACGGGTCCCGGCGCCTGCTGCGCTGCGCGCCGCCGCTTGACCTTCGCATAGCTTGCGATGCCGAACGGGAGCAGCAGGAGATAGACCGCCGAAACCGCGAGCAGGGTCGTCCAGGGGGCGCTGAGAAGAGCTGCCACGAGGAGGGCAACGCCGGCGAGCGCAAATAGCCTCCAGCCGCGCCGGATGCGGATCGAGGTCCAGGTATAGGTCGGGACGCTCGATATCATCAGCAGCGCGATGAACAGCGTCCAGGGAAGCACCAGCTGCCAGCTACGGAACAGGTCGTTGTCGCTCAGCAGCCAGAGATAGATTGGCACGAAGGCAAGCCCCGCTCCGACGGGAGCCGGAACCCCGGTATTGAAGCCGGCCGACTTGTGGGGCTGGAAGTGGGCATCGATGCGGGCATTGAACCGGGCGAGCCGAAGCGCGCAGCAGACCGCAAGCGCGAGGGCCGCGATCCAGCCGAACCTCGGCGCTTCCTGAAGCGACCAGAGGAAGATGATGAGGGCCGGCGCCGTTCCAAAGGCGATATTGTCGGAAAGGCTGTCGAGCTCGGCCCCGAACTTGCTTTGCGCGCGAAGTAGCCGGGCGATGCGCCCGTCAAAGCCATCAAGCACCCCGGCAGCGATGATGCAGGCGAGCGCCTGGTGCCAGTCCCCCGTGATCGCGAAACGAACGCCGGTAAGGCCAAAGCAAAGGGCAACCGCGGTAATCGCGTTGGGGACGAAGGCCCGGATCGGGATGCCGGTGGTCGCCCCGTCGGTCATTGGCTGGTCCCGCTGCGCCGCGGATCCACTCCCAGTTCGCCAAGGACGGTCTCGCCGGCAATGGTCCGCTGGCCAAGAAGCACCTGGCTTCCCGTCCCGGCAGGAAGATAGACGTCGACCCTGCTCCCGAACCGGATAAGCCCGATGCGCTCGCCGGCGGCGACCCTGTCGCCTTCCTTGACAAAGCTCATGATCCGGCGCGCGACAAGGCCCGCGATCTGGGTAAAGCCGATGCGAACGCCGTCTTCGCGTTCGACCAGGAAATGCTGGCGCTCATTGTCCTCGCTCGCCTTGTCGAGGTCGGCGTTGAGGAACTTGCCCGGCACATAGGCGATGCGGCGGACAGTCCCGGCAACCGGCGAGCGGTTGATGTGGACGTCGAACACGCTCATGAAAATCGAGACCCTTGTATATTCGCCCATGAGACCGCCCTCCCCGCCAAGCTCCACGGGGGTCGGGACCTGCTTGATCATCGTCACCAGCCCGTCGGCCGGCGCGACGATGAGATTGGGATCAGTCGGCGTGGTACGAACCGGGTCGCGAAAGAAGGCGGCGACCCAGACGGTGAGGCCAAGCAAGACCCATCCGAACAGGTCCGGAAGGGCCGTGAAGCCCACCAGCGTCACGAAGGCCGCGACAAGGGTGAACTTGCGGCCCTCGGGATGGACCGAGGGAAAGCGCCATTTGACGGCGGTGAGCTGGCTGTCGGGTTTGTCGATCTCGGACATGACGCCGATCCTTAGGGACAAGCCGGGCGCCCGGCAATGCGCGACAGTTGCCTAAGATTGGCGGACTGCCTAAGGCGCGCCCCGAACAATCCATCGCGAATATTAGGAAGGCGACATGGCCAAGATCAAGGTGAAGAACCCGATCGTCGAGCTCGACGGCGACGAGATGACCCGCATCATCTGGCAGTGGATCCGCGAGCGGCTGATACAGCCCTATCTCGACGTCGATCTCATCTATTATGACCTGTCGATCCAGAAGCGCGAGGAAACCAAGGACCAGATCACGGTCGAGGCGGCAGAGGCGATCAGGAAGCACGGTGTCGGGGTCAAGTGTGCGACCATCACCCCGGACGAGGCGCGCGTCGAGGAGTTTGGCCTTTCCAAGATGTGGAAGTCGCCCAATGGCACGATCCGCAACATCCTTGGCGGAGTCGTTTTCCGCGAACCGATCGTCATCTCCAACGTCCCGAGGATCATCCCTGGCTGGACCGACCCCATCGTCGTTGGCCGCCATGCGTTCGGCGACCAGTACAAGGCGACCGATTTCCTCGTCCCCGGCAAGGGCAAGCTCACCATCAAGTGGGTCGGCGAGAATGGCGAGGAAATCGAGCACGAGGTATTCGACTTCCCCTCGTCCGGCGTTGCCATGGGGATGTACAATCTCGACGAGTCGATCCGCGATTTCGCCCGGGCAAGCTTCAACTATGGCCTGCAGCGCAACTGGCCGGTCTATCTCTCGACCAAGAACACCATCCTCAAGGCCTATGACGGCCGCTTCAAGGACATCTTCCAGGAGGTGTTCGACGCCGAGTTCGCCGAGCGTTTCGCGGCGGCCAAGATCGGCTACGAGCATCGCCTGATCGACGACATGGTCGCCGCCGCGCTCAAGTGG
>JAJJPO010000236.1:0-8034 GCA_032907585.1 Sphingomonas sp. | reverse complement strand
CGCTGGGTGCCGGCGGAGAGCTGCCGCCGGCCGAAGAGAAGAAGTACCAAAAGCTTTCCGAGCAGCTCACGGCCGAGGTGGAGAGCGTCCAGTTCCACCAGGCAAAGATCGAATATCTCGTCGACCAGCTCTACAGCTATAACCGGCGACTGACCGCCCTTGGCGGGCAGATGCTCCGCCTGGCCGAGCGCCACCGGGTGCCGCGCAAGGCATTCCTCGAGAGCTACATGGGCAACGAGCTCGATGACGGCTGGCTCGACCGGGTCGCCGGCATCGACAAGAAATTCGCGGCCTTCGCCGACGCCGAGGCGGACAGCGTGGAGCGAATTAGGGGCGAGATCGCCGAGATCTCGCAGTCGACGGGCATGGCGCTTGGCGAATTCCGCCGGATCGTCAACATGGTCCAGAAGGGCGAACGCGAGGCGCGCATCGCCAAGAAGGAAATGGTCGAGGCCAACCTTCGGCTCGTCATCTCCATCGCCAAGAAATACACCAACCGCGGCCTGCAGTTCCTCGACCTCATCCAGGAAGGCAACATCGGCCTGATGAAGGCGGTCGACAAGTTCGAGTATCGCCGCGGCTACAAGTTCTCGACCTATGCGACCTGGTGGATCCGGCAGGCGATCACCCGCTCGATCGCCGACCAGGCACGGACGATCCGAATCCCGGTCCACATGATCGAGACGATCAACAAGCTGGTTCGAACCAGCCGCCAGTTCCTGCACGAGACGGGCCGCGAGCCCACGCCCGAAGAACTTGCCGAGCGCCTGTCGATGCCGCTCGAGAAGGTCCGCAAGGTGATGAAGATCGCCAAGGAACCGATCAGCCTCGAGACACCGATCGGGGACGAGGAAGATTCTCACCTCGGCGACTTCATCGAGGACAAGAACGCGGTGATCCCGGTAGATGCGGCGATCCAGGCCAACCTCAAGGAGACCGTAACCCGGGTCCTTGCAAGTCTCACGCCGCGCGAGGAGCGCGTGCTGAGGATGCGCTTTGGCATCGGCATGAATACCGACCATACGCTCGAGGAGGTCGGCCAGCAGTTCAGCGTTACCCGCGAACGCATCCGGCAGATCGAGGCCAAGGCGCTGAGGAAGCTCAAACATCCCTCGCGCAGCCGCAAGATGAGGTCCTTCCTCGACCAGTAAACAGGCTCGGGAGAAGCCTCCACGAGGTTCCGGGACAGTCGGGAACATATGCTGACAGATGCGCCCGGTCCGGCCAGCCTGACGCCAGCAGGGCCCGCGCATGCCGCGGCAGGCAGCGCGGCCTATCGGCCAGCCGTCAACCGCCACCTTGCCTCGCCGGGGCGAAGGGCCGGGGCCTTCCTCCTTGCCCTTGCCATCGAGCTTCTTCTGCTGCTGGCGTTCTTCACGTTGAACTTCCGGGACGAACCCCGGAGTGGTGGAGATGGCAGCAGCCTCGTTACCTTCGACATCGCAAGACCAGACGAGGCGGACCGCGCGAGCGCCAAGGAGCAGGTCGAGCCGGTGCAAGCGACGAGGAGGCCGCCACGGCCTGCTCCAGTCGTTCCGCGCCCGCCGATCGAGCTTGAACCGCGGCCGCTCGACCTCCTCGTCGTCAGCAGGGAAGTCTACGAGGCCTCCGACATTTCAAAGCTGGGAAGCAATGCCCCCGGCTTCCAGCGAAGCGCCCGCAGCGGGACCGGGGGGCGAAGCCCCGGCGACAGCGAACGCGTCGGCACCGGGCCCGACGGCCAGCCGCTTTATGCGGCCGAATGGTACCGCGAGCCCACCAACCAGGAGCTCAGCGCCTATCTGCCAAAGACCATGCCCGACGGCGGCGGCTGGGGGCTGGTCGCCTGCAAGACAGCTCCCCGTTACCGCGTGACGGACTGCGTCGAGCTCGGCAATTCGCCGCCCGGATCACACCTTGCCGGAGCTGTGCGCCAGGCTGCCTGGCAGTTTCTCGTCCGCCCGCCCCGTGTCGGCGGCAAGCCGATGATCGGCGAATGGGTCAGGATCCGGATCGACTATTCACCCGGGCCCGTCGACCGCCCCTAGCAAGCAACCATTCAAGGAAGATGGTGAAGGACTCCGTCTCAACGACGGGGGCGGCATCGCATGCAAATCAAGGGAGCAGCCCTTCGGGTATGAACCTCATGGACCGATCATTCCTTGCGATCAGGCTCGTCTTGCAGTGCCGTCCCCCTCGACGGCGAGGCGCAAGAGGCGACGGGGCGATGGCAGCTGGCCGGGTGGATGGCCACCCGGACCCGGCCGAGCGTCCCAGCGCCCTGCGAGGATTGGTGAAATTCGCCAAGCTTTCTGTGCCCGACATGGCGCTACGCCCCAACATGATCCCCGCCAATCACTGAAAACCGCGCAAATCCGCCATTGGCACGAGCCTTGCTTCTCACTGGGAGCTTAACCGGCCGAACGCCAGACAAGAGGTAAATATGACCAAGAACACGACCCCGCTTCCGCTCCGCAACGATACGCTGCTCGGCGTGTGTGAGGCGATCGGCCAGGACTTCGGCTTCAACCCGCTCTACTTGCGGCTGGCGTTTATCGCGCCGCTGTTCATCGCACCGGCAGCCAGTATCGCCGCCTACCTCGGGCTTGGCGTCGTCGTTGGCGCGACCCGTCTCATCGTCCGCGACAAGCCGGCCGCCGAGCAGGTGGTTGATGCGACCGCGACCGTTGTCAGCGAGGAGCCGCTTCCAATCGCCGCATGAGTAATGCGGGCGAATCGAAGCGGGCCTTCCTTTTCTTCCGGGACCTTGCCCGCGATCGTTCACCCGGTCCGGGCAGCTCCCGGCAGAAAAATGGCTCGTTCGGTCCGATCGGGCGGCCAGATGTGCCAAATTGAGCCGGTTCTTAACCTCGCTCACCAAAAGATGAAGTCCGCCTAAACCCTGTCTTTACGGAACCGGGATAGAAACGCTGCCTAGGGTTCATCGCCAGGACCTTGCGCAGATGAGGAGATGAAGCGGATGGCGATCAATGGGGCACTCGACCGGGCTGGCATCAGCGCCGCGGAAACGCAGCTGGCGCGCGTCGATGCACAGGGCTGCGTCAACCACCCCCATCGCCTCGCGCTGGTCGGGGCGAGCGGCCCGTCCGCGAATCGCGACCTTTCCGACTGCATCCACCTCTTCTGCTCGCTTTACGGCCGCTATCCCGGGCTGATCGAGCTGGCGCTCAACAATTGCCCGGCGGGAGCTGTGCGTGACTGGCTGCTCGAGGCATCGGACGGCTATGAGCGCGAGCGGCTCTATCTCGTCCGCCTGACCGCGGCGGTCGGTCCCCTTCCCTCGACGCCGGGAGCTGCCGAGACGGAAGCAACCCTGGTCGGACAGCGGCACGCCATCGAGACGCTTGCACGGTCCGAACGCCGCGGCTGCGCTCTTGGCGCCGCGACCGCGCTGATGGCCGACTGGCCTTCGGTGCGCGAGGTACTGGACCGCGCAGCCGACCGTATCGGCATGCAGAAGCCCGCAATGACCCTGCCCCAGGCTGATTCAATCGTCCGGGTCATCAACGACGGGACGGACGGCGCTGCAAGCGAACGCGCGCTGGCATTCGGCGGCGAGCAGCTGCTGCTCCAGAACCGCGGGTTGTTCGACCTTCTCGAAGCGCGCGCCGCTGCGAGAGGCGAGTTCTAAGCTGCTTGCGCGACAGCACGCCCGGCCATAGGGCGGCTGCATGCGTTTCGAGGGAACTTCCAGCTATGTCGCGACCGACGACCTGAAGGTCGCGGTCAACGCCGCCGTCAAGCTTCGGCGTCCGCTGCTCGTCAAGGGCGAACCGGGTACCGGAAAGACGGTACTTGCCCATGAAATTGCAGCGTCGCTGGGCGCGCCGCTGATCGAGTGGCACGTCAAGTCAACGACCCGGGCCGTCCAGGGTCTCTATGAATATGACGCGGTCGCCCGGCTACGGGACGGGCAACTCGGCGACGAGCGCGTCCATGACATCAGCAACTACATCCGGCGCGGCAAATTGTGGGAGGCTTTCACCTCGCCGAGGCTCCCGGTGCTCCTGATCGACGAGATCGACAAGGCCGACATCGAGTTTCCAAACGACCTCCTCCAGGAACTCGACCGGATGGAGTTCCACGTCTACGAAACCGGCGAAACGGTAAGGGCGGCCGACCGCCCGATCGTGGTCATCACCTCGAACAACGAGAAGGAGCTGCCGGACGCGTTCCTGCGCCGCTGCTTCTTCCACTATATCCGCTTTCCGGATCCCGACACGATGGCGGACATCATAGAGGTGCATTTCCCGGGCATCCAGAAGAGCCTCGTCTCGAGGGCACTGGAGCTGTTCTACGAGGTTCGCGAAGTTCCCGGGATCAAGAAGAAGCCGTCGACGAGCGAGCTTCTCGACTGGTTGAAGCTCCTGCTCCACGAGGACATGCCGCTCGAGGTGCTTCGGGACCGGGACCCGACGAAGGCCATCCCGCCGCTCCACGGGGCGCTGCTCAAGAACGAGCAGGACGTCATGCTGTTCGAGCGCCTCGCCTTCATGGCCAGGCGAAACGGCTGAGGCTTTCGTCCCAGCCCTATTCGTCGCGGTAGGCGAGCTCGAAATTGCCCCAGCGCTTGCCCTTGAAATGGATGGGCACGAAGACGTTCTTTACCGGGAAATATTTGTCGCCGAGCTCCATCCGGTAGGTGGCGAGCATTGCCGGCTTCTCGCTTTCGCAGGCCTTGCCGGTGATCTCGTCCATGAAGATCCGCCGGTTGCGGCAATTGGCGTCGTTCCAGACGGGATCAGGCCCCGGTGCCTGGCACCGCTCGCTCAAGTGAGTTGGCAGATAGCCATCGAGGTTGGTGATTGCCGAGCCGATGATGCGGGCGTCCCTCGCGTTGTAACGGTCGAGGATCGGCCGGACGTAACGATCTGCGAAATCGGCGAAGCCATTGTCATACTGGGGAGGATTAGTGCCCTCGATCAGCCTGTAGTCGCGGTCGTGGACGTCGGCCATGCTGATCTCGCCGCGATCGATCCCCTGCTCCACTGCATTGGTAATCGCCTGCATCGCCTCCTGGGCGAGAAGGATCATCGGCGTGTCGTCGATTTCCGCGCCAGAGTTGGCGAGCGTATCGAGCATGTTGTTGGACAGCATCTCGAGATGCGTGAGGCGCTTCTGGGCCTTGATCAGCTGGCCGCCATTGTCCCTTGCATCTCCTGCAAACTCGCTGAGGCCTGCCTTTACCCGGTCGACGCTCGTCTGGATCATGCTGGTCGAATGGGCGATGCCCTCGGTCTGTCGGTCGACCATCGAGACGATCTCGGTAACCTCGCGGACCGTGTCGCTGATCTGGCTGAAGCCTTTTTGTGCCGCCCGGCTCCGCTCGACGCCGGTCTTGATTTCCGAGGTCACTGCGCCCGCTTCGCGGGTAAGCTCGCCAATGGTCGAGGCAATCTGGCTGGTCGCCGCCCTCGTATCGTGCGCGAGCTTCTTCACCTCGGCCGCGACCACCGCGAAACTGCGGCCGGCGTCGCCGGCCCGCGCCGCCTCGATGGTGGCGTTGAGCGCGAGCATGTTGGTCTTCCGCGCGATGGTCTCGATCGTCGAGGAAACCGTCTGCACCTGGTTCATCGCCGAGGCAAAGCCCGCCATCCGCTCGCCGAGCTGGACGACGATCTCGGTCAGGCCCTTGAAGCCCTGGATCGTCCCATCGATGGCCTCGCGCCCCGCTTCGAGCTTGGCCTTGGCCTGCTCGGACAGCAGCCTCGCCTCGTCGGTCGAATCAGAAACGCGGGCCTGGTCGGCGAGGAGGCGCGTCGTTACCTCCTCGAGCGTATCGAGCATCCTGAGATGCTCGCCGATCCGCTCGGCCACGCCCTCGACATAACCGGCAACGTCGCTGCATTCGATCGAGAGCGACCCACAGTCCCGGGCAACTACCCGGATCGCGTCTTCGGTAACCTGTTCTATTCCCAGCGTGGCCATTTGACCCGTTTCCCCACATTCAAGCCTTGGGGACGGGCTTAGCTGGCAAGTGCTAAGGCCAAGTTAACCACCCTCGCCATTGGAACCGGGCCGCGGCTGGGTTAAGCCCCCTTTCCATGTTCATTGGCTTCGTCGAAGCGCTCCGCCGCGGGGGCATTCCTGCCTCGCTCAAGGAGCATCTGCTGCTGCTGGAAGCGCTCGACAGCGAGGTGATCGCCGCCGAGCCCGAGCAATTCTATTATCTTGCGCGGGCGACATTCGTCCACGACGAGAGCCAACTGGACCGCTTCGACCGCCTGTTCGCGCAGGTATTCCAGGGGCTGGTCACGACCGACGCCGAGACCAGGGCCGAAATCCCCGAGGATTGGCTCCGCCTGGTAGCCGAGGCCTATTTGACCCCTGAGCAGATGGAGGCGGTGAAGAGCCTCGGCTCATGGGACGAGATCATGGAAGCGCTGAAGGACCGGCTCCGCGAGCAGGACGAGCGCCACCAGGGTGGCAGCAAGTGGATCGGGACCGCCGGCACCTCGCCCTTTGGCCATGGTGGCTACAACCCGGAAGGCATTCGGATCGGCGGCCCCGGCCGACAGGGCCGGGCGATCAAGGTGTGGGAAAAACGCGAGTTCAGGGACCTCGATGGTGCGCGTGAGCTTGGAACGCGCAACATCAAGGTCGCGCTGCGGCGTCTTCGCCGCTTTGCCCGGGAAGGCGCCGCCGAGGAGCTCGACCTTGATGGCACCATCGACGGCACCGCGCGCCGCGGCTGGCTCGATGTCCGGCTGCGCCCCGAGCGCCACAACTCGGTGAAGCTGCTGCTTTTCCTCGATATCGGGGGCTCGATGGATGGCCATGTGCAGCTGTGCGAGGAGCTTTTCTCGGCCTGCCGTTCCGAGTTTCGGCACCTGGAACATTTTTACTTTCACAACTGCGTTTACGAAGGGGTGTGGAAGGACAATCGTCGGCGCCACGTGGAGAAGACCCCTACCCTTGACATCATCCACAAGTTCGGCCGGGACCATAAGCTGGTGATCGTCGGCGACGCCTCCATGTCTCCCTACGAAATCACCCACGCCGGCGGGTCGATCGAACATTTCAACCAGGAAGCCGGAGCGGCCTGGCTGAAGCGACTGACCGATGCCTATCCCTCGGCCGCCTGGATCAACCCGACACCGGAGACATATTGGGGGAGCACGGCTTCCACGGCAATCATCCGGCGCCTGATGCGCGATCGAATGTTTCCCCTGACGCTGGAAGGCCTCGACCAGGCCACTCGAGAACTAAGCCGGAGGAGCTGATGCCGCCCTTGGCGATCACCCTTGTCTTGGTTTGCCGGTGACCAGTTCACCGCTGCGATAATGACGAGCTTTCGGCTGGAAATTGCTTCATTCACGATTCTGCGACGTCAGTGAACGAGCCTGGCACGGGATGTGCGCCGAGAAAGGCAAGGGCCCAGGGTTCCACTTCGTTAGTTAGCTGCACGGCTAAGTGTATTGACGTATCAGGCGGTCACGGTAATAGATAGCCATATGGCTAACCTTGATTCGATCTTCCACGGTCTCGCGGACCCGACCCGACGGGCAGTGATCACCCGTCTTGCGACAGGTGCCGCGCCAGTTTCGGAACTTGCCGCGCCACACGACATGGCACTGCCGAGCTTTCTCAAACATCTGAAAGTGTTGGAAGAAGCCGGCTTGGTGAAGAGCCGGAAAGTGGGGCGCGTTCGCACTTGCACGCTGGAAATGGATGCCATGGACCTGGTCGAACGATGGATCATCGAGCGCAAGCGCTTCTGGACGCAGCAGTACGATCAATTGGAGGCCTATCTCAGAACCACCGCCAACGAGGAGAATGGCAATGACGCTCACTAACGCCACGTTCACGATCGAACGGGTGCTGAATGCCACGCCGGCGCGAGTTTTTGCGGCTTATTCCAGCCTCGAGGCGAAGAGTGGCTGGTTCAAGGCGCCATCGGAGATCGAGACACTCGATCGGGAATTCGACTTTCGCGTGGGCGGTAGGGAGCGGTTCCACGCTCGCTGGCCGAGCGGTATGGTTACCGACTTTAATGCCACCTACCATGACATAGTCCAGAACGAGCGGATCATC
>JAJJPO010000235.1:0-8082 GCA_032907585.1 Sphingomonas sp. | reverse complement strand
TACCTATAATACACTTAGAAGCCACTTGCGCAGGTGGGTCAGGCCGTCCAACTTCCCGCGCAACGGCAAGGGAAGGACCGGATATGGCGAGCGAACCGTCGACCACCACTGCGACCGCGACGAAGATCAAGCTGGAGCCGCCCGAGGCGCTGCAGCCGGTTAGCGTGAACGAGGCCGCGGGGCTTGTTCCGCTCAAGAGCGAGGAAACGAGCGAGCTCGACCAGAGGGTTTCCAAGTTCGTCGACGAACTGGCTGCCCTCGATGCCCACAGTCCCGACTTCGGCAAGAAGGTCGATGGGTCGCAAGGAGATCGCCGAGGCAGCCGGCGCGTCGAACCGCTTCCTCGACCGCCCGGTGAAGGCGATCGACAGCGATACCGGGATCGGCGCCGACCTTACCGAGCTCCGCCGCACCGTGGAGGAGCTGGATCCGAAGGAGAACAGCAAGTCGTTCACGACCCGCAAGTTCCTCGGCATCATCCCGTTCGGCCGGCGGATCAACGGCTATTTCGACAAGTATCGCAGTTCGCAGACCCACATTTCCGCGATCCTCATGCGGCTCTCCAACGGCAAGGACGAGCTGCTCATGGACAATGCCGCGATCGACACGGAGCGCGCTGGCCTGTGGAAGACGATGCACAAGCTCGAGCAGATGATCCATATTTCAAGGGCGCTCGACCAGCGGCTCGAGGACAAGGCCAACGAACTCGACGCGACCGAGCCGGCCAAGGCCAAGGCCATCCGCGAAAGCGCCCTCTTCTACACGCGCCAGCGCACGACCGACCTCCTCACCCAGATGGCGGTTACGGTCCAGGGCTATCTGGCGCTCGACCTCGTCAAGAAGAACAACGTCGAGCTCGTCAAGGGCGTTGACCGCGCTTCCACCACGACCGTTGCAGCGCTTCGAACCGCGGTCACCGTCGCCCAGGCGATGACCAACCAGAAGCTGGTGCTCGAGCAGGTGAGCGCTCTCAACACCACGACCGCCAACATGATCGATACCACTGGCGAGATGCTTCGAACCCAGACCGGCGCGATCCACGAGCAGGCGGCAAGTTCGACCATCCCTCTCGAGACGCTGCAGCGCGCGTTCCAGAACATCTACGACACGATGGACCAGATCGACCAGTTCAAGCTTACCGCGCTTGCCAACATGAAGCAGACGGTCGACACGCTGGGCAAGGAAGTCGAGAAGTCCAAGGGTTATATCGCCCGCGCCGAGGGCGTAGCCCAGGCCAAGCTCGAGGCGCAGACGTCACCGTTCGAGGCCATTGAATCGAAATGATCCCTGCGAAGGTCACCAGCACGATCGACCATGCCAATGCCGTCTTCGCGCGGCTTGACGAGCGGGACGGAGCCGTGCGGGAGGCTGCCCGCCGCGAGCGCGCGAGGCTGAACGCCGGCCTTGGCCGCTCGCTGCTGCGGGCCGGGATCGGGGTCGGTCTCGTCAGTCTGGCGGCAATCGCGGTCGGCCTCTTCATCCCGATCGGCATGTTCGGTTTCCTGGCGGCCGTTGGCCTCGCGGTGGGCGTTGCGGCGCTGCTCCTTTTCTCCGGAACGAGGGAAATAGCTGCTCCCAACGTCACGCCCGATCTTCCCAACGGCCAGATGGTCAGCCGTTTCGACAGCTACCTGTTCCGCGCCCGGCGGGCCCTGCCCCCACCGGCCCAGGCCGAGCTTGATCTCCTGTCAGCCCAGCTACCGGCGCTTCGCCAGACGCTCGAGCGCATTCCCGATCTCGATCCCAATGCCCAGGACGCCAGGCGCCTGATGTCGGTGCATCTTCCAAACCTCATCGACCGCTACCTTCACGTTCCCCAGGACTATCGCTCGAGGCTCGACGGCGAAGGCATCAGCGTTGATGAACGGCTGGTCGAGGCGCTCGCCGCAGGGCGCGCCGCGCTTTCCGACATCGGCGAGCGGCTGGCGAAGAACGACCTCGCGGCATTCGAGACCCAGGGCCGTTTCATCCAGTCGCGCTACACGGAAAAGACGCCAGGGGACTAAACGGCCCGCAAGCCGGCGGATCAGCCGACGATCCCTGTCGCCCGCAGCCCCTTCAATTCTTCGTCGTCGAGCCATTCGCGGAGGATCTCGCCATGCTCGCCGAGCGCGGGCGGCGGCAACTCGGCGTCGGCTCTCTCCCCGTCGAGGCGGATCGGGCAGCCGATCATCGCGACGGTGCCGAGCCCGCCTCCACCCAGTTCGAGCCGGGCCCCGCGGTGGACGGCCTGCGGGTCCGCCAGGGCCTGGCTGATCGAGTTGATCGGTCCTGCCGGAATGCCGGCTCCCTCGAGAAGTCCGAGCCATTCGGCAGCCGGCCTCGTGGCGATTATCCTCTCGATGAGCGGTACCAGCCGGTCGCGGGAAGCGACCCTCGCGGCATTGGTCGAATACGCCGGGTCGTCGGCCCATTCGGGGTGCCCGAGGATCCTTGCAAGCCTTGCGAACTGGCCGTCATTTCCGACCGCGACGATGATCGGCTGGTCGGCCGCCGCGAACGGCTGATAAGGAACGATGTTCGGGTGGCTCGCTCCCTGGCGCCCGGGATCCTGGCCGCTGACGAGCGCATTGGAGCCCTGGTTGGCGAGCATCGCGAGCTGTGCATCGAACAGCGCCATGTCGATCGTCGCTCCCTCGCCCGTCCGGTCGCGCTGGTGGAGGGCCGCGAGGATCGCGCTCGCGGCGTACATTCCGGTAAACAGGTCCGCGACTGCTACCCCGACCCGCATCGGACCCCCTCCCGGCTCACCGTCGGGAAGGCCTGTCAGGCTCATCAGCCCGCCCATTGCCTGGATGATATAATCATAGCCGGCGCGGGAAGCATAAGGTCCGTCCTGGCCGAAGCCGGTGATGGACGCATAGATGAGCCCTGGGCTGGCCTTGCGCAGGCTCCCTGCATCCAGCCCGAACTTGGCGAGGCCGCCGACCTTGAAATTCTCGACGACGACGTCGGCGCCCGCGACCATCCGCCGGACAAGCTCCGCTCCCTCGGGTCTCGAAAAATCAATCGCGACCGATCGCTTCCCCCGGTTCGCCGCGAGGAAATAGGCGGCGACCTTCTCGTTGCCACTCTCGTGCCATGGGGGTCCCCAGTGGCGCGTGTCGTCACCCGCGGCCGGCTTCTCGACCTTGATGACGTCAGCGCCGAGGTCGGCGAGGAGCTGCGTTGCCCAGGGGCCCGCGAGCACGCGGCTGAGGTCGATGACCCGGATCCCCGAAAGGGGCTTCACTGGCCGCTTCTTCCAAGGAAGCGCGGCTTCATGTCGGCGAGGATCGCGTGGGCCGCGTTATGGCCCGGGGCACCGGTGACGCCGCCGCCCGGGTGTGCGCCCGATCCGCACAGGTAAAGCCCGGGCAAGGGCATGCGGTAGTTGGACGCGCCGATCATCGGACGGGCGCTGAACAGCTGGTCGGAGCCCATCTTGCCGTGGAAGATGTCGCCGCCGATGAGCCCGAACCGCCGCTCCAGGTCGAGCGGCGAATGTATCTGGCGGGCGATGACCGAGCTGGAGAAACCGGGCGCATGGGCATCGATGGTCGCAAGGATGACATCGGCCGCCTTCTCGCGCTCCTCGTCCCAGGAGCGGCCGTCGGGGAGGCGGTAACGGAAATGCTGGCAGAAGAGGCTGGCCACATGCTTTCCCTTTGGCGCAAGGCCGGGGTCGAGCGTCGAGGGTATCAGCATTTCGATGACTGGCTGCGAAGACCAGCCGTTGAGCGCCGCCTCGGCATGGGCGCGGTCCATATAGTCCATCCCCGGCGCCATGATGATGCCGGCAGTAAGGTGGTCGCCCCGCCCCGGCAGCGACGTGAAATTGGGAAGCTTGTCGAGCGCGACGTTCATCCGGAAGGTCGCGCTCTCGCAGCCCCAGTGGGTGAAATGCTCCTCCACCTGGCGGCTGACGGCACCCTTTGGCACAAGCCGGTCGAACAACAGCTTGGGATTGACGCCGGCAGCAATCGCCCGCGCACGCCAGCTCTTGCCTCCGGAAATGACGCCCGACGCGCGGCCCTTCTCGACGATGATCTCGCTCACCGGCGCGTTGAGGACGATGTCGACGCCGGCCTCGTGGCACGCCTTGGCCATGGCCTGGGTGATCGAGCCCATCCCGCCAATCGCGTGACCCCATGCGCCCTGGACGCCTGCGGCCTCGCCGAACAGGTGGTGGAGGAGCACATAGGCGGTGCCGGGCGTGTAGGGCGATGCGAAGTTGCCGACGATGCCGTCAAAGGCGAACAGCGCCTTGGTGAGCTTTCCCTCGAAAAAGCGATCGAGGATGTCGCCCGCGCTCTTGGTCGCGAATTCGTGGACGATCCGTACCTCGTCGGTCGAAAGGCCGATAAAGTCGCGCCCGAGGCTCGCCAGCTTTGGCAGGCCGCGAAGGCCAGCGCCTGCCTCGGGCGGAGCCTTTAGGAGCCACTTGCGGATCAGCGGGACGACGGTGTCCAGCTCCTCGTGATAGCGGTCGTAGGCCGCGCCATCCGCGGGGACGTGGCGGGTGATCTCGGAACGGGTGAGGCCGGAGCGACCCGAGAGGAGATAGGTCTTGTCGGGACCGGGCAGGAAATTGTCCGTTTTGCGAAGCACGACCTTCAGCCCGTGCCGCTCGAGCTCCATGTCCCTGATGACCTTGGGCTGGAGCAGCGACACGGTGTAGCTCGCGGCGCTGTTGTGAAATCCCGGGTGGAACTCGTCGGTGACGGCGGCGCCGCCTACCTTCTCGGCAGCCTCGAGGATGGCGACCTTGAGGCCCTTCTTCGCCAGGTAATAGGCGCAGGCAAGGCCGTTGTGACCGGCCCCGATGATAAGAATGTCATGCATCAGCGCATCAACACCAGTTCTTCCGACATCGTCGGGTGGAGTGCAATCGTGGCATCGAAATCGGCTTTCTTTAGCCCCGCCTTCACGGCGATGGCAGCGGCCTGGAGAATCTCGGGCGCGTCGGGCCCGATCATGTGAATGCCGACGACCCGGTCGGTCGCAGCATCGACCACCAGCTTGTAGAGCGAGCGCTCGTTGCGGCCAGCGAGCACGTTCTTCATCGGCCGGAAGTCGCTCGTGAAGGTGCGGACCTGGCCCAGCCGGTTGCGCGCCTCGCTTTCGGTCATTCCGACCGCCGCGATCGGCGGATGCGAGAAGACAGCGTTGGGAACGCAGTCATAATCGACCGTCCAGGGCTGCCCGCCGAACTGGCTGTCGGCAAAGGCATGTCCCTCGCGGATCGCGACGGGAGTGAGCTGGATGCGGTCGGTCACGTCGCCGACGGCATAGATGCTGTCCACGCTCGACTTGCTGAAGCGGTCGACCTTGACCGCGCCGCGCTGGAAGCCCTGATCGATGCTGGTTTGGATATGGGAATCGACCTTGAACTGCACGAGTTCTCCGAGCTAGACTCCGAGCTAATCCAGGCCGAGGCCCTCGATGTTGGGCACGCGGCCGGTCGCGAACAGGACTGCATCAGCCTCGATGTCGTTGGTGCCCTCCATGCTGACGTGGAGCGTGCCATCGCCATTGCGCTCGATCCGCCTGAACCGGGAGTTGAAGCGAAACTCGATGCCCTTGGTCATCGAGATCTGGAGGAGGCGGTCACGCATCTGCTCGTCATAACCGCGCAGGATGGCGTCGGAACGGTTGACCTGGGTGACATGGCTTCCGAACTGGTGGAAAATCCCGGCGAACTCGTTGGCGATATAGCCGCCACCGGCAATCACGATCCGCTTCGGCAGCTTGTCCAGGTGGAATACCTCGTTGGAGCTGATCGCGTGCTCCACCCCCTCGATCGGGGGCATGAACGGCCTTGCTCCCGTGGCGATGAGGATCTTGCCGGCGGTCACCGTCTTGCCGCTCGCCAGCCTGACCTCCCGTGGCCCGGCCAGCGTCGCCCGCTCATGGAAAATCTCGACATGGTGGGTCGCGAGGTTCTGGGTATAGAGGCCCTCGAGCCGGTCGACTTCGCGAAGCACATTGTCGCGCAGTACCGACCAGTTGAAGTCGCGGCTCGGGACATCCCAGCCGAACATCGCGGCGTCGTTCAGATCTTCGGCAAAATGGGAGCCATAGACGAGCAGCTTCTTTGGAACGCAGCCGCGGATGACGCAGGTCCCGCCGACCTTGTGCTCCTCGGCGATGGCCACCTTCGCGCCATGGGCCGCGGCGATGCGTGCTGCTCGAACGCCGCCCGATCCCGCGCCAATCACGAACAGGTCATAATCCGGCATGAAAGCCTCCAAGAAGGGCCGGCCTTGCCGTCGGGAGGCCTGCTGACCGGTTTTTTCCCGGCCCAGGGCCGCTTGCAGCACTGGACATCATCTGGCTTTCGCGACCGGCTCGAACCAGGCCTGCCGGCCTGCAAAATCGAGCGTCACCACGAAATGGCGGAGGATGGCCGTCCCGATGTTGAGCTCGGCGCGGCTCGACGTCTCGTCGACTTCCGCCTCGAGGTCCCGGAATGCCTGGCCCGCGAGGACGAGCTCTGGAAGGATAACGACATCGCGCTCGACCTCGCCGCCAATGCCCCCGCCCCTCGCCTTCCCGATCGCCTTCAGCCCGAGGCTGGTCGAAAGCTCTCTGCCGACGAGAACCCGGTTGCCGTTGCCATAATCGAGCACCGCCCGCACCGGGACGCCGCCAAGCATGGCGGGAATGGTCTCGATCCCCTTGTCTTCGCCAAGGGCAAGCAGCGCACCCGCCGGCTTTTCGGCGGCGTCGAGCGCCCGGACATCGGCGCCCGCAAGATCGATCCGGATCCGGGCGGCATCGAACAACTCGCGCCCGACGATTGCACTTGTCGGCCTCTTGATGAGGCGCTTCGAGAGGTCGCCAAGATCCAGGACGGCGACGCTCGCCCCGGGGATCGCCTGGCCAAGCGCCTCGATCCGGACGCCCTCGACGAGCGTGACCTGCTGTTCGCCTCCCGATCCCTTGAGGGTCACCTTCTGCCCGCCTGAAAGGCCTGCGGCAACAGCGAGCTTCGAATCGACAAGGCTGGCTTCAGCGCCGCTGTCGAGCAGTGCCTCGGTTTCGACGCCGTTGATGCGGGCCTTGATGAACAGCCGGCCGTTATCGATGACCAGCGGCTCGGCGGAAGCCGGCATGGCCTGGGCCAGCAGGACCGCAAGAACCGGGGCAAGCTTCAAAGTCCGGCTCTTTCAATCAGGTCACGGGTCGAGGCATCCAGCTTTTCGCGAGCCTCCGGGTCATCGAGCGCACGGGCCATTTCCTTGCCCAGCTCGACCCCGAACTGGTCGAACGGGTTGATCCCGAGGAGGACCGCCTGGGCGAACGTTCGATGCTCATAAAAGGCAATGAGAGCGCCGAGCGATCTCGCGTCGAGCCGCTGCAGCAGGATCGTCGCCGACGGACGGTCGCCTGGATAGGCCCGGGCCAGGTCCTGGTGGCCGCGGCCGGCCATCAGCGCTGCTCCCTGGGCAAGGCAGTTGGCAATGAGGAGCTGGTGATGGCGCGGGTCCTGCCCGTCCTCGTTTTCGACCACCGCGACAAATTCGACCGGGATGGCGGTGGTCCCCTGGTGGAGCAGCTGGAAGACTGCATGCTGGGCGTCCGTTCCAAGCCCGCCCCAGGTCACCGGGGCCGACGGGCGGCCGAGCGGCTTTCCGTCCGAAGTGACCGACTTTCCGTTCGACTCCATCTCCAGCTGCTGGAGATAGTCGGGAAGCAGCCTCAGCCGCTCGTCATAGGCAAACAGCGCCCGGCTCTGGACCTTGCGCCCCTGGCTGTAGAACAGGTCGGCGCAGGCCGCGAGCAGCGCGACATTGGACAGTCCGTCGGTGAGCTTGACGTGACGGTCCATTTCCGCGGCGCCCTCGAGAAGCTCCTCGAAGGCTCCCCAGCCTAGCGCCAGCGCGATTGAAAGCCCGACCGACGACCACAGCGAGTAACGCCCGCCAACGCCCTCCCCGAAGGGCAGCACCCGCGTCTCGTCGATGCCATATTCAATGGCTTTTTGCGGATTGGCGGTGACGGCGACCAGCTGGCCATAGGGATCGGCGACGCCTGCCTCGCGCAGCCACTCGAGCGCCGCGTCGAGGTTGGTCAAGGTCTCGGTGGTGGTGAAGGTCT
>JAJJPO010000234.1:0-8177 GCA_032907585.1 Sphingomonas sp. | reverse complement strand
TAAGCCTCGCCTATGCCCAGACCTACCCGGAGCGGGTGACCGAGCTCGTCCTTCGCGGCATCTTCCTGTTCGGCCAGTCGGAGCTCGACTGGCTTTACCGTTATGGCGCCTCAGAACTTTACCCGGAAGGCTGGGACGAGTTCATCGGCCAGGTCCCGCAGGAAGAACGCGGCGATCTTCTTTCCGCCTATCGCAGGATACTGACGGGCGACGACAAGGCTGCGCAGCTTCGTGCCGCCAAGGCATGGAGCAACTGGGAAGGTCTCACGGTAACCTTGCTTCCCGACCCGGAGATGCTCGCCGAGTTCACCGAGGACCAGCACGCCATTTCCATCGCCAGGATTGAAAATCACTACATGGTCCACCGCGGCTGGCTCGAGGAAGGCCAGCTCCTGAAAGGAGCAGAGAGGCTGCGCGGGATTCCCGGCGTCATCGTCCAGGGGCGGCACGACTGCTGCACTCCGCCGCGCGCTGCCTGGGAGCTGAAGCAGGCATGGCCCGAGGTGGAGCTGAACATCGTCCCCGACGGCGGCCATCTCTATAGCGAGCCGGGCATTCTCGACGGATTGGTAAGAGCAACCGATCGCTTCGCCAGCTGATCACTCGCCGGGGCGGTATCGCCTCTCGACGTGACCAGCCAGGTCTTCCGGGTAGAAATAGACCGGTCGCAATGCGCCAGCGGCGTAACGGGCCGCCTGGTCGTTGAAATGGGGCGAGGCCGGGTTGCCGCTCTGGCCACCTGCGCTGACTGCCCGCGCCCTGACCCGCGGCCCGAACTCGACGACGGCAACGAAACTGTTCCCGCTCGTCCCGTACCAGCGTTTCGAGCCATCGCGAGGCGCGGCGCCAAAGGAAGCGAGGGACCCGAAATTGCCGCTCGCAAAGGGAACGGCAATGCTCGGCGCATCGTCGCTGAAGGGATGGTCGATTGCACCCGACACGCGCTGGAAGCGGTTGATCTCGCCCCAGGACGTCTCCCAGCTTCCAAAGTCGCGCTCGAGCCTTTCCATTGCCCCAGCCAGCGCCGCAAGCTTGTCCGTGTCGCTCATCGCCTCGACCCGGCGGGTCGTCTCGAGCGGTGGAAGCCAGCCGTCGGCCCTCACCTTGTCCCACAGCGGCTGGACCCAGAAGCTGGCGAGCGACTGGGCGATGCTGTCTGCCGACCAGCGATAATCCCAGGAGCGGAGCAACGCGATCGCCCGGGCAGTAGCCGACTTCAGGTTTCCGGCCGGTGCCCTGTCCCAGGCCGCGACGAGCCCCGGGACAAGCCGGGCAAAGCCCGGCTGGTGACTGTCAAAGGCAGCTGCCTGGAGCTTCTCGAGGGTCCAGCCCCTGCTCCCTTCCAGAAGGTCCAGCGCGTGCGTCCCACGCGCATTTTCCCCGAACATGTCCATGTAGCGCGGGTATTTGCCGGGCCTGGGGCTAAAGGCGCCCGCCGCCGAATAGGGCCAGTTATTGGTATTCTGGATCCAGCCGTTTGGAGGCGAGATGACATTGGGTAGCTCGGCAATGTCGTGGAGCGAAGTCCAGTCGGTGCGGGGGTCACTTCCGTCGACCGTGGTTCGATAGTCGAAGCGATCATCCCGCCTCGGGACGAACTGGGCATGGAGATAGGCGATCGCGCCATTCGCGTCGGCGAAGATGCTGTTGTTCGAGCTATTGGCCCGAAGCCGGGCGACGTCGAGGAACTCCGCGAGATTTGCTGCCCTGGTTCGAAGATAGCTCTGCTGCAGCGCCGCGACCGGCCGGTGCATCATTGCAAAGCTGACCCACTTGGCGCCTTCCGAGCGGACGATCGGCCCGTGATGGGTCCGGTAGGTGGTGACGCGCCGCACGGCAAGGCTGCCGTCAGCCGTGCGGTAGCGGATCGTAACGGGCCGAACCGCGACCTTTCGCCATTGGTCGCCATAGCGGTAGAAATGGGTTCCCGACCGCCTTTCGATTGTCTCCGCGAACTCGTCGACGCTGTCGACGCCGCTCGAGGTGTGCATCCACCCGGCGGTAGCGTTGAAGCCCTGGTAGATGAAGAACTGCCCCCATGTGGCAGCGCCATAGGCGTTGAGACCCTCGTCGCTCGTGACCTGCTGCTCGGCACGGAAGAAGAAGCTGGTGTGCGGATTGATGAGCAGCAGCGCCCTACCCGTTCGGGTTAGCGCAGGAGAGATTGCGATCCCGTTCGAGCCCCTGGGTTCAGGGTCGATCTCGGCGGCCGCGCTCTTCGCGGTCCCTCCGTAGAAGCGCTCAAGTCCCTGGAGGTCGATGCGTTCGATGTCCCCGCCAATGCTGCCCTCGGTGAAACTGAGCGCCATCCACGGCTCAAAGCGGGTGAGTATCTTCGGCCGTGTTTGCGGGTGGGTGGCGAGATAATAGTTGAGGCCGCTGGCCCAGGCATCCATCAGCCGTCGAAGCCACTGCGGGCTTGCTTCATAGTCCGCCTTCAGCTCGTTTTCGCTGACGTAGAGACGGGCCCTTAGGTCCCTCCAGATCGCCTCCTCGCCCTCGGCCTCCGCAGTTCGTCCAAGCGCGGCCAGGTAATTGGCCTCGATGCGCGGAAAATCATCCTCTGCCTGCGCGTAGATCATTCCGAACACCGCGTCGGCGTCCGTTCTGGCGTTGACATGGGCAATGCCGAAATCGTCGCGCGTAATGGTCACCCGCGAGGCCTGCTCGCGCATTGCCGGGAGTTCCCCCGGCGGAGGCGCGGCGGCGACAAGCAGGAACGACAGGGCGGCAAGAAAACGCATGTCAGGACTGCCTAGGCGCAGCAGCGGCCGGGGCCAAGTCAGTACTTCGGAAGTTTCTGCCTGGCCTGCCCCCAGCCGGCGAGCAATTTCGAGCCGGCGCGATCGATGAGCTCTTCTGCGTCCCTAATGGTAAAGGCGGCTCCCGAGCCGAACTTGTCCAGTTCTTCCCAGGCGATCGGCGCTGCCACCGGCGCCCCGTCCCTTGCCCTTGCCGAATAGGGCATGACCGCAGTCGCTCCGCGCTGGTTGCGCAGCCAGTCCAGGAAAATCCGGCCCTTGCGCTGGTTCTTGCGGATATTGGCAGTGAACAGCTCGGGCTCGGCTTCGGCGATTGCCCTGCTGAACCGTTCCGCAAAGCTCTTGACCTTTGGCCAGTCGGTCTTGGCATCGAGAGGCGCGATTACATGGATGCCCTTGCCGCCGGTCAGCATCGGGAAGGTGACCAGGCCAAGATCGGCAAGCAGTGCCCTGAGCCGCACCGCGGCTTCCTTCACCTTTTCAAATTCCAGCCCCTCGTCGGGATCCAGGTCGAATACCAGCCGGTCCGGATATTCGAGCTTTCTTGTCCTGCTTCCCCAGCCATGGAATTCGATCGTTCCCATCTGCACGCAGGCGAGAACCCCCCGCGCGTCCTTGACGTAGAGATAATCCTGCACCTCGCCGTCGCTTTCCTCGATCGGGACATGCTTTACATCGCTCCCCATCGCGCCACTGTCATGCTTCTGGAAAAAGCATTTCTTGGCCCTACCCTGGGGGCAGCGGATGAGGCTGATCGGCCGGTTCGCCATCTCGACGAGCATCAGCGCTTCCACGGCGACATAATAATCCGCAAGGTCGCCCTTGGTGAGCCCATCGCCCGGAAAGATGACCCGGTCCGGGTTGCTGATCTTGATCCCGAACCTGTCGGGCGATGCGGCCTTCCTCTCGGAGCGCGCCGACTTTCCAAGTTTCTGCGGCTTTTCCAGAACCACCTCCCGGGCCGGCTTGTCTTCGCGAAGCGCGATGAAGCTCGGGTGGCGGAGGATGCCATCGGAAGTGAACTCGGTATAGGCTACCTCGCCTACCAGCTGGGGTCGGATCCAGTGGGATCCCCGCCTTGCCGAACGCGGTACGTCTAGCTTGGGCTCGTCTATTTCAAGCGGCTTCATCCGCTCGCTCAGGTCCTCGATCATCCTCGTATCAAAGCCGGTCCCGACCTTGCCGACATAGCGCAGGCCGCGGCCTTCGCGGACTGCAAGATGAAGCGAACGGAAACCGCGGCGCTTGTCGCTTTGCTGCCAGCCGACGATCAGGAACTCCTGGCGCTGGATGCACTTGATCTTCAGCCAGTTCCTGGAACGCTCTCCCCTGTAGCCTGCCCTGGCCTTCTTGGAGATGATGCCCTCGCCGCCCTCCTTGCAGATAGCCTCGAACAGCTGCTCGCCCTTTCCGACGACATGATCGCCGTAGAGGATTGGCGGACCCGCGGTCTTGAGCAGTGCTGCAAGACGTTCCTTTCGTTCGAGATTGGGCAGGTCCCTGATGTCCTCTCCCCCGTCGACCAGCAGGTCAAAGGCATAAAAGACGATATCGGCATCACCGCCTTTAAGCGTCGACTGCAGAAGCTGGAAGCTTGGCTTTCCCTTCTTGTCGAGAGCAACGGCCTCGCCGTCGATGAGGCAGCCAGCGGGGAGCTTTGCGGCAGCCCTAACCACGGCGCGGAACCTGTCCGACCAGTCGTTACCGTTGCGGGTCCAGGCGGTCGCGCCGCCTCCGGCGGTGGCGACCAGAAGCCGATAGCCATCATATTTATACTCGTGGAGCCAGTCGTTGCCGCTGGGCACGACGTCGACCAGCGTTGCAAGCTGTGGTCGAAGAAACTCGGGCGGGCCGAGCTGGGCCTTCCTCTTCTTCCACCCTCCCTTCCCGCCACCGCGATTGGACTTCCAGACATCCGTACCCGCAGCGATCTCGGCCATGTTGCGGTCGCTGGTAACACTGGTCAGGCACTGCTCGACAAGGGCTTCGCCCTCGTCAGCCCGGGCGAACTCGTCGTCCACCTTCTTGAGCATCCAGGGCTCCTGGCGCTCGCCGGGCCGCGGCTTTAAGCGGAACATCACCCATTCGCCCTTCATGCGCTCGCCTTCGAGCGTAAAGTGGAGATGACCTTCCTCGATCGTCTTCGCCGGGTCCTTCCCCGGTTCGGGGATCCAGCGCCCCTTGTCCCAGAGCATCACCGTCCCGCCGCCATATTCCTCCTTGGGAATGACGCCTTCAAACTCGCCATAATCGAGCGGATGGTCCTCGGTCCGAACGGCAAGCCTCTTGTCGTCCGGGTCGAGAGACGGGCCCTTGGGCACCGCCCAGCTCTTGAGGACCCCGTCCATTTCCAGCCGGAAATCCCAGTGTAGCCGGGACGCATCATGCTTCTGCACAACAAAGCTGTCGCCCTTGCCCTTTAGCTTCCTTCCCTTCGGCTCGCCGGTCTTGGTAAAGTCGCGCTTGCGATTATAGGTCGCGATGTCGAGCGCTTGCCGCCGGGCCATGACCTAGCGTCCGCGCCCGCCAGCCGCCCGCTTCGGCGTGGAGCGCTTTGCAGCGGTCTTCTTGGCTGGCGATCGACGCGCCGCGGGCTTGGCGGCCCCCTTCTTGACCCCTGACCTGGCCGCCGGCCTGTCGTCGCCGAGGCTCTTCTTCAGCGCTGCCATCAGGTCGACGACGTTGGAGCCCTTGAGGGGACGCTCCGGCTCCTCGTCCTGGATGACCCTCCTGCCCTTCTTCTTCTGCTTCTCGGCGATCAGCTTCTTCAGTGCATCGATGTAGCGGTTCTCGAATTCCTTGGCGTCAAAGTCCCCGGTCTTCTTTTCGATCAGGGTCTCGGCCATTTCGAGCAGGTCGGCATCGGGCTTGGTGTCCCCGATGTCCCGAAAATAGCTCGAGGCCCGGTGGACCTCGTCGGCATAGCGCAGCGTCTCGAGGACCATGCCCCGGCCGCAGGGCTTGAGGCTGACCACATATTCCTGGCCGCGCATCGCGAGCTGGCCGATGCCGACCTTTCCGGTCTTCTTCAGCGCGTCGCGCACGACCACAAATGCTTCCTCGGCGAGGTCGTCGGCCGGGGCAACATAATAGGGCTTGTCGTAATAAATCGGGTCGATGTCGCTGAGCTTCACGAACTGGGTGAGCTCGAGCGTCTTGCGGCTCTCGAGCTTGACCTTCTCGATCTCTTCCGGGTCGAGAAGCACATATTCGCCCTTGGAAACTTCGTAGCCCTTGAAGATCTCGTCGCGGTCGACCGGCCCAATGCCTGGAACCACCTTCTCGTAGCGCACCCTCTGGCCGGAAGGCTCGTGAACCTGGTGAAAGGATATCGACTTGCCCGACTTGGTGGCCGGGTAAATTTCTACCGGTATTGATACCAGAGCGAGCCGGATCTGGCCGCGCCAAGACGGTCGAGCCGCCATGTGACTTCTCCCGAGGCAATTTCGACCGACTCAATCATCAGCAAGGAGAGTCGTTCCTTTGCGGCGCCCGCGCCCTGCACGCGGCAGTACGAAGGCGTCCGTCACTTCTTCCACCGTCATCGTTCCGTCGCCGAAAGGAAACGAACGCATTTGGATTCTGGACGTTGGAAATGCTCCCCTGACCTGGCGAGTAATGCAATGCCCGACACAAAAGAGCTGGTGCCCGATGACGCCCCGGCGACCACCTCGAAGAGCGCAAGACCCGGGGCAGCAGTCTCGGCCGAAGTCACGACCATTGCAGCAAGCCCTGGCGAGTTGTTCGCCTTCTGGCGCGAAGTCGGCAACCTCGCCACCTTCATGGAGAATATCGAGAGCATTGAGCGGATCGATGACAAAAGGTCGCGCTGGACGGTGAAGGCGCCCGCCGGACGTGAGGTCAGCTGGGAGTCCGTCATTACCCACGAGGAGCCCGGGCGATCGATCAGCTGGCAGTCTGCTCCGGGCGCAGACGTCGATCACGCGGGACGGGTCGAGTTCATCGATGGCGGAGATCGGGGAACGGTCGTTCGCGCGGTGATCGCCTACGATCCTCCTGCTGGAACGGTCGGCAAGCTCATTGCCAAGCTCTTCCACCGCGCGCCGAGGATCCAGAGCAGGCGGGACCTCCGGCGGCTCAAGCAGCTTGTCGAAACCGGCGAGATCGCCACCGGCGCCCGCAACGCGCGCCTCCGCGCAGAGGAGGAAAATGACCGATGAAGGCACTGACCTGGAACGGCAAGCATGATGTCCGTTGCGAGACGGTGGACGACCCCGAAATCCTAAACCCGCGAGACGCTATCATCAGGATAAGCTCGACCGCGATCTGCGGGTCGGATCTCCATCTCTACGATGGATATATCCCGGCGATGAAAAAGGGCGACATCCTCGGCCACGAACCGATGGGTGAGGTCGTCGAGGTCGGGCGCGACAGCACTCTCAAGGTCGGCCAGCGGGTGGTCGTCCCGTTCACCATCGCCTGTGGGCGATGCTACCATTGCAAGAAGCAGCAGTTTGCTGGCTGCGACAACGGCAACCCCGCCGACAAGCAGGACCTCGGCCGGGAGGCCTATGGCGTCCCGATGAGCGGCATCCTTGGTTATTCGCATCTGACCGGCGGTTATTCCGGGGGCCAGGCAGAATATCTGCGCGTGCCCTTCTCGGACGTGGGGCCGCTCGTCATTCCAGACGACAGCCTGGATGACGACCAGGTCCTTTTCCTGAGCGACATTCTGCCGACCGGCTGGATGGCGGCGGAGAACGCTGGCATCGAGCCCGGCGACATCGTCGCCGTCTGGGGCTGCGGCCCGGTCGGCCTTTTCGCGGTGCAATGCGCACTGCTCATGGGAGCGGAGCGGGTCATTGCAATCGACCATTTCCCGGCAAGGCTGCAGCTGGCAGCCGGTTTTGGCGCCGAGACCATCAATTACGAGCAGACCAAGGTCTATGAGGCGCTGATGGAGATGACCGGCGGCATCGGGCCCGACGCCTGCATCGACGCGGTCGGGCTCGAGGCGCACGGCGCCTTCGCCGACAATGTCTGGGACCAGGTAAAGGCATCGACCTTCCTCGGGACCGACCGGGCCCATGTCATCCGCCAGGTCATCATCGCCTGCCGCAAGGGCGGGCGGATTTCGATGCCAGGCGTCTATGGAGGCTTCGTCGACAAGTTCCCGCTCGGCGCACTGATGGAAAAGGGACTGACGCTCAAGACCGGCCAGACCCATGTGCAGAAATATATGAGGCCGCTCTACGAGCTGATCGCCGAGGGAAAAATCGATACGACGTTCCTGATCAGCCACCACGGAAGCCTCGAAGAAGGTCCCGAGCTCTATCGCAAGTGGCACGACGAGCAGAACAGCTTCACCAAGATCATCCTCACCCCGGGGAAATCAAACCGGCAATCAGCAGCATAAAGGAGACGGCTCATGCCCCGCGAACTCATCGATACGGG
>JAJJPO010000233.1:0-8148 GCA_032907585.1 Sphingomonas sp. | reverse complement strand
CTCAAGAACACCATCAACACGATGGTCGACCAGCTGAACGGCTTTGCATCCGAGGTGACCCGCGTCGCGAGGGAAGTCGGCACCGAGGGAAAGCTTGGCGGCCAGGCCCATGTGCCAGGTGTGGCCGGCACCTGGAAGGACCTCACCGACAACGTCAACCTGATGGCGACAAACCTGACCAACCAGGTGCGTGGCATCGCCGACGTCGTCACCGCCGTTGCCCAGGGCAATCTCAAGCGCAAGCTGACGTTCGACGCCAAGGGCGAGATCGCGGCGCTCGCCGAGACCATCAACGGGATGATCGAGACGCTCTCGACCTTCGGCGACCAGGTCACGAACATGGCCCGCGAGGTCGGTGTCGAGGGACGGCTCGGCGGCCAGGCACGCGTTCCCGGCGCTGCGGGCCTGTGGCGCGACCTAACCGATAACGTTAATCAGCTGGCCGCGAACCTTACCAACCAGGTTCGGCCGATCGCCGACGTCGCGACGGCGGTGACCAAGGGCGACCTTACCCGGTCCATCTCGGTGGAAGCCTCGGGCGAAATGGCGGCGCTCAAGGACAACATCAACGAGATGATCCTCAACCTGAAGGAACAGACGCTCAAGAACGCCGAGCAAGACTGGCTCAAGACCAACCTCGCCCGGTTCAGCCGGATGCTCCAGGGCGAGCGCGACCTGGCGACGATCTCCAACCTCATCATGTCCGAGCTCGCACCGCTGGTGAACGCCCAATATGGCGTGTTCTATGTCTCCAGCCGCGACGACGAGCAGACCGAGCTCGAGCTGGTCGCAAGCTATGGAGCGGAGCGCCACCAGCAGCTGAAACGCAAGTTCGGGCTTCGCGAGGGGCTGATCGGCCAGGCGGCGGCCGACAAGCGGGCGATCCGGCTGAAGCATGTCCCGGGCGACTATATCCAGATCGGCTCGGGGCTTGGAAAGGCCGCTCCTGTAAACATCCACATCCTTCCCGCCCTGTTCGAGGACGAGGTGAAGGCGGTGATCGAGCTCGCCTCGTTCGAGGAATTCAACGAGACCCACCACAGCTTCCTTTCACAGCTCATGGAAACCGTCGGCATCGTCCTCAACACCATTGCCGCGACGATGCGGACCGAGGGGCTGCTCGCCCAGTCGCAGCTGCTCACCCAGGAGCTCCAGGCCCGCCAGACGGAACTCACCACCAAGCAGGAGGAGCTTCACGCGACCAACGAGGAGCTACAGGAGAAGGCGCAGCTGCTCGAAAACGAGAAGCGCCAGGTCGAGGCGAAGAATTTCGAGATCGAGATGGCGCGCCGCGCCGTCGAGGAAAAGGCCGAGCAGCTCGCTCTCACCTCCAAGTACAAGTCGGAATTCCTTGCCAACATGAGCCACGAGCTGAGGACGCCGCTCAACTCGCTGCTCATCCTCTCCAAGCTGCTTGCCGACAACCAGACGGGCAATCTCAACGAGAAGCAGACCGAGTTCGCGCGCACCATCCACAGCGCCGGCACGGACCTTCTCAACCTCATCAACGACATTCTCGACCTGTCCAAGATCGAATCCGGCACTGTCTCGATCGAGCTCGGTGACATGCCGATGTCGGCCCTCAAGCAACACATGGAGAGGACCTTCCGCCAGCTCGCCTCGGAGAAGGAGCTTAACTTCGAAGTCGACTTCGATCCCGAGCTTCCCGAGACGATCCGCACCGACGAGAAGAGGCTCCAGCAGATCGTCCTCAACCTCCTTTCCAACGCCTTCAAATTCACCTCCGATGGCGGCGTGACCCTGAAGGCCCGCCCGGCGGTCGGCGGCTGGAGCAGCAATCACCCGGTACTGCGCGACGGCGAGGAGGCGATCGAGATTTCCGTCAGCGACACGGGGATCGGCATTCCGCAGGAAAAGCAGCGGCTCATCTTCGAGGCATTCCAGCAGGCCGATGGAACGACGAGCAGGAAATATGGAGGCACCGGTCTTGGCCTCTCGATCAGCCGGGAAATCGCGCGGCTCCTCGGCGGCGAGCTCCAGGTCCGCTCGACCCCGGGCGAGGGTTCAACCTTCACGCTTTACATTCCTCGGCAGTCGCTGGGCGGGCCGCTGGCCCTCACCACCACTCCTGTCGAGCTGGCCGATGCCTCCGAGCCGGTGGTCACGACCAGCTACGCGCCGCCGGACGATCGCGACGCGCTCGATGGAAAGCCCTTCATTCTCATCGTCGAGGATGACCCGACCTTTGCCGGGGTGCTGCTCGAACTGGCCCACGAGCAGGGCCTCAAGGGCGTCATCTCCTCCGCGGGCTCGGGCACGGTGTCGATGGTCCGCAAGATGCAGCCGAGCGCGATCACTCTCGACCTTGGCCTCTCGGATATCGATGGCTTCGTCCTGCTCGACCTGCTCCGGCATGATCCCGATACCGCGGCCATCCCGGTCCATGTCATCTCCGGCGCCGAGCAGGCCGACCATGCGCTGACGCTCGGGGCGAGCGGGGTCATCGAAAAGCCGGCGGACCGCGAGCGCCTCGGCGAGCTTTTCAAGTCGATCGCCGATAGCGCCGGGTCGCGCAAGCGCTCCAGGCCCGCAGCGGCCCGCAAGAAGAAGCGTGGGCCCATACCCGAGCTCGCGGGGAGCACGCTCCTCATAATCGACGATGACATCCGCAACATCTACTCGCTGACGAGCGTGCTCGAGGCCTATGACGTCAAGGTGATGCACGCCGAAGGGGGCGCCGACGGCATCGAGATACTGAGGGACAACCCCGCGATCGACGTTGCCCTCGTCGACATAATGATGCCCGACATGGACGGCTATGAAACGATGAGGCGTATCCGCGGCATCCCCGAGATAGCCGATGTCCCGCTCGTGGCCGTGACCGCCAAGGCGATGAAGGGGGACCGGCAGAAATGCCTCGATGCAGGGGCCTCGGATTATATCGCCAAGCCGGTGGACATCGACCTTCTGCTGGCGCTGGTCCGGGTGTGGATCGGGCGCACGCGGAGCAAGCGGCAGGCCGGGGGTTCAACCCGCTCCGCTAACCGGCTGGCCTCGGCAACATGACTTCGCCGCGTCGACTGGGAAGAGAATCAAAAGTGCACAAGCGTAGCGCGCCAAGGGCGCGGATCCTGGTGGTAGACGATGACGAGCGGAACCTGCTCGCCATCACCGAAGTATTGAAGGACCTCGCCCAGGTGGTCCCCGCGACGTCCGGTCAGGAAGCGCTGCGCCACCTGCTCAAGGGCGAGTTCGCGGTCATTCTCCTCGACGTCTTCATGCCGACGATGGATGGCTATGAAACCGCGAGCCTCATCCGCCAGCGCGAGCAGACCGCGCGGATCCCGATAATTTTCCTCTCGGCGGTCAACAAGGAAACCGAGCATCTGATGCGGGGCTATTCGATGGGCGCCGTCGACTATGTGTTCAAGCCCGTCGATCCCTTGATCCTCAAGTCCAAGGTCGCGGTCTTCGTCGATCTTTACCTCACCAGGGTGCAGGTCGAGGAAACCAGCCGCGCGGAGCAGGCCCTGCGCGAGGCAAATTTCAGGGCTGACCTTGCAAGGCTCCAGGCCGAGCGCGAACTGGAGGAAAGCCGCAAGCGGCAGGCGGCAATCATCGAATCCCTGCCGATCCTTCTCTACCGCGAGTCTGCAAGCGTGCAGCCGCGGCGGCCCGATTTCGTCAGCGGCGATCTTGGCGGCATGACGGGTTTTGACTTCGCGCAGGTGGAGGCCGACCCGCACCTGTGGGAAAGGCGCATCCACCCGGAAGACCGGCCAAGGGTGCTGGCCGCGATCGAGGAACGCGCAGCGACCGGCCAGCAGTCGATCGAGTATCGCTGGCAATGCGCCGACGGAAGCTATCGTCACTTCCATGACCAGGCGGTCCTCGTGAAGAGTGACGGCAGTGCCGAATTTGCCGGGACGCTCATCGACGTGACCGAGCAGCGCAACCTCGAGAGCCGGCTTCTCCAGGCCCAGAAGATGGACGCGATCGGCCAGCTGACCGGCGGCGTTGCCCATGATTTCAACAATCTTCTCTCCGCCGTGCTGGGCGGCCTCTACCTGCTCGAGCGCCGGCTTGAACTCGGCCATCGCGAGAAGCTCCTGGTGACCCAGATGCGCCACGCCGCGGAACAGGGGGCAGAGCTCGTCCGGCGGATGATGGCCTTCGCCAGAAAGCAGGACCTGACGCCGACCAGCGTCGATCCGCGGGCGCTCGGAGAATCGGTCGCCGGCCTCGTCGAGCCGACGCTGGGCGGGACAGTGACGGTCGACTGGACCTGCGCTCGTGGAGTTGACAATCTCTACGTCGACAAGGCCCAACTCCAGCTGGCGCTCGTCAACCTGCTGATCAATGCGCGCGACGCCATGCCCCAGGGAGGCCGGGTGGAGGTCACGATCGACATGCTCGAAGCCCGGGACGACGACGAGGAGCTGGACCTCGCCAAGGGTCGCTATGTCCGGATCAAGGTCCGTGACGAGGGCGGCGGAATACCCGAAGAGCTGGTCGGAAGGGTGGCGGAACCATTTTTCACGACCAAGCAGTCAGGCAAGGGGACCGGCCTTGGCCTGTCGATGGTCGCCGGCTTCATCGAGCAGTCGGGCGGCCGGATGCGCATATCGAGCAAGCCGCTCAAGGGCACCACCGTGGAGCTTCTCCTGCCCTCGACGGAACGACCCGCGGCCCAGCCCGTCAATCGGCCGGCCGAGCTCCGCCCGATCGCAGCACCCAAGAATGTCCTCCTGGTCGACGACGACCACGCGGTGCGCACCGTCCTTGCCGAACAGCTGCGCGAACTTGGCTTCATCGTCCACGAGGTGCCCGACGGGAAAAGCGCCATCGAGCAGCTCAGCATGGACAAGGATTATGATGTCCTGCTCACCGATTTCGCCATGCCGGGGATGAACGGGCTGGACACGATCCGAAGCGCGGTCCGGCAACGCCCCAAGATCCGTGCCCTCCTGATGACCGGATATGCCGACGATGAGGCCGTTGCCGACGCGAGGGCAAAGGTACCGGTCATTCGAAAGCCGATACGGCTGGACGAGCTGATCAGGGAAATCGCCTAGCGAGGGTCGTTTGGGGATCGCGCGGGAGGGCATTCCCTCGCGATGATGATCGCCCCTTCAAGACCCGCGTCCTCCAGCTGTGCGGCGACGCAGAATTCCGGTTCGTCGACAGCTGGCCCGACGCCATAGCCGCCGAGCATCTCGCGAAGCCTGGAGGCAAGGGGGGCGATCAGTGGCGCCCCGGTCATGACACCGCCGCCCCAGACGATACGGTGCGGCGACCAGGCAAGGACAAGCAACGTCGCGAGCTGGCCAAGATAGGTGGCGACGAGGTCCTGGGCAGCCGGGTCGTCGGCGAGATTTTTCCCCTCGCCGATCCGGCGCTGGACCGCGGGCCCGGAGACAAGCCCTTCGGCGCAGTCGGAATGAAACGGGCAAACGCTTGGAACATCATCGCCCGGCAAGCGGCAAAGGCGCATGTGGCCCGCCTCCGGATGAAGCGCTCCCTTGAGGCTCGACCCGTTGATGGCAAGCCCGGCACCGATTCCGGTCCCAACGGTCACATAGGCAATGCTGGCCAATTGCCGACCGGCACCGATCGCCTGCTCGGCGATGGCCGCGGCGCCGACATCGGTCTCGACCAGGACGGGGACCTGGAACCTCGATTGAAGCGCCAAGCGAAGATTGCTGCCGGCCCATCCGGGCTTGGGGGTCGCCAGCATCTCGCCACATCGCTTCGATGCCGGGTCGACGATGAGCGGCCCGAATGCCGCAAGGCCGATGGCAGCAAGCCTGCCCTCGCCGGCAACGGACGACAGGAAGTCGCCAATGTCGTTTGCAGCCTCCCCGGCCGAGCGGGTCGGCCAGCGGCGCTCGCCAAGGCAATCGCCATTGTCGCGGTCACAGACGCGGGCGAGTATCTTCGTTCCGCCCGTTTCGATCCCGGCGATGAGCCTCCTGCTCACCGCATTTCCTCAGCGGAGCTGGCCGCGGCCCACCCCGCGATAGGCAAGTCCCGCCTGCCTGGCTTCGTCCTGGTCATAGATGTTCCTGAGGTCCACCAGCATCTTCCCCCGCATCCGCCCGGCGATGTCGGCGAGATCGAGCGCCCGGAACTCGTCCCACTCGGTAACGATCACCAGCGCGTCCGCACCGTCCGCGACTTCCTCGGCCGATGAAGCATAGTCGATCGATGGCAGGAGCTTCTCGGCTTGTTCCCTTCCGACCGGGTCGAAGGCGGCGACGGACGCGCCGCCGGCGACAAGCCCCTCGATCAGCGGAATGGAAGGGGCATCGCGCATGTCGTCGGTGTTGGGCTTGAAGGTGAGACCAAGAACGCCGATCCGCTTGCCCTCGAGGTTTCCGCCGAGCGCTTCGCGAACGCGATCGGCTAGACCCTCCTTGCGCCGATCGTTCACCTCGACCACGGTCGAGACGATCCGCTGCTTCACCCCCTCGGTTTCAGCGGTCCTCAGAAGCGCGAGCGTATCCTTTGGAAAACAGCTTCCGCCATAGCCCGGCCCGGCGTGGAGGAACTTCGGCCCGATGCGGTTGTCGAGCCCGATGCCCCGGGCGAGATCCTGGACGTCCGCTCCCACTGCCTCGCACAGGTCGGCCATCTCGTTGATGAAGCTGATCTTCGTCGCGAGGAAGGCATTGGCGGCATATTTGGTGAGCTCGGCAGTCCGCCGGCTGGTGAACAGGAGCGGTGCCCGGTTGAGGAACAGCGGCCGGTAGATTTCGGCGAGGCATTCGCGCGCCTTGTCGTCCTCCGCGCCAACAAGGATCCGGTCCGGATGCTTGAAATCGGCGATTGCCGCTCCCTCGCGAAGAAACTCGGGATTGGAGGCGACCGTCACGCCCTCGGGCGCGCCCTTTTCCTTGAGCAGTGCGGCGATCCTGTCGCCGGTTCCGACCGGGACCGTAGACTTGGTCACCACGACGACCGGCCTGGTGAGGAGCCCGGCCAGCTGCTCCACCGCGGCGAACACGTAGCTGAGGTCGGCATGGCCGTCGCCGCGGCGCGAGGGAGTTCCGACCGCGATGAACACCGCCTCGGCATCGGCAACTGCCCGTCCGAGGTCGGTGGTGAATTCGAGCCGCCCCCGTTCGACATTGGATTTTACCAGCGATTCCAGCCCGGGCTCCCAGATCGGCATTCGGCCTGCCCTCAGGCCCTCGATCTTGCTTTCATCGGTATCGACGCAGGTCACGTGATGGCCGAAATCCGCAAGGCAGGTACCCGAGACCAGGCCTACATATCCCGTGCCGATCATCGCAATGCGCATGCTCTACTACTTCCTTCGCTGGGGCCGCTGGCCGCTCAAGCGGCGCTTTAGCCATCGCGGTGGCCTCGCGCCACCCTTTGCGCAGCTCGGCGCATGTGCCTCGATTTTGCCGGAAAAATCATTATAGGGCCGCGACTTCCCATGGCTACGAAACTGCCCTCCCCGCCGCGTGTCGGCATGGTGTCGCTCGGCTGCCCCAAGGCGCTGGTCGATTCGGAACGCATCCTGACAAAGCTGCGCGCGAGCGGCTACGACATGTCCCCCGACTATGCCGGTGCGGACGTCGTCCTAGTGAACACCTGCGGATTTCTCGACAGCGCCAAGGAGGAAAGCCTCGAGGCCATCGGCGAGGCGATTGCCGAGAACGGCCGGGTGGTCGTCACTGGCTGCATGGGCAAGGAAGCGGACCTCATCCGTGCCAGGTTCCCCGACGTCCTCGCCGTTACCGGGCCACAGCAATATGAGGAAGTCGTCGGCGCGGTTCTCGAGGCAGCACCTCCGGTCGCCAACCCCTATGTCGACCTGGTGCCCGAGCAGGGCCTGAAGCTCACGCCCCGGCACTATAGCTACCTGAAGATCAGCGAAGGCTGCAATCACCGCTGCACCTTCTGCATCATCCCCTCGATCCGGGGTGACCTCGTCAGCCGAAGGCCCGACGCGGTCCTGCGCGAAGCCGAGAAGCTCGTCGCGGCCGGGACCCGGGAATTGCTCGTCATCAGCCAGGACACGTCGGCCTATGGCGTCGACATGAAATTCTCGTCCTGGACGTGGAAGCCCAGGGACGGTCAGCCGGTGGAAGTCCGGGCCCACATGACCGACCTCGCCCGCGAGCTTGGAAAGCTCGGCGAGCCAGGACACCGGCCGTGGGTCCGTCTGCACTACGT
>JAJJPO010000232.1:0-8170 GCA_032907585.1 Sphingomonas sp. | reverse complement strand
TTCGTGATGAGCGCGAGCTTCACCAACCAGGTGCTGGCGCAGATCGAGCTCTGGACGAAGTCCGACCAGTATCAGAACGAGGTCTATGTCCTTCCAAAGCACCTCGACGAGAAGGTCGCTGCGCTGCATCTCGACAAGCTTGGCGTGAAGCTGACCAAGCTCAGCGAAAAGCAGGCTGCCTATATCGGCGTCACTCCGCAGGGCCCCTTCAAGCCGGACCATTATCGCTACTAGGATAGCCTAAAGGTCGAGGGCACGCTCCCGGATCCAACGGCTGGCAACGAGCTTTTCGCCCTCGGTCACCGGCATTCCCGAATGCTGCGAACGCAGGTCGGGTTCGCCGGTGGCAAGGGCGTTGCGAAACATCAGCCCGTCGCCCTTGGCGCCCCGGAACTCCAGCCCGCTGGCCTCAAACCGGGTTGCTCCGCCGGCATAGTCGTCGTTCAGATAGACGAGGAACGTAATCGTTCGCTGGTTTGCAGCCCCCTCGATGGCATCGAAATGGGGCCGATACTCCTGGCCGGGGCTGTAGCGGAGGACCTGCAGCGGCTCTCCCTGCCGGACGTCGGTGGCGCTCGCCGCGGCAAGCCTGAGACAAAGGGCATGGATCGCCGGGCTCTCGGCGATGCGGCCGAAACTCGCGGCCTCGGAAGTCCGGACGGGATTGGAGACAAGCTCACCAGTTTTGGGATCAACTACTGTCGAGGGTGCAAAACGCGGCCGCGCCGCGTCGACCAGGAAATCGCATTCGGCATCGCTGAATATTCCCTTGAACGCCCAGGCATCCGGCGACCGGGAAATCTCCTGGCCCTCGGGCGTCGAGGCCGGCCTGCCGTCCTCACGAAGCGACATGGACTGGATGATTGACCATTCGCGCGCTGCCTGGCCGCCTGCCTCGGCAGCCCTGCGCAATAGCGCCATTGCCTCGTTCCAGTTCGCGGGGCCGCCGGTCCCGTTGGCGACGAAGGCCCGGTATGCGGCTGCCGCCATTTCGCTCCCGGCGGCCGCCGCTCGGCGGTAGAGGTCTCTTGCCAATGGAAGATCGCGGTGAACGATCTTTCCCTTGACCGTGATGTCGGCAAGATAGTTGAGGGCATCCGGGTCATTTGCCCTTGCTGCTTCACCGAGCATTGCCATGGCCTGGGGTGCCTGCCCCTCGGCGAACAGCTGCTCGGCCTGGCTGATCAGCTCAGCCGACATCGGCATAAGCTCTATAGTCATCGATGACGGGACCGAGGCTTTCACGCAGCGGTCCGAGCCAGGACTCGAACTGCCGCCATTGGTCGAGGCCCTCGGACGAGATGGGTTTCCTGACCTGTTCCGAACTCGAGGTCCTTACAGCTCTTCGATTCTCGTGGAACTTGAGGCAGGCTGCATCGAACCCGAGACCGAGCCTCTCGAGGAGATCGCGGATGACCCTTTCCGGGTCGAGGACCAGCTGTTCATGGTGGATGCGGATGATCCTCCCGGGGAAAAGCTCGTCAAAATGCGCCATCATCCGCGCATAGTTCGCGTAGAACGAGCCAATATCAACGAGGTCATAGCTGAATGCCTGGCCACGCGCGAAATGCTGGCGGTAGATGGAAAGGCCGCACGCCATGGGATTGCGTCGCGCATCGATGATCCTCGCCTCGGGCAGGATCGCAAGGATCATGCCGACATGGAGCCAGTTGTTTGGCATCTTGTCGATGAAATAGGGGCGCGACGTCTGGCGCCTCAGTCCAGTGCCCCAGATATAGCCCTGGCCGAGGGCCTTGATTTCCGGCCCCGAAAGTGCCTCCAGCCGCCCAAGATAGGAACTGGCTTCGACTTGCCCTCGCCAAGCCAGGTCGCAATCGCGTTGATGTCGGGTAGCTCCATCGTTCCTTCGACATCTGGATGGCTGGCGAGGATCTGTTCGACGAGCGTCGAGCCGGCCCGGGGCATTCCAAGGACAAAGATGGGGTCGGGGGCATCGCAGCCCATGCCGCGGCGCTCGTCGAAAAAGGAGCGGGTAAAGAGCGCCAGCGACTTGTCCACATGGACGCTCACCGCGTCCCGGTCGTGCTTCAACTCGGCAGCACGCAGCATGTTGCCCTGTCGGTAGATCTGGAAGGCGCGGTCCGGGAGGCCGGCAAGCTCGAGGGCTCTTCCGAGTGCAAAATGGAGCGCCGGGAGCTCGTTCTCGGGCGTTGCGCTGTCAGCAATGATGGTTTCAAGCTGCTCGATGTCGGCCGGACCGAGTACCCGGGTCTTAAGGTCCGCGATCGCCCACCAGGCTTCTCCGGTGGACGGCCTTGCCTCGATGGCCCGGCGATAGGAATTAATCGCCTCGTCCTGCTTGCCGACGGTGCGCAGAATATGCCCGTAGCTGACCCAGTTTTCCGGGCTGTCGGGGTAAAGCGAGACGACGCGCTCATAGAGCTGCATTGCCTCGGCATATTGCTCGGTCGCGTCGATCGAGAGCGGACGGTCGCCGCGTGGCGAGCCCATGGGATCAGCCTTCGACGCGGGCCGCTTTCTTACTCTTTCGAGTAACCGGTTCGCACGCTCGAATTGTGGGGCGACGCCAAGCGCCGAATTGAGGAGCTTGGCGGCGGCGTCGTTCCGGCCCAGGCGGAAGGCGATCTCGGCAAGGAGTCGGAGCGCCGCTGCGTCGTCGGGCTGTCTTGCGAGATAGGACCTCAGCAATCGCTCGGCGCTGTCCAGTCGGTTTTCCGCAATCGCCAGCGTGGCCTGGAAGATGTCTGGCTCGAGCGATGCCAGCTCGATCGCCCTGGATTCGGCTGCAAGGGCATTCTCGACGTCGCCAAGCTTGCGCAGCGCGATGCCGAGCAGCCGGTGGGCCTCGGCACAGTCAGGATCACCGTCGATAACTTCCCGCAGCTGCTCCACCGCAGCGCGATGGTCGCCGGCCTTGAGCAGCTGCCGGGCATTGGCGATCGCATCCGTCCTTGAACCGAACAGGGGGCCGTTCACCGGGAGACGGCCTCGAGCCGCCCGCTCGCCAATGCCTCCTTCAGCGGCGTCAGCCATTCCCCATATGGCTTCCACTGGCCAATCGAGGACCGGGAGATCGGGCGGCGAACCTGCTCCGAGCTCGCGGTCTTGACGGCTCGCGGATTGCGGTGGAATTCGAGGCATTCGGGCTCGAAGGGAAGGCCCAGGTAATCGAGCAACTGGCGGATCCCGCTCTCGGGGTCCGCGACGAGCCGCTCATAATCCAGGCGATAGATTGCTCCCGGGTGCATCGCCTCGAAATGGTCGACCATTGCCTCGTGCGCCCGGTAGAAATGGCCGAGGTCCGCGAGGTCATAACTATATTCGCCGCCGTCTGCGAAGAGCTGGCGGTAATTGGACCAACAGCAATCCATGGGATCGCGGCGAACATTGATGATCTTGGCATTCGGCAGGGCAAGCCGGATCAGCGGAAGGTAGAGCCAGTTCCGGGGCATCTTGTCGATGAACCTCGGCCGGCTGGACTGGCGATTATGCGCCGACTTCCAAAGATAGGCTCCGCCTATCACCCCGATTTGCTCCCGGCTCAGGTCGCGCACGCGCTGGGCAAAATTGCTCGGCTCGAGGCCTGCATTGCGGCCTTCGGCTATGAAGCTTGCAAGGGTGCCGAAATAGCCGAGCTCCTCGGTGCCCTCGATGGACGGGTGGCACGAGAGCATCTGCTCGACGAGCGTCGAGCCGGAACGGGGCATGCCGATGATGAAGATGGGATCGGCAGCAGCATGGCCGGACTGGCCGTCAAAATGGTCGGCCCGAAAAATATCCCGGCATTCTCTCACATGGTCGATGGTCGACCGGACGTCGTAATGGATGGTCCCGCGCTTCAGCCGGTTTCCGGCGTCGAACTGCTTGAATGCCGCAGCATGTTCCGACTGGTCATTGAGCGCGGTTCCGAGCGCAAAGTGGATTCCGATGCGGTCGGAAAGAGCGAGGCTTTGCGACTGCAGCTCGGATGCCATTGCCTCGGCATCGGCGAGCGAAATCCGGGAGGTCTTGAGGTCCGCGAGGCTCCACCACGCCTCACCATAGCTCGGCTTCAACGCGATGGCCTTGCGGTAGGCAGCGATACATTCGGCCTGCTTTCCGGAAAGACGCAGCGCGTGCCCGTAGCTCAGCCACACAGCCGGGCGCTCGGGGAATTTCTTCAGCGCCTCTTCGTTCATCCGGATGGCGCGGCGAAATTCCTCTTCGCCGGCGGGCGGGGAAGGCGGCCGATCGCCCGTATCCGCGAACGCAGCGGCCTGGAGCTCGAGCAGTCTCTCGAAGTCAAGGCGTGCATCCGGGGAAGAGGGGGCAAGCCCGTGGGCACGCCATAACAGTCTTTCGGCTTCGCGAAGCCGGCCGGTCTTCATGGCAATGCGAGCAAACAGCCCGAGGCCGCGCGGATCGTTTGGCGTGTCCTGGAGATAGCGTCGCAAGAGCGCCTCGGCCTCTTCCATGAGCCCGGACGCAACGAGTTGCTCCACCTGGTTCAAAACGGGATCAAGGCCGGTGACATTAAGCCCGTCCCGTTCCGCGGCCTCGGCGCCCTCGGTGTCGCCGTCGAGGCGGAGCGAGGCAGCAAGGATGAAATAGGCCTCGGCAATCCCGGGCTCGGCGAGGATGATCGAGCGCGCCTGTTCTCCAGCCGCGCCGGGATGGGATCGCAGTAACCGGCGAGCGTTCATGAGCGCATCGCCGACACTTGCAGTTCCGCTATTCATGTGACGGTTCATCACAAACGCATCATCGCTGCAACTCGGGCAAAATAAAGCCCCTATTTCCGGGACCCTCGTGGTCTGGCGGGCAGGAAGAAAAGGGGGCTGGGAAAACCAGCCCCCATGGATGCCGTCGCCAGGCTGCTCCTAGAATTTGGCGACCACGCCGGCGTAGAAGAAGCGACCAATGACGCGATAGATACCGCTTCCGCCACCGATGCCGGTTTGGCCCCTCGGCGGAAGATTATTGGTGAGGTCATCTACGCCAAGGTAGAAGTTGAATCCCGGCTTCACGTCGACCGAGGCGCGGATGTCATGGTAGAGTTGCGACTTGTAGAAGCGATCCTCCGCCCAGTCGGGGTTGGACGGATCCCGGCCCTGCTTGCTGAAGAAGAACTCGTAGGCAGCGCCGTTAAGCAACATCTTTCCAAGATAACGCATCTGGTAGCCGACGGTGAAACGGCCAAATTTCAGACCCGTGTCCCAGTTGAACGCATGCTTGGGGTCGCCCAGTTCGAGTAACAGCTGGTCGGCAAAGCCCGGATCGGTCGGATCGAGGAACTGGTCGTTCTGGAGCACGCGGGTGTAAACGAAGCGCGTGTTGAAATCCACGTCCCCGAACCGGCGACGATAGGTCGCGTCGACGTCGATGCCCTTCACCTGGAGTTTCGCATAGTTGAGCGGAACCAGCTGGAGGCTGTTCTCGAGGATACGGCCCGGGATTTCGCCGCGCGGACCTCCACCCGGTCCTGCGCGCTCGAACAGGGCGCAGAACTGGTTGTTGATGTCCGGAAGGTCATAGCAGGCGTTTACGGCGGCCTGGGCGCTCGGCGACGTGATGACGTCCTTCACCTTGATCTTGTACCAGTCGACCGCGAGTGCGAAGCCCGGAATGAAGCGTGGCTGGAGCACCCCGCCAAGGGTGATGGAGTCGGACGTCTCGGGCTCAAGGTTGGGATTGCCACCCGAGAGGAAACCCAGCGACGAAGTATAGTTGAAGTTAAAGCCCGGCGGCACGCCCGCTGCGGCGCAATTCGCCGCCCGGAATTCCGATCCGCCACCGATCTGGTCGTTATCGCACGGGTCGGCAAACCCAGGCGCGAAGTTCTGCCCGAGAGGCGTATAGGCGTCTGCAAGGCTCGGTGCACGGACGGCCCGGGAGAAGTTGCCACGGAACCTGATATCCCGGATCGGCGCGAGCTCGGCGCCATAGTTGTAGGCCCACACGCCGCCGAATGTCCGGTACTTGGCGTATCGGGCCGCACCCGAGACGGTAAGCTCGTGAACCAGCTGGTCCCTCAGGATCGGCAGGCGAAGCTCACCGAAGACCTCGTTCACCCGGAAGCTGGGCGGTGTGAAGTCAGGGATGGCATTGTAAAAGGTCATCCCGGCCGCGGTGAAATCATCCTGCTTGTAGCTGACGTCATAGGTCCGGTGTTCGGCACCGAGCGCAAAACCGATCGGGCCACCAGGCAGGTTCAGGAACTCGCTCGTGTCACCCGAGACGAATGCGTTGGCGACAAATTCCTTGATCCAGCCCTTGGCCAGCGAGTCCTGCAGCACGTAATTTCTGGCCCCGGAAGTGATGTTTCCCTCGCCGAACGGGTTCAGCGGGACGCAGGCCGCGACGTCCGCATCCAGCTGGGATGCGGCAAAATCCGGGTTTGTCGCATTGGCCAGTGACAACCTTGCCGCTGGGTCGAGCTGCGACCGGCAGACGATATTGCCGTTTGCAGGACCGCCGTTGAAGACCCCCTCGTCGACGGCGTCGATTGCAAGCAGGTAGCGTTGCATGTTGACGTTGCCGAGGATCTTGGTCTTTTCCTTCAGCTTGCCGAAGTTCAGCGAGACCTCGTAGGTCCAGTCGTCATTGAACTCGCCTTTCAGGCCGCCGACGATCCGGAACGTCTCGCGCTTGGCCTTCTCCTCGCGGTTGCCGAGCTCGACGAAGTTGCGGAACAGATAGAAGTAGGAAACGCCGTTGTCCTCGAGGAGCGTGCGCGCCTGGTCGGAGAGGTAGGGGTTGTCCGTGAAGAAGGCTTCGCGGTCGAACCCTTCAAGCGGATGCCCTTCCGGATAGATCTCGCCGATCGACGAGGAGAAGAAGGGGCCCGAGGCGTTACCAAAAGAGTCCGTCCGGACATATTTGGCTTCAATAAACGGAACCAGTGCCGGAGAAATCTCGAAATGACCGATGAGATTGGCGCTGTAACGGTCAAGTCTCGGGGACAGGCCGAACTGGGTCCCGTTGCGGAAATTGCTTCCGTTGCCACCGATGAAAGAGCCAAAATAGCTGATGCCGACACGTTCGCCGGTAATTGGGGTCAGGTCTCCGTTGGGCAGGAAGCGATAGGGTATCGTGAACAGCCCCGACCCGCCAATTAGCGGGCTGGAAGGATCGATGAACTGGCAGCAGAGATACATCGCGCCGCCATCCGTGTAGAGGCCGTGCCTGATGTCCTCGAGGAAGACGCGATCTGGCTCGTCATCGAAAGGAGCTCCCGCCGGGTCCGTGTCGACCGTCACATAGCCGCACTGGGTCCGCAGACACTCGCCTCGATTGGCGGCATAATAGTCCTGTTGGCGTGCATATTCGAGATTGACCGCAACATTGCCGCGGTCGTCGGCAAAATTGGTGCCAACGAGCGCGCTTACATAATAATTGCCAGCATCCCCATATTTGCTGATGCCACCCTGGCCCCGGACCTGGATTCCCTCGAAGTCATCCTTGAGGACGAAATTGACGACGCCGGCGATGGCGTCCGAACCATAGATGGCCGAGTTACCGCCGCTCGATGAGATCGGTCGGAATGGTGTTGGTGTCGACTTCCACTGCATTGCCGAGGATGTTCGACGCCACGTGGCGACGACCATTGACCAGGACGAGGGTCCGCTGGGTCCCCAGGCCGCGAAGGTCGAGGAGGTTGAGGCCCGACGTTCCAAGGAAGCGGGTGGAGTTGGCCTGGCTGAAGGTCGAGCGGAGCGCCGGCAGCTCGTTGAGGACGTCGCCGATCGAGGTCTGCCCGGTTTCGAAGAATTCTTCGCCGGTGACGGACGTGACCGGAACAGGCGAATCAATGGTGGGCCGACGGATGCGGCTCCCGGTAACGACGATCGTGTCTGTTCCCTCGTCGGCGAGCGCGGTCTCCGGTTCGACTGCCGGTTGACCGGCGGTTTCCTCGGGCGGCGCTTCGTCGGGTGGGGTCTGGGCGTATGCCGGGGCGCCGATCATGAGCGCCGCGATCGAGGCGCCAAACATCAAACCTGAACGCATCAAACGAGTATCGCCAGCTTCAAACCTAGTGCGTTGGCCCATCTTAGCCCCCTGAGACAAGTTGACTGCGACATCCGCCGGCGACTGTTCTACCGAAGCATGACCGAGTCAACGGGCAAGCTGATCGGAACATGGCGTATGTTGCTTGGACGCAACGCCTGGCAACTTTGTTTGTGGAGCTTCCCGGGCATTCAGCCAAATG
>JAJJPO010000231.1:0-33074 GCA_032907585.1 Sphingomonas sp. | reverse complement strand
GGCGCGTTCCTTCACCCCCCGAGCCGGTGAAAAGCAGGTGGTCGAGGCCGGACTCGCCGGCGAGCGACGTGCCCTCGGCCGGGCCGCCTATGATGTGGCGCAGCACGCCCTCGGGAACGCCGGCCTCGTGAAAGCAGCGAACCAGCATCTCGCCGGTCGCCGGGGTTTTTTCCGAGGGCTTGAACACGATCGCGTTGCCAGCGATCAGGGCCGGGACGATATGGCCATTGGGCAGATGGGCCGGGAAATTATAGGGGCCAAGAACCGCCAGCACGCCGTGCGGCTTGTGGCGGACAGTGACCTTGTTGCCGAGCGCGGCCTCGAGTCGGTTGTTCGGGGTCCGTTCGAGATAGGCGGCGATCGAAATCTCGACCTTGCCGACGACCGAGTTTACCTCGGTCTTTGCTTCCCAGAATGGCTTTCCGGTCTCACGCGCGATGAGCTCTGCAAATTCATCCGCCCGCGAGCGCACGACATTGGCGAACCGGCGCATCATCTCCATCCGGTAGGTCACCGAATGTGCAGCCCACTTGGGCCAGGCCGCGCGTGCCGCCGCCACTTCCGCGGCAGCGTCGCCGATTGCACCGGACCATATCTCGGCGCCGGTAGCCGGCTCGATTGAAACTAGGGTTTCCCCGCTCATGAAATCTCCAGCACGCCGGCTCGCGCTAGCCCTGCGCGCACCGGGCGGTCAAGCCACGGCGTCCGACGCCATGGCGTCACCGAGCCGCCGGACAGCCTCGACCTTGGCATTGAAGAGCGACCAGTCGTCATTTTCCGCAATCGCTGCCCAGATGGCCTCGACCTCGTCGATGTGCATCGAACAGGGCCCGGCGTCCGTCCAGTAAGGATGGCGGGGGAGGCTCTGCCGTCCCTCGAGGAGCGAGCGAAGCTCGTCGAACTCCTCTCCGGCATAGAGCTTCGGGTCGGTTGCCCTCCCGCCACGCCAGTCAAAGAAGAAGCGGTCGATGGAGACTCGGCGCGACCGCAGGGCCCTGATCATCGCCGAGACGAGCGGCCGGTCGTCCGCCTCGCCTCGCGGCTCGATCCCGAGGCGCTTCAGCATCTGCAAGGAAAGGGCGGCCTGGAATGCGGCTGGCCACCGCCCAAGGGCATCGGACAGGGAGGGCGCATCGCCGATCATCGACAGGGAGCCTGCGAGCTGGGCTAGGTCCCAGTGGATCGCTTCGGGTTGGCGGCCGAACGCGTAGAGCCCGACCTCGTCGAAATAGGCAGCGACGAATTGCTCGTCCCATTCGGGCGTGAAGCGCCACGGGCCATAATCGAAGCTCTCGCCGGTGATGTTGATATTGTCGCTGTTGAGAACGCCGTGGACGAAGCCGGCGGCCACATAGCTCGCTGCAAGCGTCGCGGTTGCAGCCGATGCCTTCTCGAACAGGCTCGAGGCATTCTCGCGGTCATCGCCGAGCGGCAGGTCGAAGAGATGATGCAGGCAATAGCGCGCCAGCCTCGAGAGGCCTTCAAGGTCGTCGTGGAATGCCAGCCGCTGGAAGTTTCCGATGCGGATATGGCCGTGGCTGAGCCGGGTCAGCACGGACGAGCGGGTGGGGGAGGGCTCGTCGCCCCGCCACAGCTGCTCTCCGGTCTCGAACAGGGCGAAGGACTTCGAGCTGTTGACTCCGAGCGCCTCGAGCATCTCGCTCGCCAATATTTCCCGGACTCCGCCTTTCAGCGTCAGCCGTCCATCACCCGCCCGGCTGTAAGGGGTCTGGCCGCTGCCCTTGGTGCCAAGGTCGAGCAGCCGGCCGCTATCGTCGCGAAGCTGCGCGAAAAGAAAGCCGCGGCCATCGCCAATGGCCGGGTTGTAAACACGGAACTGGTGGCCGTGGTAGCGTAGCGCGAGGGGTTCCCGAAGATTGCCCGGCAGTGCCTCGAACCTGCAGAAATGGCGTGCCCAGCCTTCGTCGTCGAGCGACCCGAGGCCGACGCGTTGCGCCCAGCGATGATTGAGGAAGCGGGCGCTGCACCCGGGAAAATCTGCCGGCCTTACCTGATCGTAGAATGTCTCGCCGAGCTCGAGGATGGGCGAAGGGTCGGTAACGGCTTGCAGCGCGGCCATCGGCCCGCGATAGGGGGAGTCCAGTCGCGGGGGAAGTGTGGATGGCCAGTTGGACCGATCGTTTCTGGCACAGTGCCGATGGTCTTCGCCTCCACTACCGGGACTATGACGGCCCGCGCGACACGCCGCCGATCCTTTGCATTCCAGGGCTGACCCGCAACGCGCGAGACTTCGAACCGGTGGCGGAACGCTATGCCGGGCGGTGGCGGGTGATCTGCGTCGAGTTGCGCGGCCGGGGGCTCAGCGAACATGATCCCCACCCCAGCCGCTACTCGCCGGAATATTATGTCGCCGACCTGTTGAAGCTGCTCGACCAGGAAGGGATCGCCGACGCCGTGTTCGTCGGGACCTCGCTTGGCGGCATCTGCACGATGCTTCTCGCCTCGACCGACAGTGACCGCATAGCGGGAGCACTTCTCAACGATATCGGGCCCGAGATTGACGGCGCCGGTATCGATCGCATCGCCGGCTATGTCGGGCGCGAGGTCTTCTTCCCAAGCTGGGAGGAGGCGACCAGGGTACTGGCCGAGCGCAATCGCGAGATGTTCCCCCGCTGGCAGCAACATGACTGGGAACGGTTTGCACGCCGCATCCTCGACGAATCGCCGCGGGGAATCGGGTTCGATTATGACATGAACATCGCCGGGAATTTCCGGGCGGCGACCGAAGGACCGCAGTCGGCGAACTGGGATCTCTACGAGGCGCTGGCGGGACGTCCCGTGCTCGTCCTGCGCGGAGCGCTCTCGGACCTGCTTGCACCGGACGTCGCCAGCCAGATGATCGAGCGGCTCGCGGGCGACGCCGAGCTACTCGTCGTTCCCGACGTCGGCCACACGCCGACCCTCGAGGAACCCGAGGTCCAGCTGGCGATGGATCGCCTGCTCGACCGGGTGATTCAGCAGCAGTTGCAGGCCGGCTAGGCGGTTATCCGGCGGAGCTTGTCGAGCGCGACCTCGTCGCCCTCCTCGGGCGAAATGGTGGCGACGAACTGGCCGTTTCGATCGAGCAGGATCACCGACGCGGTGTGATCGACGCTATAGGAGCCGCCTGGCTGCTCGACCTTGCGCGAATAGATGCCGAACTGCTTCTTGACGATTTCGAGCTGGGCCGGCGTCCCGGTGAGGCCGATGACCGGCGAATCATATAGCTTCATGTAATTGTCGACCTCGGCTGGCGTGTCACGCTCGGGGTCGACGCTGACGAAGACGATCGACAGCGCATCGTCGCCCTTGCCGAGCTGCTGGCGAAGGCGGGTCAGCCTCGCCAGCGTGGTCGGGCAGACGTCCGGGCAGTGGGTGAAACCGAAGAACAGGGCGGCCGGCCGGCCGTTCAGGCGCGAGCTCGCAAATGGCTGGCCGTCGGTGCCAGTAAGCGTGAATGGGCCGCCGATCGTTCCAAGCGGCGAGGAAGCGACCTGCTGGGGCGAGGACTGGCGCCAGAGCAGGACGACGATGCCGGCAGCAACGATCCCGACTACCACCCATAGCAGCAGCCGCAGGCGCGCCAGGCTCATCATTTTTGCTCCTTGGTGACGTCGACCTTGACCTTGCGGTCGCCGCTCGTTCGGAACTTCAGCACCAGGTCGAAGCTGTCGCCGGTCCTCAAGGGAGCGCGCAGCCCCTGCAGCATGATGTGGGTGCCGCCGGGCACCATCTCGATGCGCTGGCCCGCGGGGATGTTGATCTCGCCCGCCATTCGCATCGTCGCGACGCCGTCGACCAGCTCGGTCTGGTGCACCATGGCCATCGCCGCGCGGTCGGTGAAGGCGCCGACCAGCCGGTCGTCGGCGGACCCCTTGTTGTTGATCGCTACATAGACCGCGCCGGGAGCATCGCCCCGGGTGGGACGGGCCCAGGCGTTGCCAGGCTGGATATCCGGCTTACCGTCCTGCCCGCATGCTGCTGTCAGGAGAATGGCGAGGGAGAGTAACGCGCGCTTCATGCCCTCCGACCTAGTTGCTGTATCTGGCTGGTGCAATGGCACGATAATGCGCCTGGCGACTTTCGCAGCTTGCCCCGCCGCACCCTTCCGGGCACAATTCGTTGGAATTTTTGCGTTTTGATATTATGTACCGGGCGATATGAATAAACCTGAGGCCATTGCCGCGACGAGAGGGCGTCCACGCGAGTTCTGTGTCGACCATGCGCTTGCCCAGGCGCTCAGCGTGTTCTGGGCCAAGGGATATGAGGGCGCCTCGCTGACGGACCTCACCGAGGCAATGGGGATCACCCGGCCCAGCCTCTATGCCGCGTTCGGAAACAAGGAAGCCCTGTTTCGAAAGGCTCTCGATCTCTACGAGAAGGAGAAGATGGCCTATGTCGGCAAGGCGCTGGCCGAGCCGACGGCGCGCCGGGTTGCGGAGACCATGCTGAGAGGCGCGGTGGAGACTGCCTGCAATTGCGACGGCGGCCACGGCTGCCTGCGCGTCATCAGCTCGGTCTCGTGCGGACCGGCGGCCCAATCGATCCACGAGGAAGTGATCGAGCGCAGCAACAAGGGCAAGCAGGCGCTAGTCGACCGGCTGGAAAGGGCCAGGGCAGAAGGCGATCTTCCCGCCGAAGTCGACCCGGAGGGGCTCAGCCGGGTGCTGGTCTCGATTATCCAGGGCATCTCGGTCCAGGCCAACCAGGGCGCCACCCGCAAGCAGCTCGACCAGCTTGCGGAAACCGCGCTCGCGCTCTGGCCGAGCGCCTGATTTAATACCCCCATCAATATTTTTTATCGACCGGTACAGAAGTTTTCCTTGACGTCGCCTCGCCGACTTTGTACTGACCGGTACAGAAAGCTTGGGGCCATGCCTGTGGCGCGCTTTCGAAGCCATCAAAAAGGGATGATGCGTCAAAACATGACTATCTTGTCTGCGGGTCCTGACGCCCGCCTGTAAGGGTACCCACCTCTAGAAACCGGCCTTTTGGGGTCGGGGCTGTCGCCCCGACACGGGCCAATTGCGTGCCTGGGACATGCCGCAGCTGCCGGAAAAGCCCTGCTCCGGCAAACGGTGAAGCTCGCCCGCAAGAGAACAGGGAGACACGAACATGGCATATGCCGCGAAAATCGAAACGGCGAAGGCCGCGCGGATTGCCCCGGCGGGCGTCCCGGCAAATGACACCGCCAGGCCCGGATTCTCGTCGCTGGAATGGTCGGTGATCCGGCTTGCCCGCGCGGACAGCCTGTCCACCCTGAGGGCGCCGGGCCGCATCCGCCGCTTCATCAACTGGCTGATCGGCCGGAGCGGAAGCCCCGAGCTCGCCAACGAGCGGCTCGAGGCGCTGCGCCGCGCCGCCGTTCTCAGCTGGCATTTCGGTTTTACCGTTCCCGGCGACGACGTCGCCCATTTCCTCTCGCAGGGATTCAGCCCCGACCAGTATGAGCTGATGGTTCGCAGCATCCGAGCCGCCGTCAGCGCACCGCAAAGGATCGCCGCATGAACATGTTCAGCAAATTCACCGCCGATAGCGGTGAGACCGAGACCTTTCATGGACGCATTGCCCGCCGACCCTTGTGGCAGCGCGCTCTCATCATGGGCTCGCCGCTTGCACTGCTTGCCGCGGCCGTCACGCTATGGGACAGCGACCCCTCCCCAGCTGCTGCTCCCACTGCCCCCCACGTGACGGTCGCGGCACCCCTCGAGCGGCCCATCAACCAGTGGGACGACTATGTCGGCCGGTTCGAGGCGAGCCGAAGCGTCGAGGTCCGCCCCAGGGTCTCCGGCCAGATCGTGGCGGTCCATTTCACCGACGGCGCGATCGTCGCCAAGGGCCAGCTCCTCTTCACCATCGATCCTCGTCCCTTCAACGCGGCGCTGGCAGAGGCCAGGGCAAGCGTTGCCTCGGCCAGGGCCGAGCTTGGCCTTGCCGAGACCGATCTTTCGCGGGCCCAGCGGCTTCTGGCCGAGGGGGCGGTGTCGCAGGCCAACGTCGACCAGATCACCGCGCGGGTGCGCTCGTCCCGGGCCGCCCTCGCGGCAGCCGAGGCGAGGGTCCGGGCCCGGGCGCTGGACGTCGAGTTCACCAGGGTACGTGCGCCGATTGGCGGCAGGATCTCGGACCGGCGGATAGACGCCGGGAACCTCGTCGCCTCGGGCGAAACGCTGCTGACCACGATCAACGCGCTCGATCCAATCTATTTCAGCTTCGACGTCCCCGAATCGCTGTTCCTCAAGGCAGCCCGGGCGCGTCAGGCGGGCGACTCATCGGGCCAGGTGGCGGAAATCCGGCTGCAGGACGAGGCCGACTATAACTGGAAGGGTCGCCTCGACTTCACCGACAATGGCATCAGCCAGAACTCGGGCACGGTCCGGGCCCGCGCCGTCGTGCCCAATCCCAATTATTTCCTGGCGCCCGGAATGTTCGGCAACATGCGGCTGGCCGAGGGCGGAACGGTAAATGCACTGCTCGTCCCTGACGCCGCGGTTCGAACCGACCAGGCCCGCAAGATCCTGCTGGTCGTCGGCAAGGACAATAAGGTCGTGGCGAAGCCGGTCGAGACCGGGTTCTCTCGCTGACCGACTTTGGTACCGAGGATCTCAACCACCCGGCGAACTATAACCGTCATCGTCCAGGGTGTCCAGTTCGCGGCGCCCGGCGCGCTCGTCAACCCGCGGCTGACCAGGATCGAGCTGCAGCAGGCCGCCAACGGCAGCGCCCCGAAGCCCACCAGTCCCAGCGCGTCACAGGCGACGCTGGCCTCCAGATAAGATCGGGCAAGCCCAATGCGTTTCAGCCATTTCTTCATCCGCAGGCCGATTTTTGCCGGCGTCGTCGCGATCATCATCACCATCGTTGGCGCCTTCGCCTATGTCGGACTGCCGGTCTCCCAGTTCCCCGAGATTGTCCCGCCGACGGTCACGGTCAGCACCGCCTATCCCGGCGCCTCGGCCGAGACGGTCGCGGCGACGGTTGCCGCTCCGATCGAGCAGCAGATCAACGGCGTCGACAACATGCTCTACCAGTCGTCCCAATCGACCGGTGACGGGCGGCTGACGATTACCGTTACCTTCCGGCTGGGAACCGACCTCGATACTGCCCAGGTTCTGGTCCAGAACCGCGTTGCGCTGGCGGAACCCAGCCTTCCCGAGGAGGTGAGGAGGCAGGGGGTAGTGGTCCGCAAGACCTCGCCTTCCTGGCTCATGGCGGTGAACATCCTGTCGCCCGACGGATCGCTCGATCGAGGTTATGTTTCCAACTATGCGCTGACCCAGCTCAAGGACCGCCTGTCGCGCGTCGATGGCATCGGCGATGTCCAGATATTCGGTGCCCGCGACTATGCCATGCGGGTCTGGATCGACCCCGGCCGGGCGGCAACGCTCGGCCTTACCGCCGGCGAAGTGGTCGAAGCGCTCCGATCGCAGAATGTCCAGGTCGCCGCCGGCGTCGTCGGCCAACCACCCTTCGACACGGGCGCGGCCCAGCAGCTCAACGTCGAGACCCAGGGCCGCTTCAGGACCGCGCAGGAATTTGCCAACATCATTGTCCGGGCCGACCCGGCGACCGGGGCGATCACCCGGCTGCGGGACGTGGCGCGGGTCGAGCTCGGCGCAGAGGACTATGGCGTCAACGCCTATCTGTCGGGCACCGATTCCGTGATCCTCGGCATCACCCAGAGGCCTGGCAGCAATGCGCTCGCCGCGGCCGAGGGCATCAAGGCCGAGCTTGCGAAAGCAGCCCAGAGCTTTCCCGAAGGTCTCGAATACCGGATCATCTGGAATCCCACCGAGTTCATCAGCTCCTCGATGGGCGAGGTCCAGAAGACACTCGTCGAGGCGCTGATCCTCGTCGTCCTCGTTATCATCATCTTCCTGCAGAGCTGGCGCGCGGCGATCATCCCGATCGTTGCAATCCCGGTGTCGTTGATCGGCACCTTCGCCGTCCTTGCTGCCCTCGGCTACTCGCTGAACACGCTCTCGATGTTCGGGCTGGTGCTCGCCATCGGCATCGTCGTCGACGACGCGATCGTCGTGGTCGAGAATGTCGAGCGCAACCTCGAGCTGGGCCTCTCGCCCAGTGAAGCGTCACACCGCTCCATGGACGAGGTTTCCGCAGCGCTGGTAGCAATCGTTCTCGTGCTGTGCGCAGTGTTCGTGCCGGTCACCTTCCTTACCGGGATTACCGGCGAATTCTATCGCCAGTTCGCGGTCACCATTTCGGCATCGACCGTCATCTCGCTGCTGCTCTCCCTCACCTTGTCGCCGGCGCTGGCTGCGCTGCTGCTCAGGCCAAGGAGCGAGGATCGGGCGAGGACGGGTGTCATGGGCGCGCTCCATCGTGCCGGCGACCGGTTCAACGAACAGTTTGCGCGCCTTGGCGAGTGGTATGGCCGCTTCACCCGCCGTATCATTGGCGCCCCCAGGCGCGGGCTCACCATTTACGCCGGCCTCGTTGCACTGACCGTTTCCCTGTTCTGGGCGACTCCTGCCGGCTTCATCCCGGCGCAGGACCAGGGCTATGCGCTTGCCGCTGTCCAGCTACCCCCCGGCAGCTCGATCGAGCGCACCGACGCCGTTCTGAAGAAGGTTGTCGCAAGGCTGCTGAAGGTGCCGGGAACCGACGCGGCAGTGATGTTTGCCGGCTTCGATGGCGCCTCGGGAACCCAGGCGTCCAATGCCGGCGCCGCCTATGTGACCTTCAAACCGTTCGAGGAGCGGGCCGGCACTGACCGCACGGAACTCAACATCGAAAACGAGATGCGCGCCGCGGTGGCGGACATCGACGAGGCAATGGTGTTCGTCATCCCGCCGCCAGTCGTCCAGGGCATTGGCAACGGCGGCGGCTACCGGATGATCATCCAGGACCGCGGCGACAATGGCTACCAGGCGATGGAGCAGGCCGCCTATCAAGTGATGGGCGCGGCCCAGCAGGAAAAGGGGCTGGCAATTGTCTTCCCCCTCTACGACAAGTCCACGCCGAGGTTCTTGGCGGATTTCTACCGCGCCAAGTCGGACTTGCTCTGAGTGCTTCGGGAACGCGTTTTCGAGGCGCTCCAGGTCTATCTCGGTTCCGCCTACGTCAACGATTTCAACCTGCTCGGGCGCACCTTCCGGGTGACCGCGCAGGCGGAGGCAAGCGCACGGGACGACCCGGCTGACATCGCCCAGCTCAAGACCCGATCGTCGAGCGGCGAAATGGTTCCGATCGGTGCGGTGGCAACCTTCGAGGACAAGACCGGGCCCTATCGGGTGACCCGCTACAACCTCTATCCTGCGGTCGAACTCGATGGGGACACGGCGCCAGGCTATTCGACCGGCCAGTCGATCGAGACGATGGAGCGCCTGGCTTCCAGCCTGCCCCAGGGCTTTGCAACCGAGTGGACCGATATCGCCTACCAGCAGCAGGCGGCGGGCAATATCGCGATCCTCATCTTCGGCCTCTCGGTGGTGTTCGTCTTCCTCGTTCTTGCTGCCCAGTTCGAGAGCCTGCTCCTGCCGCTTTCAATCATCCTCATCGTGCCGATGACCCTGCTCGCGGCGATGGCTGGCGTGAACCTCCGGGGGATGGACAATAATATCCTGACCCAGATCGGCCTCATCGTGCTGATCGCGCTCGCCGCCAAGAACGCCATTCTCATCGTCGAGTTTGCAAAGCAGGCCGAGGAGCGGGGAGCAGCGCCACTGCAGGCGGCTATCGAGGCGGCCCGGACGCGCCTTCGTCCGATCCTCATGACGAGCCTTGCCTTCATCCTCGGCGTCCTCCCGCTGGTGATCGCAAGCGGCCCCGGCTGGGAGCTCAGGCAGGCGCTCGGCACGGCGGTGTTCTTCGGGATGATAGGCGTCACGGCATTCGGGCTGGTGTTCACCCCGCTCTTCTACGTGGCGTGCCGTTCGCTCGGCCAGTGGCTGAAGCGCGACCGCACCCGGCCGACCGGGGAGCAGCCCGAGTTGCTGCCAGCTTCGTAAGGACAGGTAAAATGCCATTAAGCAGGATCTTGACGATCACCTCGGCACTGGCGCTCGCCGCATGTGCTACCGGCCCGGACTATGTCCAGCCTGAGACGAGGGCCGCAGCCGCGGGACCATTTGTCTCGGCGGTGGCGCCAGCCGTGCAGGGGATTGCTCCCGCCAGGGACAATTGGTGGCGGCTCTACGAGGACCCGGTGCTCGACCAGCTGATCGCCGATGCGCTTGGTGGAAGCACCGATATCAGGATCGCCGTGGCGAGGCTCGCGAAGGCGCGGGCAGCGCTCGGCGAGGCCAGGGTAGACCGGCTGCCGCAAGGGGGCGTCGATGCGGCAGCGACGCGTGGGCGCGAACCCGGCTCGAGCGATGCCTCCGGCAGTTTCGATGCCGGGCTCGACATCGCCTACGAGGTCGATCTCTTCGGCCGTGTCGACCGGGGTATCGAAGCGGCGGGCAACGATGTCGGCGCAGCCAAGGCAGATCTCGCCGCGACCAGGGTCGCCATCGTCGCCGAGACGGCGCGGGCCTATGCCGATGCGGCAAGCGCCGCCGAGCGGCTCGAGGTCGCCGCGCGCATCGTCGAGCTCCTCGACCGGTCGCTCGAGTTGACGGGCCGACGCGTCGAGATCGGCCTCAACAGCCGTCTCGACACGGCCCGCATCGCCACGCTTCGCAACCAGCGACAGGCAGAGATTCCGGCCATTGCCGCCGAGCGTGACAACGCATTGTTCAGGTTGGCAATGTTGACCGGACGCGCGCCCGCCGAGCTGCCCCAAGCGGCGGGCGCGCGCAACCATTCCCTGAAGCTCGGGCAGCCCATCCCGGTCGGCGACGGCGCACAGCTGCTCTCGCGCAGACCCGATGTCCGGGCTGCGGAGAGGAGAGTTGCTGCGGCGAGCGCGCGCATCGGCGTTGCAACGGCCGAGCTCTACCCGAGGATCAGCCTTGGCGGCTCGCTTTCCGCGAGCGGGGGAAGCATCGGCAGCCTCTTCAGTAATCCCGTGGGGTTCCTGCTCGGGCCCCTGATCAGCTGGTCCTTTTCGGATCACGCGCGGGCAAGGGCCCGGGTGGCGGGCGCGGAAGCAACTAGCCGTGAAGCGCTGGCGGAATTCGACGGCGCCGTCCTTCGCGCGCTCCAGGAAACCGAGACCGCGCTCTCGGCCTATGCCAATGCGCTCCGACGACGCGAGGCGCTCAGCGCTGCGCGCAACGAAGCAGAGGTCGCGGCCAATATCGTTCGCGCCAGGCAAAGGGAGGGCGAGGTGGATTCGCTGGCGCTGCTCGACGCAGAGCGGACATTTGCGGAGGCCGAGGCGGCGCTGGCCGACATGGATGGCCAGCTGGTGGCGAGGCAGATCGACCTGTTTCGGGCGCTTGGCGGCGGCTGGAACGACGCCGCGTAGCCCTTGCGGTTTTCCAGATTGAAATCTGGCCGCCGCTCCGCCCGGGATTAGGGGTGTCTAAGCGGAGCGGCGGCCCTCGGTTCACAAGCCTAGGAGGAGGCTTGCCCGAGCTGACAGTCCAACTTTTTCTTCGCGTTCCTCGGCACCGATTTCGCCGGCGACACGAAAGCCGGAGTTGCCTCCGATGCCGCGGATGCGGCCGACCCAGCCGCTCTCGCGCTCGCCCGGATCCAGTTCGAACATGTCACCGTCCTCGAAACGGGCGCGGGTCTTGCCAAGCGAACCCCCGACAATCTGCCGGCGGCCGGCCTCGGCTTCGAGCCTGAAGAAGCCCTCGTCGGGGCGCATGCCGCCCGTCTCGAAGCCTGCGGCAAGGAGGAGATTGGCGGCAAGTTCGTCGCTGGTGCGCTTCTCGACGGAAAGATCAAGGGCGCTTCCGCCACCTTCTTCCTGGTAGCCATCCTCGCTCAGCCGGTAATATTCCACGCCGGCGCTTGGCCGGACGTAGAATGAGCCGGCCCAGAGTTCATGGCTCGCGTTGAGCGACGCCGAGACCAGCGAGCCATCCCATTCGCCTTCGATCGTCCGCTCCACCGGCTCCTCGCCGCTGTCGGAAACGAAAAAGCGCTGCCCATCGAAGCTGATGAAGGAATAGCTTCCGCGAGCGGCCAGCTGCAGGCCGCCCTTCTGCAAACGCCAATGGGCGGCAATCGAATATTGGTCGGCATTGACCCGGTTGTCGGTCGCCTCGTCGTCTTCCTTGCCCCAGAGGTAGCCGAGCGTCACGCCGAACCGGCCAAGACCGGTGGAAATCTCCGCGCCGCCGGTCGCTCCCCAGCCACCGATCTCGTAACCGGCGGTATCGCCAATGCTCTTCGAGGAGCCCCATGCGATCTGGTTGAAGTGGTAGGCAACGCCGCCCTCGTCTTCGTAAGGGGCCTTGGGATCCATCAGCGCCCGGGCCGCGGTCCGGTCGCCCATGGTCACGGCCTCGAACGTGCCGCCGGCATGTTCGGGGAGCATCTGGCGAAGCGTCCCGACGAATTCTTCCTGGTTGCGAAGGCCGAGGAACGACGAGCCGATGTCATCGTCCGTCCCGATTGCCTCGTAGATCGCGCCATAGGCAGCGCTTTCCGAGCGGTTGAGGCCCAGTTCCGAAGCGCTCTTGCGGCTGACGTCGACCGCGACCTGGTTCCCGGTGACGGACAGGGATCCCTTGTAGAGGAATGGCAGGAGATCGGTCGTCGCGCTTAGCTTGTCGCCGCCGACGAGGGTGCCGGCATTGATGACGATGAAATGACCCTCGGCCTGGTCGACATTGGCGACCTTCAGCTGGAGCTTGGAATTCTCGCCGAAGCTCGCCGTCCCGCTGACGTTGAGTAGGCTCGACTGGCCCGCGGTCTTGTCGAGGGTGACGGAAATCGTCCCGCCATTGGTGACATCGAGCGAGGCGATGCTCGCGGTCTTCACCACGCCGAAACTGCCCTTGTTGACCGACACGGCGAGGCCGGCCGAGTTGAGCAGTTCCCCGGTGAAGGAAGTGCCGCCGATCGCCAGCGAGTCCGAGCCGCCGCCGAAGTCGACGGTCCCGTTGAAGACGCTCGTGCCGCTGGTCGTGATCACGTCATTGCCAGCACCAAAGATGAGCTTGCCGCTGGCCACCGCATCGCCGGAAAGGACGAAGCTGTTAGCGCCCTCGCCGAAGCTGACGTTGCCGGAAAGCGAGCCGTCGGCAATGTCCAGCACGTCCGAGCCGGCGCCGAACCTGATCGCGCCGGAAATGCTCGGTGCAGCAAAATTGGCGGCGACCGCGGTCTGCTTGATGGTCGCGCCGCCGGCGTTGGCGCTGAGGTCGATAGCGATGTTGCGATCGGAATCGGCGGCCGCGCCGGAACCGGCAATGCTACCGCTGTTCTCGATGAGGCTGAGGGTGCCCGACCGGTCGATGATGGCAATGGCGGTGCCATTGGACCCGGTGCTCGCCTTGATCTCCCCGCTGTTGCGCAGCACCGGGAGGCTGGCGCCCGTTTTGATGTCGATCGCCGTCGCTACCGACTGGGCGGTGTTGCCGCTCGAAGCGAGGATCTTTCCGGCATTGCGAAGTTCTGGCGTCGACGCCCCGACGTCCAGCCGCACGGCGGTCGCTGCCCGGTCAACCGACTTCGCCGATATGAGGCCCGTCACTCCGATGCCATTGGCAATGGTCACGGTTCCGCCAAGTCCGCCGATCTGGAGGCCGTTTGCCTCGACCCCGGAGTAGACGCCGCTGCCGGCGACGGAGCCATCGATGATCAGGCCGAAACCCGTTCCGGTCGCCTCGGTTGCCCCGATCGCGATGTCGCTTGCCGACCCGATGCGGATTGCAGCAGCCGAACCATAGGACTGGATCTGGCCGCTTCCTTCCTTGCTGTCCTCGATGCCGTCGTCGTCTTCGTCATTGTCGGTGGTGCTGTTGTCCTTGGGCGGGACCGCGACGATGATGCCCTTGGCGACATCGCCCTCGATCGAGACCGCGGGGCCGCCCTGGAGCAGGTCGTCCGCGTCGAGCTTGCTGGGGTCCGACGGCGGGGTGACGTAGCGATAGCCGGTGGCGACGATCTTGCCCTGGAGCGTCATTGCCCCGGCAACGTCGCCGGTCGAGCGCACCGCGATCGCGTTTTCGCCCTGCGCCGCGATCTCGCCGGCGAGGCGCACATTGCCGCTGACGTCCGATAGCTGGACCCCGACCGTGTTGCTGCCGAGGACATTGATCTTGCCGTCGGTCGAGAAGTTGCCGGTGAGCGGGCCGCCGAGCAGGATGCCGGCGCTGTTGTTGCCCTCGACGGTGATGGTCCCGGTGCCTGTAATAAGGATGTTGCCGGTCATCGCCCCGTTCGTGCGGATGCCGAAGCGGTTGCTGCCCGTGGCGAACGGGCCATCAAGGTCGCCGTCATTGTCGGCGTCGGTCGGCGTGAAGGACTCGTCGACGACGATCTTGCCGGAGAGGGTGATCCCGCTGGTCACGCCCGATGCAACGTCGACCGCGGCCACATTGTTGATGTTGCCGACGAGGATCGAGCCCTGGCTGTTGAGCTTGTGGTTGCTGTCGATGATGACGGCGCCACCCGCGGTGCCGTTCACGGTGCCACTGGAGTTGATGAGGATATCGTCCGCAGCGCCGGCCTTGATCGTCGAGGTGCGAACCGGTCCTGGAACGCTCGTCGAAATCGTGGTTTCCGCGGCCGCCGGGAGCGCCAGCGCAGCGAGGCAGGTCGAGTAAAGCAGGTAACTACGCATCAATGTCCTCATTTTCCAACCGAGTGCGCAGCCATGCGGCAAATGCGCTTCAGTCAGTCAGACGGAGACGCTTCGTTCCTGCCTTGGAAAAATCTTCAGAAGGACTGTTCGAAGCCCAGGCGAATGGTTCGCGGGCGAAGCGGGGTCAGCTGCTCGGCGCCGGTCGCGATCGGAGCACCGAAGGCAAAGCGGTTGCCGACCTCGTCGGTAAGGTTGGTGATCGTGAGCGAAATGGCACGCTTGTCGGCTGACGCTCGAAGGATGAGGCCGGAATCGAGATATTCTCCCTGCTCCTCGCCGAGATAGGGACCGATGCCGAGGCGCGAGCGCCCGACATAGCGGGCATAGGCGTTGGTCTCGAGGGTCCAGCCGCGGCCGAGGTCTTGCTCCCATTCGATAGCCGCCCGTGCAACCAGCCGGGCAATGTTGGGAATTTCCATCGAGGCCTCGCTGGAACTTCCAAACAGGGCGAGAAAGGCGTCGGTCGGCCTCGTGATCTTGCCGTCGTTCCAGGCAAGGCCCGCGTCGAGACGGACGTCAGGCGTAAGCCGGACGCCGCCATTGACCGTCACCGTCCAGACCCGCCCGTCGCCGATATTGCCGGTTACGGGAAGTCCCGACGGGTCCAGGAAATCGGCCTGGATGTCCCGCCAGCGGCTGAGAGTCGCGCTGCCCTCGAGGTTCACAGGATCGCGACCTGCAGCCCCGTAGCGAAAGCCGATCTCTGCAGTGCCGAGACGATCGTTGCGGTAAAGGCGGATGGTGTCCGCCGCGATCGACAGCCCGCCCGGCCGAAATCCCTGCTGGTAGCGGGCGTAGATGGTAAGGTCGTCCGTCGGCCTTGCAAGCAGCGCCGCGGAGGGAAGGAAGCGATCTTCGCTGCGCCTCGCGTCCTCCTCGGCGAGCCGCGCGATGCCCAGCGGGCTCAGATGCTCGCCAGACCCCGACAGCCTCGTATGCGTGTAGCGAGCGCCGACGCTCGCCTCGATGGCGGGGGTGAGCTGGGCTCCAAGTTCACCATAGAAGGTGGTTTCGCGGACCCGGTTCTCGACACCCGCGAGGTCGAGCGTGACCTCGTCCCGGGTGATGTCCCTCGATACCCGGTAGCGATGGACGATCGAGCTGAACCCGAGGAGCCAGCTGTAGCCATCCGCCATCGGCCGCCAGACGCGGGTCTCGTTGCTGAATGCCCGGGCCCGGCTGCGCTGGCCAAGCTGCCGGGTCTCAAAAGGGCTGCTGGCATCGAAATTCTCGTCGACCTTTTGCCGGCTGGCGCCGGTCGTCGAACGGAAGCGGACCGGGCCGTCATCCTTGCGGACCACGAAGCTCGCCAGGGAAAAGCGCGACGAGAAGGGCTGGTCGACGAGGCTCTTTCGGCTGAGCCCCGAGCCATTGTCGTCGGCATATTGACTGTCGTCACCCTCGATGCGCTGCGCCAGGCCCCCGACATCGATGTACCATCCGGGCACCAGTTCGGCGGTGAGGGTTGCACGTCCGCCAGTCACGCCGACGTCGTTGATATCATCCTCGCCCGTGGCGAGATTGTCGATGTAGCCCCCCTCGCGCGCGTGATAGACGACCCCGCGCAAGGCGGCGCGGCTGCCCAGCGGAGCGTTGATCATCGCCGATGCGTCATAGCCGGCGTCGCCATGCGAGGTCGCGGTACCGCCGATCGTCGCGGTTGCCGAATATGAGCCCAGCACCGGTGCGTTGGGCTTGAGAAGGACAATGCCGCCAAGGGCGCCGGATCCGTAAAGAGTGCCCTGCGGCCCTTCGAGGACTTCGACGCCCTGCATGTCGACCAGCTTGAGGTCCGGGTCGGGGCCGCTGTAGCCGGTCCGCAAGTCGCCAAAATACTGGCCAACTGGCGACTGGGTCGGTCCGCTGAAGCTGGAGTCGGCGATGCCGCGAATGAACAGCTTGTTTCGACCGGCACCGAGATGGGTCGAGGAGAAGCCGACCGAGCGCGATTCAATCGCGTCGGTGCCCGCGACGCCGAGAGGCCTGAAGTCCGCGCCGTCGAGGCGCGACCATTGGCCGGGAAAGCGCCTGGACAGCGTGTCGCGCTTGCTCGCGGTAACGACGATGTCGGTTGGCTCGTCGGCGGGAAGTTGCTCCGCCGGCGGCGCGGGGTTACGGGGGGACGTCTTCTTGGGAACGGTGCCTGGCTTTTGCGCCGCCACGAGGACGAAGCTCCTCGCTCCGACCTTCCTTACCTTGAGGCCGCTTCCCCGGGCGAGGCGGTCAAGTGCATCGGAAGCCTCCATCTTGCCCCGGATGGCAGGCGAGGGGCGGCCGAGAAGGTCCTGCTGGGGGACGGCGATGCTGATTCCCGCCTGGCGGCCAATGGCGAACGCCGCCTGTCCGACCGTCCCTGCCGGGACATTGATCGGTCTGGAGGCTGTCTGGCCCGGGGCGGCAATGATGAGGAGCGCGACGAACGACGCGCCAGCATAGAGCGTCCTAATCGGCTAGACCTTTCCTCCCAGTTTCCAGCCTTGACCCGATCGCACCATCGAGACGCCAAGCAACGGCTCGAGCGATCTTGGGTCACGTTTGACTTCGGCAACCGAAAGGGTGCCCGTGAAGCTGCGGGCGCTGATAGCGTCCTCCGCGGAAAAGTCGATGCCGGTAGACCGGCGAAGATCGGCGATCACATGGTCGACCGGCTCGTTGGTGTAGGCAAGCTGGCCACGCTCGAACGAACCCGCAGACGCCCCGCCACTGGGCATCGCGCGCAGGACCTGGTCGCCGTCCCGGGCATCGAGCCGCTGTCCGGCGGCAAGCCTCAGCCTTGCACCATCCGGGTCGGCAACGACCGCTCCCTCGCCGACCAGCACCCTCGTAAATTGCCCGTCGCGGGCAACCTCGAACACGGTGCCGACGTCGACAAGTTCAAGGTCGCCGCTGTGAACGGTAATTCCCCTGGCGTCGGGCTCGTGGAGCTTCAGGAGCAGCTGGCCCTGTTCGAGCCGGACAGTCCGCCTGTTCCAGCCGGCGAGGCTCAGCTTCGTGTCACCGTTCATGACGAGCTGGTCAGCCCCGGCGAGCGTCACGAGGCGAACTTCGCCGGGCCCCGTTGCATAGTCGACGGGCATCAGCCGGGGCGCAACGATCCCCGTGGCTGCAGCTGCAAGGATCGCGACCCCGGCGGCAATTGCAGCCGGGCGCCGCCTGCGCTCCGCGACTTGCCGGCTCGCGGTGGGCAAGTCCTTCACCAGCGCCGTCATCTCCGCCTCGCTCGCCGCAATGGCGTGGTAGGCGTCGGCATTTGCCGTGCTGGCCTCCAGCCAGGCGGTGAACTCGTCCCAGCGATCAAAATCCGGATCATTTGTCCTGACGAGCCAGTCGAGCGCGTCCTCGCGTCGGTTGGAGTCATGCGTCATCGCCACCTCATGCCTCCAATGACGGAATCGATGCCGCTATTCCTCACCGAGCTTCTCCCTGAGCTCGTCGAGGAAGCGGTAAACCATGCGCAGGTCGCTTTCGATCGTGCTGGCGCTAAGGCCCATGCCGGCGGCAATTTCGCGCTGGGTCAGGCCCTCGATGCGATGCTGGCGGAAAATGGAAACGGCGCGGGAAGGGAGCGTTGCGAGCCCCGCCTCGACCAGCGCCAGCCGGCGGCGCGAATCCAGGCCCCGTTCGGGACCTGGGTCATTGGCGGCAGAGCCGGGCAAGCGGTCGGTAAGGGCCGACCATTCGATTTCCCGGCGCTGCGACTGCGCTTCCGATCTCTTGCGGTCGATCATCAGGTTGGTGGCGGCCCGGAAGAGGTAATTGCGGGGACTTGCGACCGGCCCGGAAAGCGCCTCGCTGGCTTTCAGCCACAGTTCCTGCAGCAGGTCCTCGGCCAGATCGCCGGCGCCATGGGCGCGAAGATACCGAAGCAGCTGCTCCCGGTTCTCCTCGAATATCTGCTGTAGGCCTTGGTGCTGCATGGCGGTCGTTCGCCTCGCCTCTATAGCGGCAATCCGCAATCTGTCAGCAGGACCAGGCCAGTCCTGGTCCGAAGGGCATGGGCTCGCCCCCGCGAGGAAGGAAGGAGGAGCCAGTTTGGCGCCGGCCCCTGCTTGCAGACATTGCGCCTGAGGAATGATACCGACAGGGCGCTCGCTGCCCTCTCGTAGCGTTGGTACTGGGATGGATCACCCGTGGAACCGACCGATCGTGACTATGACCGCCTGTTTAACGAGACGTTGAAAAGCGGCGACATGTTCGCGCTGTTCGAGCTTACCCGCGAGGCGCTGGCGGTCCGGCCCGACGACCCTTTCGTACGATATCTCCAGGCCCTCGCCATGGCCCGTCTCGGCGAACCCCATGCGGCACTTCGCCTTTACCGGCACAACCGGGTCGAGGAGCTCGGCACCGAGGATGCGATCGCTCTCAGGGGCCGGCTGCTCAAGGACCTTGCCGTAAGGGCATCCGGCGATGAGCGTATCGAGCTCTTCCGCCAGGCGAGCAGCGCCTATCGACGGGCCTATGAAATGTCCGCCGGCTATTATTCCGGGATCAACGCGGCCACCACCTCCCTTCTGGCCGGGGACACGGCAACCGCGAGCGAGCTTGCCGCGACGATTGCGAAACGGCCCGATATCGCCCGGCCCGGTGACTATTACGCCGCCGCGTCAGGGGCCGAGGCCACCCTCGTCCAGGGCCGGGTCGAGGAGGCCGCGGCGCTGTTCGAGGCGGCCCGCCGCCGCCCCGACGCCTCGCCCGGCCTGCTCGCTTCCACCGCGCGCCAGGTACAGCTCATCGTCGACCAGCTGGCCATCCCCGCTCAGCAGAGGGAAGCGCTGCTTCACATCGTGCGGCCGACGCCGGTCATTCATTTCTGCGGCCACATGTTCCAGGCCGGGTGGGATGCCGAGGCCGAGCTCGCGGCATCCATTCGATCGATCCTCGACGAAACTGATGTCAGGATAGCCTATGGACCGCTTGCCTGCGGGGCGGACATACTGGTTGCCGAGGCCGTGCTGGAGAGGGGCGGCGAGCTCCACGCTGTCCTGCCCTTCGCCGAGGATGATTTTGTCGCGACCTCGGTCAGCGTCGGCGGCCCCGAGTGGCTGCCGCGCTACGAACGGGTCAAGGCTGCCGCTTCGGACCTGGTGTTCGCAACGCAGATGCGATGGGTCGATGACGACCAGCAATTTGCCTATTGCTCGAGGTTGGTCATGGGGCTGACGCAGCTACGGGCAAGCGTGATGCAGGCCGAGGTATTCCAGCTCGCGGTGTGGGACGGCGTTCCGGCAACCGGTGTAGCCGGGACCGGCGCCGACGTGGCGGCGTGGAAGGAACTGGGCGGCGTCACCAGGATCGTCCCTGTCCCGAGGGAGCGACCGCCGCTCGCCCCGGTGGCACTTGTCCACAAGCAGACTGAGGCGCGCTGGGCCCTTTGTTCCATGCTTTTCGCGGACTTCGCGGGATTTTCAAGGCTCGACGAAGACCGTCTCTCGCAATTCCTGCAGGTCGTCATGGGACGCATCGCCAAGGTCCTCGACCGTCATGGCGAGGCGGTTCTCAGTCGCAACAGCTGGGGAGATGCAGTGTTCGCGGTGATCCGCTCCCCGTCCGAGGCGGCCCACATCGCGGTCGAGATCCAGAGGGAGCTGAGCCCGGAGCTCCTCCAGTCCATCGGCCTTCCGGCCGAAGGCGGGATGCGCATCAGCCTCCACCATGGCCCGATCTTCGAGCATTTCGATGCTGTCCAGGGCGCGCGGACATTCTACGGCACCGAGGTGACCGTCGCGGCGAGGATAGAGCCGCGCGTTCCCGTCGGCGCCATCTACACCACCCAGCCGTTCGCCGCCCTCATAGAATCCGACCCCAACGAATATCATTTCGAATATGTCGGGCGGATCGACCTTGCCAAGAATTACGGGGCCCGGACCCTTTACCGGCTCGGCATAGGCGACGGCTGAGCTCTTGGCGCGATTGTATCATCCTGGGGCGGCCGGCGGCCCCGGGCCATTGAGCTCTCGACTTTTAACCTCGGTTAACAGACAATTCATCATCGTCTGGTCCGATTCGGATAAACATGCCGTTTCGAGGGGTGACAGGCGAATTGCCAGGTGGAAAGCCAGCACGGGCTTCCCCGGAAGGCGGGTTTCCAACCAGGGGAATTGATGCCGGGAACTGACATCTTCATATCCTACAGCCGGGAGGATCGGTCCGCGGCGCGCCATTTTGCCGAATGTTTCACGCGCGCGGGCTTCAACGTCTGGTGGGACGCGGCGCTGCGGTCGGGCGAAACCTTCGACGAGGTAATCGAGAAGGAATTGCGGGCCGCAAACGCGGTCGTCGTGCTCTGGTCGCCGCGATCGGTCGCGTCGCGCTGGGTGCGAGCCGAGGCAACCCTTGCCGACCGGTTCAACAAGCTCGTCCCGGTCATCATCGAGGCCTGCAACCTGCCGATCATCTTCGAGCTGACCCATGCGGCCGACCTCGCCGACTGGACCGGCAATGAAGCCGACAACCGCTGGCAGACATTGGTAGATGACCTTCGCCGGCTGGTCGGAACGGACGAAGTGCAGGAGCAGGCACCTCCAGTATCGAGGGCTGCAGCAGTTTCTTCGCCGGCACCGGCGCCCCAGCCGACGCCGGCGATCGTCCAGCGATCGGCCAATGACGACGAGTCCGCCCGCCAGCCGGCACAGCCACGGCCGGACGAGCTCCTCGCAGCGCTTGACCGGCTCGCCAGCTCCGCTGCGGCCAGCCTTTCAAGGCCCACGCCCGAAGAGGTGGAGAAGACCAGGTTCTTCAAGGAGTCGGACGAGTACCGGATGCAGGAGGGCGAGCTGGTCCACTGCCTCCAGCGGCTCGACGGCGAGGAGCAGGTGACCCGGTTCGTCGTTACGCCCGCGGGCCTGAGGATGGGTAGGACGCCGCCAGCCGATGTCATCGTTCCTGGTGCCGGCGTTTCGCGAGCGCATTGCCTCGTCGAGCTCTCGGGCGACAAGCTGAGGGTCACCGATCTCAACTCCACCAACGGCACCTATATCGACAACAAGCGCGTGGACCGGAGCGCAACGCTCGCTGTCGGGTCCATCCTTCGCATCGGCAGCATGTCGTTCGAGCACGAGGTCAGGCAAAGGTCCGAGCTCGACGCCTCGGCGATGCCTGACCTTGGCAACCTGACCGGTCCGTCCGAGAGGCGCCTCGCCGGTTCCTGATCCAATGGCTGCGCGGTCGAGACGCTGCTATTCTTCCTGCGACGACTGGCGGTGCAGGAAGACGATATAGGCCTTTGTCTGGTTCGCCTTGGTGATCAGCTCGTCATAGTCTCGATCGGTAGTGGCTCCGCGCGCGGAGTCCGCGACATTGGCCAGATATTTCTCATAGTTCCTTGCGAGCCGTGCATTTTCCTTCTGGGTGGCCGTGCCTCCGCTGCCCATCCGGATGACTTCCTTGGCCATGCTCCGGCCGCTGCTGATGATCGAGTTGAGCTGGGATCGCTTGGCCGGGCTGGCGGCCGCCGTGCTGCTGCTGCTGCTTGGCGCCGGGGCTGCCTGCGGGCTGCCTTGCGAGGCGGCAGGAGCAGCTGGCCCCGGAGCTGCGGAAGTGACCGGGGTCCTCGGCGCCTGTTCCGTCGTGCGCTTGGCCGCCGCCTGCAGCCTGTAGGCCTCGGTCAGTGCTGCCGCGAACTGCTGCGACTTGGCGAGGGCATCGCGCGCTGCCGCAAGTGACTCGACGGGATCCGTGAGGCTGGCCGACGCGTCGACAGATGCCTTGAGATCCGCAAGGCTGGTTTTCAGCTCAGCCGTGCGTGCAGCGGATGGCAGCGCGCCGGAGCGGGCGTCGGCATCTCGCAGCAAGGCGGCCGCAAAGGCGAGGTTCGCGCTGGTGGCGATCTGCTTCATTGCTTCGACGCGTTGAACCGCGGCGCTAGCCTGCGCCGGGTCGTCCGCCAGCGGCTGGAGCTGGGCAAGCTGCCGGTCGAGCTCATCGCTTGCGGTCACAAGGCCATCGACGGCGCTCGAGGCAGCATTCGCGGTCCTCGCATCATTGGCGAGGGCACGCTCGGCGGCTGCAAGCTGTCCGAGCCCCTCGATCGGGATGGCCTCGGAATCCGATGCAAGGTCGGGGATTTCCAGCGGTGCCCCCTCGTCGGGGCCGCTTCCGATCATCATCGAGCCCGCGGCAATGGCAGCGAGCAGTGCGACCGCGCCGCCGCCCGCGAGAAGTGCCTTGCGCTGGTTCCTGTACCATGGCTCCGCTGCTGCCGCGGCGGCCGGAGCAGCCTTTCTGGCGCTGGCCCTTTCCTTCTCCTTTTCGAGTGGCTCCTCGACCTTCTTGCCAGGAGCGGGCTCGGCAGCCTTCGGCGGTTCCGGCTCCAGGGCGCGCGCCGCGGGAGGCGGCGGTTCGGCGGCGCCTTCGTCGCCGGCGCCCTTTTTCTTCTTCTTCTTCGAGGCTCCGGTTTCCTCGCCGGCGCGCTTGAACTGCACCTCGCTCGGGTCGGCCGGGACACCGGTGTCGATGGGCGCGCCCTGGTCATAGCCGGTGGCAGGCGGTGCCACCGGCATGATCGCGTCCGAGCTTACCTCGTGGGCAAAGAAACGGGTCGGCTCGTCGTCGCCGATCACCGGCGCCGAGTCCTTCTTGCCGAACAGGGCGAGCCACTCGCGAATTGACTGGGGTCGCTCCGACGGGCGGATCGTCATGCCCGCGTCGATCGCCTGCAGGAAGCGCTTTCCATATCCTGGCCAGGTGCCGTCGACCAGCGGGGTTCCAAGCCCGCCATGGAGCCGCTCGAGCACTTCGGGCGGCTTTTCCCCGGTCACGCATTCATAGAGCACGACCGCCAGGGCATAGATGTCGGTCCAGGGCCCTTGCGGATAGGTTTTCACATATTGCTCGACCGCGGCGTAGGGCGGCGTGTGGAACGTCACCGACGTGCTCGTCGCCTCTGCCGCCTCGAACCTCGCCGAGCCGAAATCAATCAGGACCGGGCGATTGTCGTCGGTGATGAGGATGTTGGGCGGCTTGATGTCGCGGTGCAGCACGCCGACCCGGTGCGCACGGTCGAGGCCCTCGGCGATCGGCTTGATGATGTTCCAGAGGCTTCGCTCGTTGAAGCGCCGGCCTTCCTTCAGGAGCTTGGAAAGCGACACCCCGTCCTCGAAGTCCATCACCATGTAGGCGGTGCCATGGATCTCGAAGAGGCTCCGGACGCTGACGATGTTCGGATGCCGCGTTGGAGTCGAGAGGTTCCAGAGCAGCTTGGCCTCTTCGACGAATTTCTTGAGGCCGAGAGCATGGACTTCCTCGACGTCGGATCCGATCGGCACGACGGTGCTCTCGGCGTCACGCTCTGCTATTGCGCTCGGGAAATATTCCTTGATTGCAACGAGTTCGCCAAAATAAATTCCGCGTCCCTTGTAGACGATGCCGAACCCGCCGACGCCCAGCACATCCTCGAGTCGCCATTCGCGGAGCACGGTCCCGGGAGGCAGCGCCTTGTTGCTATAAGGTTTGGTCAATGCCGAATCCTCCCGGACGACCCGCGATTGAAGAAAAAGTAAATCGCATGATGGGACGAGGATTGCTAGTCTTGCCAGTCAAACGCAGCAATCTTGGGGGGACCGCGTGGCCTTCGAATGCGTCAGCCGCACCCATGTCGGCCTCCGCCGGGCGATTAACGAGGACTCGCTTCTGGTGCGGGCCGACCGGGGCCTGCTGGCCGTTGCCGACGGCATGGGAGGACATGACGCCGGGGAGGTCGCGAGCTCCAAGGTAACCGAGGCACTCCAGCAACTGCCGGTCGTCTATGGCCTCGACGAGCTCGTCGACACCGCGAGCGAGGCGCTGAAAAAGGTCAACCGGGAGCTGATCAGGCTGGCGGCTTCTCCCGACGGCAACAGGACGATCGGAAGCACGGTTGTTGGCCTGGCCCTTGCCGACCGGAAGTTCGGCTGTTTCTGGGCGGGTGACAGCCGGGCCTATCGCCTTCGCGCTGGCCGTATCGAGCAGCTGACGCGCGACCATAGCCTTGTCCAGAGCCTGGTCGACGCCGGGATGCTCGAGCCCGCCGGAATGGAGGACCATCCCCAGGCCAACATCGTCACCCGCGCCGTAGGCGCTGCCGACGAGCTGCAGGTCGACCGGGTATCGGGTGATGCGCTGCCGGGCGACCGTTTCCTCCTTGCAAGCGATGGGCTGACGCGAATGGTGAGGGACGAGGAGCTGCTCGCCGAGCTGGGTTCAAGGCCCGCGGAGGAGGCCGCCGACCGGTTGATCGACCTGGTCCTTGCCCGCGGCGCCCCGGACAATGTGTCGTTCATTATCGCCAGCATCCTCGAGACGCCGAGCCGGTGATCAGGTGATTGCCGGAAGGCCCTGCCAGGAAATGGCGACCAGCGAGAGCAATGCTCCAGCGGTGCCGGCCCTTGCCATCAGTGTGTCGCCCGGAGACTTCTTTTGCCGCGACATGAGCGCCATCCTGAGGACGAGTGCATCGAGCGCGAGGGCGGCAAGGGTCGCGCCGAGGACGAGGAACCTCGCTTCATCCTCGCCGGGCAATATGCTGGCAATTGCGTAGAGGGTGAAGAAATGGGCGGCCCAGATCACCAGGCCTCCTAGGAGGATCGTCCATTCGCGCATCAGCCGGCCCCCGGGACAAGCCGGGTGAGGGCGGCGGAAACGATGCCCTGTGCCGCGCTGTAGAGGATGAACAGGACCACCACGTCGAAGGTCGTGTTCCTCGGCCTTGTCATGATGCCCCGGCTGACCCGGGCCGCGAGGTAGAGCGACATCATCAAAATCAGCATGGCGAGCAGGCCGTTGAGGGTGATCATGGCCATGACCATGGCCTGCTGGGCGCTCTCCTCGGGGTCGATCCCGTGCAGGTCCCAGGAGTAGAAATCCATCGTCCAGGCGATGAGAAGCAAAGCGACAGCGAGAAGAATCTGGGTCGGCGGACTCCAGACCGTCGATTTCTCGCGGGCAAGCAGGTGGCGGCCGAGGAGTGCAAGTCCTGCTGCCGCTGCGTAGCCCGCGATGATCGGGACGAGCCACGAGGCAGGCGCGGGCGCCCCCCAGAACTGCGGATGCACTCCAAGAAGGAAGAGATAGCTGAAGACGGCCATCAGGAAGATCATGAAGATGACGATGATGAGGATCACCGTCGCCCACCAGCCATGGGAACTGGGGCCGGTCACATAGGTCGAAAGCCGGATTCCTCCGCCGACATCCACCTGGGCCGCCTCGACCTGCCGGTCGGTCTGCCAGAGCCAGGCCATGACCGAGGGGACGGTGAGGATCCCGCTGACGATGGCCGGCGTATAGGCCTGCACGGTCATCAGGATGAAAAATCCCGCGGTGAAGACGGCGGACAGCAGCGGCCATGCCGAGGGGCCGGGCATGACCTGCAGATATTGGGGTTCGGCCCGGATCGGGCTCGTTATGATCGTTTCGCGGTGGCCGGTCGCCGAGCCCGGCAGCAGGTATCGGCCCTCGGCGACATCCTCGCAGATCCCGGGGTTGCTCCATAAGGGCTCGCGGCTTTGAACGACCGGGATGCTGCGGGCGGAATATAAGCCGGAAGGGAGCCACTCCAGCGTCCCGCCGCCGTAGACATTGCCGGCACTCTCATCGATCGAGAAGCGGAAGCTGCGCGCAAGGTCGAACAGGAAAAGGAGGATACCGGCCGCGAATATGGCCGCGCCGGCGCTGGAGACGAGGTTTGTCGCCCCCCAACCTGTCTCGGGTAGATAGGTGTAGACCCTGCATCGGCAGGAAAGTGAGATGCATCCCGGCAAAGATCAGCCAGAAGATCCACTTGCCGAGATGCTCCGAAAGGGCCCGTCGGCTGGTCATCCCGAACCAGTAGTAAAATGCAGCAAACAGCGGGAGCACCGCGCCGCCGATCAGCACATAGTGAAGGTGGGCAACGATGAAATGGCTGTCATGGACCTGCCAGTCGAATGGCACCATCGCGACCATCACCCCGGAAAGCCCGCCGACGACGAAGGTCAGCAGCCCGCCTACCAGGAACAGCGTCGGCGTGTTGTAGCGCGGCTTTCCGGCAGCAAGGGTCGCGATCCAAGAGAAGACCTGGATACCTGCAGGGACGCTCACCGCCATGCTCGCCGCCGCGAAAAAGCCGATCGTCATCGTCGGCATCCCGGTCGTGAACATGTGATGGGCCCATACGCCGAAGCTGATGAAGCCGGTGGCAAGGATGGCGAGGACCACGAGCTGATAGCCAACCAGCGGCGTGCGGGCGAGGGCCGCTACCATCATCGAGAGAAGGCCGGCCGCCGGGAGGAAGATGATGTAAACCTCGGGGGGGCCGAAGAACCAGAACAGGTGCTGCCATAACATCGGGTCTCCGCCGCGCGTCGGATCGAAGAAGGGCCAGTTGAGCGCCCGCTCCAGCTCCAGCAGCAGCGTGCCGAGGATTACCGCGGGAAAGGCGATCACGATCATCCCTGCAAATACGAGCATCGCCCATGCAAAGACCGGCATCTTCGCCAGGGTCATTCCCGGGGCGCGGGTCTTGAGCACTCCGACCAGAAGCTCGATCGCGCCGGCGATCGCGGAGATCTCGATGAAGCCGATCCCCAGCAGCCAGAAGTCGGCGTTGATGCCCGGGGAGTAGGTGGCGCTGGTGAGCGGCGGGTACATGAACCAGCCGCCTGACGGTGCAAGGCCGACGAACAGGGAAGCGAAAAAGCACAGGCCGCCGACGAAATAGGCCCAGAAGGCATAGGCGGAGAGGCGCGGAAAAGGCAGGTCCCTCGCGGCGAGCATCTGGGGCAGCAGCAGGACGCCGATCGCTTCCATCATCGGGACGGCGAAGAGGAACATCATCACCGTGCCGTGCATGGTGAAGAGCTGGTTATAGATCTCCTGCCCAAGAAATCCGTTCAGCGGCAGGGCGAGCTGGGCCCGCATGAGGAGCGCGAGCGCTCCGGCGAGAATGAAGAAGAGAAAGGCAGCGCCGACGTAGAATATGCCGACGTAATTATTGTTGACGGCCGTGAGGCGGCCCCAGCCCGAGGGAGCCGCCCAGATCCGCTTGAGCTCTTCGAGCTCGCCGTCGGGACGCTTGCCCCTGGTCGGGAAATTGCCGAGGAGCGCGGGATCAAACCCGGTCTCGGATCTCATCTCTGTGCCTCGAGATAGGAAGCAAGCTGCTCCAGCTCCGCGCCGTCGAGGTTATTGTAGGGCGGCATCCGGTTGCCAGGCTTGATCGCCTGGCTGTTGCCGATCCATCCCATCAGGGTCCCGCGATTATTGGGAAGGATCCCGGCACCGAGGCGGCGGCGTGACCCGACGTAGCTGAGGTCCGGCCCGGCCTCGCCGTTGGCGGCGGTGCCGGCGATGCGATGGCAGGCAGCGCAGCCGTTCGACTGGAACAGCTGCTGCCCGGCCGAACCCCTGGCACGAGCCGCGCTTTCCCGCAGGCGCCTTTCGGCCATCAGCCTTGCATATTCGCCCGGGGCGTGGGCGATGACGGTGAAGCCCATGAGCGCATGGGGTCCGCCGCAATATTCGGCGCACTGGCCCGCAAAGACGCCCGGCTCATCGGCCTGGATGCGCATGAGATTGCGGCGACCGGGGATCATGTCGAGCTTGCCCGAGAGGCGCGGCACCCAGAAACTGTGGATCACGTCGCCGGACTGGAGCTCGAGCACGACCGGCTGTCCGCTCGGTATGTGAAGCTCGTTGGCATCGCGAATGACGATGGAGCCGTCAGGGTCGAGATAATCGACCCGCCACCACCACATTTCGCCGGTAATCCTGACCCTCGGCTCGTCGCCTTCTATCGGGTCGGAGAGGCTTCGGGTGAGCGCAAGGCCATAAACGAGGAGCACGGTAAGAACGATGACGGGAAGGATGATGCCGCCGATCCAGATGATCCCTGGGCCGCCCAGCTTTCCAGCCAGCTCCTTTCGGCCGAAGAGCGCCACCCAGAGCGCCGCAACGACGATGCCAAGGACGATCGCAGCCATGGCGAGAAGGACCCAGGTGAGGGTGGTGATCGGCCAGGCGTAGGGGCCGGCGGGATCGAGGATGGGGGGCGGCCAACCGTCCAGCATTTCAGCCGCCGATCTCGTAGAGATAGGCGGCGATGTCCCTCGCATCCTGGTCGCTCATGGAAATTGCCGGCATTGCCGTCCCGGGGACGAGCCGGGGCGCGTCGCGGACGAACAATGCAAGCTGGTCCGGCCTGTTGGGAATTCGCCCGGCAATCATGCTGCGCCCGTTCATGCCGACGATCGCAGGGCCAACCGTGCCTCGCGGCCAGCCAATGCCCTCGATGCTGTGGCAGCTTGCGCAGCCGAGCCGCTCGATTGCCGCCTTCCCCCTGCCAGCATCCGCCATCGGCATGGACTGCCGCCGCTCGGGCGGAGGCTTGCACGCGCCGGCAAGCATGAGGACCGGGACGAGAAGAATGGCCTTGTGCAATCGACCTCCCCATGCTGGCGGTGCCGGGTTTCCAAGGGGAACCGATGCATCAAGCTGCCGGTTCCCCACGGCGGGATGGAGATCTTGTCACTTTGCAGGAACGGCCTACTGGTCGGAGGGGCAGCGCTTCTGTCTTCCTGCCAGGGAGCTGCCGACCCTTCATCGGCCCGGCGCTTCGTCGCCAGCGGCGAGCTTGTCGCGCTGAGCGGGGGAGGCGCCGGCGCCAGCAACGCCTGCTTCACCTGCCATGGAATGAACGGGGAGGGCGACGGAGCAGGAGCGCCGCGCCTTGCCGGCCTTGATCCTGGCTATCTCCTTCGCCAGCTCGACGCCTTTGCCGACGGCCGCCGCCATCACCCGCAGATGAACTGGATCGCCCGGCGCCTGTCGCCGTCGGAGCGAAGCCTCGTTTCCGGACACTATGCAGCCTTGAATTTCCCGGGAAAGCCGGCCGGCGGATCGGCTCGCCTGGCACTCTACACGGTTGGCGACCCCGGACGGGGCCTGCCGCCCTGCGCCGAATGCCATGGCCTTCGCGGGGAGGGGGTCGGAACATCCAACCCGCCGCTTGCGGGCCAGCCGGCGCCCTATCTCGCCGGACAGCTCGAGCAGTGGCGCCATTCGCGAAGGAGAACCGACCCCGCCAATATAATGCTTCGGATCAGCCAGCTCCTGAGCCCTTCGGAAAGCGCGGCTCTCGCGGCCCATGCTGCGCGCCTGCCCGGGGGTCGTCCCAGTCCGGAATCTCCGGGAGGATTCCCTGCAGCACGTCATGCCGGTTCCAGAAATGATGTTTCAGGGCGGCTGCTACATGTGCCGGAATCAGCACGAGCAGCAGAATGACAAAGATGCGGTGAACGTCTTCGGCAAGATCGAGGATCGCGTAGCGCGTCATCATGTCAAGCGAGCCGATCGGGAGCTGCGGCCAGGGGATCACGCCGGCGAGATAGAGCGGCCCGGGATCGGCGATGCTCGACCACATGGCCCAGCCGCTCAAGGGCAGCGCGAAGAAGGCCAGGTAGAAGAGAAAATGGGTGACGTGGGCGATAATGGTCTGGAGGCCGAGCCGGTCGGCATCGTTGACCGGCCCGGGAACGAGGATCCGCCAGATCCCCCGCAACGCTGCAAGCAGCAGGATGGGAAGACCGACTGCGCTATGGACTTCATAGGCACGGATCTTGTCCCCGCCCGGGAACAGGAAATCGGTGTAAAATCCCCAGCCGAGCTGGAACAGCACAAGCGCCGCCATCAACCAGTGGAAAATGATGCCGACCGGCGAGTATCGGCTCCGCTCGGTATGCTCGCGTGCCCAGGCGAGGACCGAGTTGATCAAGACGCCGCCAGCACGGTTTCGCGGCGAAGCCATGTTCCTGCGATCACCAGCGCCGCAACGAGGTAGAACGCCGCCGCCGGCGCCCACATGATCAGACCGCCAAGCTGCTGGTCCTCCAGCGGCGAGAAGCCCCAGCTCCAGCTCGTTGCGAAGTGAGGCTCATAAAGTGGCTGTGCGCTGAAGGTGATCAATGCCCCGAGCAGGCCCATCTGGACCATCGTCGCAAGCAGCGCGGCAACTGCGTTGAGCGGCGATGCCCGGCGAACGCCGATCCAGAAGGCGATGGCCGAGCCGAACAGGCTTAGCTGCATCAGCCAGTAAATGGAGTCGCTGGAGAGTGCCGCCGAATAGAGGCCGGGGGAATGCCAGGCCCAGAGAACCAGCGCCTGGACGATGGTCCAGAGCGCAAGCCGGCCCCGGACAGGAGCGAGGCGAGGCGGCAGGGCGAGGGCAACGAGCGGCGCGATAATCGCGACCAGCACGACATGGTGCGCGACCCGGGCAGCGAACAGCGCCGAAGTCAGCGCGCAGAAAGGCGATATGTAGAGGAGACAAAGCAGCGCAACGGCCGGACCTGAAAACCTTCCGCTGCCGTTGCTTCGCCCCGTTCGATAGGCTGCAATTGCAGCGAGGAGGAGCGCGAAAAGGAGGAGCGGGTCGAGATTCCAGCGTCCGAGCCAGTCGGCCGGGACTGGGGCTGCTCCGCAATAGGGAATCCAGATTCGCTCTTCGGGCATCGCCTGCCGGTTCGTGACTGTTGCTGGGCTGAAATGAGGAACAGCTTTATCGCACGCCAGTTCCCGGGCGGGGCGAGCGCGACAGGTCCTCCAGCCGCCCTCACCTCAACCTTGATGGTCCAGCCTTCCTGGCTTGTCGCTGTTCCTGCATCTCTCTGGCTGCTCCTCGTCTTTCAAGATAGAAAAGAGATTGGCGGGAACGCTGTCATCGGGGGACTGAACATGCATCGCAGCTCGTTCGGCAGTGGCACGTCATTCAGGCGCGGGCTTGGGGTCCTGGCAGCCGGTGCGCTGCTCCTCGCCTCCGCGCCGGCCCTGTCCAGGCCCTACCACTCGTTCGAAAATGGCCTCCGCCGTTCGATCGCGATCAGTGGCCATGAGCAAGCACGCTTCAGCCTGTCGGCGCGGATGCAGCATTACCGTGTCCCGGGCGTCAGCGTTGCCGTCATTGAAGGCTGCCGGATCGTGGATGCCAGGGGTTTTGGGGCAAGCGCCGGCGGCGATCCTCCAGTCACTGCCAGAACCTTGTTCCAGGCGGGTTCAATCAGCAAAACGATCACCGCTGTCGCCGCTCTTCGACTGGTTGAACAGGGGACGCTGCAGCTCGACCATGACATTCGTCCGCTGGTCCCGAGCTGGAGTGCCGGCGCAGGGCCGGACGTCTCGGCGGTAACGCTAAGACAGCTCCTCGGTCATACGGCGGGTCTCAACGAAGTTGGCGGCAAGGGCTATGCACGTGGCACGGCCTTGCCAACGCTCAGCCAGGTCCTTGACGGCCTGCCGCCCGCCAACACGCCGGCGATACGCATAGAGGCCAAGCCGGGCACGAAATGGGTCTATTCCAGCGGCGGCTATTATGTCGCGCAGGCAGCCATGACCTCGGCGACGGGCATGTCCTTCGCCAGCCTGGCGGAAATGCTGGTCTTCCAGCCCTCGGCAATGCTGGACAGCAGCTTCGACCAGCCGCTCGATGAAGGGCGAGCGACGGACGCAGCCAAGGCGGCAGGGCCGGATGGATCGCCGATGCCAGGTGGCTGGAGGGTCAATCCCGAGCTTGCTGCGGGAGGCCTGTGGACGACGCCGTCTGACCTGGCCCGGTTCCTGATAACGCTGGCGCATGACATTCGCGGCGAAACCGGCCGGCTGCTCAGCGGTAACGGCGTCCGGCAGATGATGACGCCCGGGCTCAACAACTGGGGGCTCGGTGTCGAGCTTGGACCGACGGGAGGCCCGCGCCGGATCGGTCACACCGGCCACAATGTCGGCTTTGTCTCGGAATATGTCATCTATCCCGACAGCTGTCAGGGCGCGGTGGTGATGACGAACGCCGACCAGGGAGGCTCGCTGGTCACGGAAATACTTCGCGCCATCGGAGATGCCTATAAATGGCCTGAACCACGGTCCTCGACTGTCCAGGCGGCGATCCCTTTGACCGACGCCATCGCCCGAAGGTTCGTCGGCACCTACCAGCTGCGCGACTTTCCGGCAGAAAAATTCACGATCAGTCGCAAGGCCGACGGCAATCTTTACTGGGCGCGACAGGGTCATGTCGGCCGTGACCTCTTGCCCGAAGACGAGGGAAGCCTGTTTTCGCCCGATAGCCGCATGGGGCTGCGGGCATCGGATGGCAGGGCTGACCGGGCACTCAGCCTGGACCTGAGCTTCGGCGGCGGCAGCAACATCGCTGACCGGGTCGAGTAGCAGCGGTGCGCAGGAAGGAAATTCCACGGCCAACGCATGCGTACGCGCCGCGTACGAGCCGACGATCTGGACGCCAACGCGCCCCGGGGTCTGCATGCGATCCGGCCGAACTTCCATTAGCGCACCGCCGAGCGAGCTGGTGCGAAAGTCGCCCCGCGCAGCGACCGAAATGGACAAGCTCATTTTTTCCTCAATGAACGGCCGCGGTGGTTGCCCGGGGATTTTCGATATTTGCCTGAAGGAG
>JAJJPO010000230.1:0-8313 GCA_032907585.1 Sphingomonas sp. | reverse complement strand
TCGCGGACCCATCGGTGCTCGCGGCCGCCTCGGTGGTCTCGGCCGCGGTGGTGGATCACAGCGGCCGCCTCGTTGGAATGATCACGGTCGATGACGTCGTCCACATCATCCAGGAGGAGGCGGGCGAGGACGTCCTGCTCCTGTCCGGCGCCGGCGAAGGCGACATCAACGAACCGCTCGTTGATACCTACAAGTCGAGGGTCCGCTGGCTCGCGGCAAACCTCGTCACCGCGCTCGTTGCCGCGACCGTCATCACGCGCTTCGAGGATTCCATCGCGCGCATGGCGGTTCTTGCAGCGCTGATGCCGATCGTTGCCGGCGTCGGTGGGAACGCGGGGACCCAGACGCTGGCGGTCACGGTCCGCGCCATCGCGACCAACCAGCTGACCGGCTCAAACCACTGGCGGGCAGTGTGGCGGGAGATAAGGGTCGCTCTCCTCAATGGCCTCACCATCGCCTTCCTGATCGGGATCGGCGTCACGGTAGTGCTCGGATCGGCTGCGCTTGGGAGCGTCATCGCGGCGGCGATGCTCACCAATATCGTCATTGCCGGCCTCGCCGGCGTCCTTGTTCCGCTCGGCCTCGAAAAGGCCGGTGCCGACCCCGCGGTCGCCTCCAGCATATTCGTGACCATGGTCACCGACTCGATGGGGTTCCTCGTCTTCCTCGGTCTCGCGACGGGAGCGGGGCTTGCCGGTTGAACCACCAGGTCCGCCGGGCCATGTGGAGGAAATGGCAAGCCTTCATCTGACCAAGGTCGCGGTGGGTTGCGCGAGCCTCGGGGCGCTACAGACGCGCATCGCCGCCCGGACTTCAAACGGCGAGGTCCGGGTCCCGACCCGCATGCGTCCCAAGCGCGCGGACGAACTCGTCGGGGGCTATCTTCACTGGATCGTGAAGCACCGGATCATCGCCCGCCAGCAGATCCTGCGGCTCCAGGACCGCAAGGACGGGCGGATAGACATCGTTTGCTCCGCGGAGCTGCATTCAATTCCGCCGAGGCCGCGCCGGGCTCACCAGGGCTGGCGCTATCTCGAAGACGAAGACGCGCCCACGGGGGAGGACGACGGCAGCGGCCTCGCCGATCTTCCGCCCCGCCTCTATGGAAGGCTGGTTGCGCTCGCGCTGGTTTGAGGGCTCTCGAGATAGGCGATAAGTGCCGCCCGTTCGTCGGGATCCGCAATTCCATGAAAGGCCATGCTGGTCCCGGGCGCCAGTGCCTCCGGATCGGCAATCAGCCTTTCCAGAAGTTCAGGCGTCCATCGCTGCTCGCTCGCCGCAAGCCGCCGCATCGCTTGCGAATATTCAAAGCCCGGGACGGCGGCGATTTGCCGGCCGACGACGCCATGGAGGGTCGGCCCGGTGAGACCGGGTCCACCTGGCTCAAGAGAATGACAGCTGTAGCATTTCTGGAAGGCGCGCTTGCCAGCCGCCAGCTGATCCACGTTCGGGTCGGGACTCCTGGGTGCGCAGACCGCGAGTGCCGCGAGGCAAAGCGCCGCGAGGAACTTCACTGGGCCCGGCCGGTCCTGACCAGGACGAGGCGATTTGTACCCGATTCGGGTAGATAGACTTCGCCAGGCCGGCCCAGGATCTGCCGAACATTGGCTTCGGGACCGGAGCCAGGATGGCTCGTCCAGCGCTCGGTTCTGGGATCGAAGACGAGGGTGGTATTCGCACCAAAATCGCTGACCCAGACCATGTCCCGTTCATCGACATAGACAGCATAGGCCCGCGGCTTTTCGCCGGGGAGCTTCCAGCTTTTCCAGGCCCCGCTCTGCGGCGAATAGCGGCTGAGCTGACCGCTGTTCCATTCGGATATCCAAAGGTCGCCCTTGCTGTCCGACCACACCCGCCGTGCGCCCTGGCCTGGCGTTGGAGGTTCGATGATCTCGGATTCTCCGGTTTCCCGGTCGATCTTCGCAAGGTGGCTTCCGGCGAGCGAGACATAATAGACGTCGCCGTCCGGCGTCGCGGCAATGCCATAGGGTCCGCGTCCGTCAGGATCCTTGAAGATCCTGATATCTCCCGTCCGCGGGTCGAGACGGCCGTAGATGCCGTTCTGGCCAGTAAACCAGTGAACGCCATCGCCGTCGAACGCGCCGGTGTTGAGATTGACGTATCCGACCTCCTCGGGAAGCTTCCAGACCTTGAGCTCCTCGGTCCTGGGATCGAACCGGACGATTGCGTTCTGGCCGCTGTCGGTGATCCAGGCTGCGCCATCGGGGCCCTGGATAACGCCGTGCGGGCCCGATCCGGGTCCCAGGGCGACGGGCCGGATCTGGCCGCATGAGGAGTGGCCGATTCCAAGCGCACCCTGTCGCTGCGCGGTGTACCAGATCCTGCCGTCGGGGGCCGGGGCGGCGTCATGGACCCTCGCGCCTTCGGGCAGCTGGAATATCTGGACCGTCCGGTCAGGTGGGCGGTCCGCCTGTTCGGCGCAGGCAGGGATTGCAGTGCTGCCCACCAGCGCTGCAAGACCGATCAGCAAAATCCTCATCCGCGCGACTCCTTCTGAGCGGGCGGTTGCGGATCATGGACGAAGGAGAGGGCGCCAGTCTAGCGGCGGGCGGCCTTGCAGCCGACCACCCTGGCCGAGCCCTTTGTGTTCAGCTCGCACGCCGGGCTCCCGGTGAGCGTGACCGAAGCGAGACCGGAAGCATCGACCTTGGCGCTGTTGCTGACCGATGCTCGAACGACGGAGGGGCCCTCGGCGCCAATCACCGCGTCATTGCTCTTGAGGTTTTCTGCCTCGAACGACGAAGTGCCACGGACGATGGCGGTCAGCTTCTTCGCCCGTCCGGCGACCCGCGCGGTTCCAGCGCCGGTTATTCCGATTTTCAGCTGGTCGACGTCGGCGGCCTCGACTCGGGCCATCCCCGGGCCATTGATGTCGACGCTGAACCCGAGCCCCCTCACTCGGTCGATATCGAGGGCCCCCGCGCCATTGATATAGGCCGACTGGAGCTCGTGGGTCCCGACCTCGATCGTGACCGGTCCGCGGCCTTCACCGGGATAGCCTCCCCAGCCGTTGCTGCCGCTACGCACGACTAGCGTCCGGCCTTCGACCCCGATCGACACCCCGTCAATCGACGAAGGGGTGCCGCTCGCGCGGGCAAAGGGCGGGACATTGGTCTTGAGCTTGACCTCGTAAGGCCCGTCGATCCGGATCCGGTCGAAGCTCGTTACCGAGTAGTTGCGCTTGGCAGCCGGCTGGGCCGCCGCCACGGGCAGGCTGGCAAGGACGAGAAGGGCGAGGATGGGCAGGCGATCGATCATCCGCCCATCCTCGCTCTACATGGTTAACGAAGCGTCAAAAACCCGGTTGGCCTAGCCGCAGCTCACGTTTCCAGAGCCCGCCTTGCTGACGCTGCACTTGGCGCCGCCGAGTACTTCGACGTTGCCCGACCCCATGATCGAGACATCGGCGCTTTCGCTCGCATTGGCGCGGATGTTGCCCGAGCCGGCGATGGAAAGGTCCGCTGCCCGGCTGGTGAGCCGGCCAGCGTCGATGTCGCCCGACCCTGCAATGTTGAGGTCGACGCTGTCGGCCTTCCCTGCAGCCTCGATCTTGCCCGAGCCCGCGATGCTGAGGTCAACCTTGCCGCCGGCAAGTTCGCCAAGGCGCATATCGCCTGAACCGGCAACATTGCCGTCGAAATCACCGGCGAGCCGGTCGACCGTGAGGTTTCCCGAGCCGGCGATCGATGCGCCGTGCAATGCCGCGGCGTTCACCGTGAATTCCGCCTTGCCGCCGCGCCAGTTCCAGCGGACACCCTTGCGCTTCTTCGGCATGATCTTCAGCGTATCGCCCTCGACGACGACATCGGTCTCGGCGAGCAGGTTTTCGCCGCCCCTGGCGATGATGGCACCATCGCCGCCACTCACGACCTTGACGTCATAGGGGCCGGCGATCTCGATCTTGTCGAATGCACCCACCTTGTAGTTGCGGGTTACTTCGGGACCGGCTTCCCGGTCCTCGGCGTCAGCGTTGACGTGGCAGCCGGCTGCGAACAGCCCGACGACTGCAAGCGCTGCAAAACGGATCGACATGAAATCTACCCTCCTGTTGGCGTATTGCTCGTATAATACACCCAGGCAGGCGAAATTGGCAATGGCAAATTGCAGACGGGCCCAGGGCCCTGTGCGCAGCTCCCTGCGGCTAGCCGAGGATCTTGAGGACCGAGGCGTATGCGAGCTCGTCCCGATTTCTTAGATCGTTGCCCCGCCCCTGGTCGTTGCCGTGTCGCTCGAAGCGGCCATCGACAGCCGATGTGTGAAATTTTCTGTTCTTGTTGGTCATATTCTGTCCGGCCTTCCGGCCGGCCTCATTCAATAGGTAAGATATAAAGCTTCTTTTCCCCACGATCTTTCCGGCGGTTCGCCAGCTACCAGTTGATCCGGGCCGGGGCGTCTCAAGCAAGGAGACATCCCCGGCCGCGGGGTCGTGCCTGGTGACGGAGCTTACTGTCCGTCAGCTGCTTCTTCGGCCTTCAGGTTCACGGCGCTCATCTTGCCGCGCCGGTCCTGCTCGAGATCGTAGGAAATCCGCTGGTCCTGGCGCAGCGTGTTCATTCCTGCCCGCTCAACCGCGGTGATGTGGACGAACGCGTCTGCCTCGCCGGTATCCGGCTGGATGAATCCATAGCCCTTGGCGTCGTTGAAAAATTTTACGGTGCCGATTGGCATTTCTCTTGTTCCTTCTGAATTTGAGGAGACCGAACGTCGGAATCCTGTTCGCTAAAAGTTGCGAGATAGAAGGAAAGAGGGGCCGCAAAGCGCCAAAAACCATCGATTTGCGACTGGTAGCAGCACGGATATAATCTAAATCGAGCCGGATTGTAAGGACAATTCCAAAATAAATGCCCGATTAGGCGGGAATCGCCAAACATGATATACAAGAAACATCGCGCAAATTTCATTCGTAGGCGTTGCGTGACGGCGAGACAGAATTGAGCTCCCGCTTACGGGTTCGGAGCAAGTTCCATGGATCTCAACTATCTTTACCAGCGATATTCAGTGTCGCTTCTCATGGCCGAGACTGCCGCGTGCGACTCATCGCGCCATGCCCATCGCAAGCTTGCCGATGGCTATGCCGCCCAGATCGCCCAGGCGAAGGCCCAAGGTACCACGGAGGCTGGCGATGACGATTGAGGCGGCGATGCTGAGGCCGGTTGGAATCATCGAGCGGGCCTATGAGCTCGCGTTAGAGGGTGGTGCATTCCGGCCCGCAGAGGATGCACGCGGCCACCCCGGTCGGGGACACCACCTCGGCCGTGATCGGGCCCCCTTCCTCGCCGCGGATGCCCCGCCGGTGGAGAGCCTCGGCTTCGATTCGGACTTCAGCGCGTTCCTGCGCGCGAATGTCGAGGAGATCAGGGTCCAACTGAGGAAGGAAGGCTATTCCAATGTCGATGGCCACCTGATGGGGCGCAAGATCCGCTCGGACCTGGTCAAGCTGATCAGGAAGACAGGCTGAGAGCGCTCCGGCGCGTCCCACCAACTGGCCAATGCAAAAAGGGCGCCCGAGAGGGGCGCCCTTTTCGTTCATCCCAGTGACCGCCGAAAGCCTTATGCGGCTTCCTTGGACTTGTGATGGATGAGGGCTGCCTTGTTGAGAACCTCGAGGATCTTCGCAAGCGCTGCCTTCTCGTCGGTCTGCTCCATGGCTGCCAGCTCGCGTGCCAGGCGCGAAGAGGCTGCCTCGAAGATCTGGCGCTCGGAGTAGCTCTGCTCCGGGGCGTCGTCCGGACGGAAAAGATCGCGAACCACTTCGGCGATCGAGGTGAGATCGCCCGAGTTGATCTTCGCCTCATATTCCTGGGCGCGGCGCGACCACATGGTGCGCTTGACCTTGGGCTTGCCCTTCAAAGTCTCGAGCGCGTCCTTCATCGTCTTGTCGCTCGACAGCTTGCGCATGCCGACCGAGTCCGCCTTGGCGACCGGAACGCGGAGAGTCATCTTCTCCTTTTCGAAACGCAGCACATAAAGGTCGAGGCGGGTTCCAGCGATTTCGGTGCTCTGAAGTTCAACCACCCGGCCTACGCCATGCTTGGGGTATACAACATAATCGCCAACATCGAAGCTAAGGGCCTTCGCAGCCATTCCGTCACCTCTTCTCATTTGCCCACTTGCGTCATGACCTTGCGCACCGTATCGCCCCCCAACAGCGACCCCCCGGTCCGGAACATGACTTGGCGGTGGATTTAATTCCTATGTGAAACGACCGCCGCGGAGGCGCGACGGCCGATGACATTATATAACAGAAATAGAATTAGATTTCGAGTCCTAGCTGCCTTGGACCGCTCGGTTCGTCGTTCTCAACCAACGAATGAAGGCCAAGGCCAAGCAGGCGAATCCCCTTGGGAACCGGCATCAGCGAGCGGAGCAGCACCTGCCCGGTGCCCTCGAACGCCGCGAAATCGGCAAGCGGGGTAGCGAAGCTCTTCGACCTGCTAATCAGCGAGAAATCCTGGAACTTGACCTTGAGGGTCACGGTCCTTCCGCTGACCCTGGCGCGTTCGATCCGCTGCCACGCATAGCCTGCGACACGCGCGAGCTCGCGGGAAAGGTCGGAAGGCTCGACATAGTCGACGTCGAAAGTCCGCTCGGCGCTGACCGACTTGTAGGGCCGGTCCGGCTTGACCTCTCGCTCGTCAATTCCCCTCGCGATTCGCCAGTACCAGCGCCCCGACGAGCCGAAATGCGCTTCGAGTTGCTCCATCGGCCACTGGACGAGATCCGAGCCGGTGTGAATTCCGAGCCGCTCCATCTTTGCCGCGGTCACCGGGCCAACCCCATGAAAGCGCCTGACCGGGAGGGTGGCGATAAAAGCCGGCCCCTTCCCGGGCGGGATGACGCAGATCCCGTCCGGCTTGTTATGGTCGCTGGCAAGCTTGGCGATGAACTTGCAATATGAGACGCCGGCCGAGGCGGTCAGGCCCGTTTCCGAACGGATGCGAGAGCGTATCTCCTCCGCGATCGCCCTCGCGGTCCCCAGCCCACGCCGATCCTCGGTGACATCGAGATAGGCCTCGTCGAGCGAGAGAGGCTCGATGAGATCGGTATAATCGGCGAAAATTGACCGGATCTGCTGGGAAACGACCCGGTAGACGTCGAACCGCGGCTTGACGAAGACAAGGTCCGGACAGCGGCGCCTCGCCGCTGCCGAAGGCATGGCCGCGCGCACGCCGAACCTGCGCGCCGCGTATGACGCCGCTGCGACCACGCCGCGATGCCCGCCCCCGACGGCCACCGCCATGTCGACATGGATGATCTTGCGCGGACGGCTCTCGTTCACGCCCCGTTCCTAGCTTGGCTTTGCGGCTGAGTCATGCTTAAGGGCGCCCAAATTGATTGCCAGCAGGACGTAGCAGATGAACATCCACGAATATCAGGCCAAGGAACTGCTCGCGAAGTTCGGCGTGCCGGTTCCAGCCGGGCACGCCGCGATGAGCGTCGAAGAGGCGGTCCGTGCCGCCAAGCTGCTCCCGGGGCCGCTGTGGGTGGTCAAGGCCCAGATCCATGCCGGCGGCCGCGGCAAGGGCAAGTTCAAGGAACTTGGCCCGGACGCGAAGGGAGGCGTTCGCCTTGCCAGGTCGATCGAGGAAGTGCGCCCCCACGCCGAGGAAATGCTCGGCCGCACGCTGGTGACCGTCCAGACCGGTCCTGACGGCAAGGAGGTCCAGCGTCTCTACGTTACCGATGGCGTTGACATCGAAAAGGAATTCTACCTGGCGCTGCTCGTGGACCGCGGCACCGGCAGGGTCGCGGTTGTCGCCTCGACCGAAGGCGGCATGGACATCGAACAGGTCGCCCATGACACGCCCGACAAGATCGAGACGATCGTGATCGACCCGGCGACCGGCCTCATGCCGCACCATGGCCGCGCCGTTGCAGCAGCGCTGGGGCTGGGCGGCGACCTTGCAAAACAGGCGCAGAAGGTGCTCGCCCGTCTTTATGACGCGTTCATCGGCACCGACGCCTCGCAGATCGAGATCAATCCGCTCGCCATCACCGGCGACGGCAGGCTGATGGTCCTCGATGCCAAGGTCGGCTTCGACAGCAATGCCATGTTCCGGCACAAGGACCTCGCCGAGCTGCGCGACCTCAGCGAGGAAGACCCGATGGAGATCGAGGCCTCTAAACACGACCTCGCCTATATCAAGCTCGACGGCAACATCGGCTGCATGGTGAACGGCGCCGGCCTCGCCATGGCGACCATGGACATCATCAAGCTCTACGGCGGCGAGCCGGCCAACTTCCTCGATGTCGGCGGCGGCGCCTCGCGCGAGCGCGTGACCGCAGCGTTCA
>JAJJPO010000229.1:0-8326 GCA_032907585.1 Sphingomonas sp. | reverse complement strand
GTTCGAGGAAATATTCGAGCGGGCGCTGGCCGCCTAGATGTCCTCGGTCAGTCGTCCGTAAAGGTCCGGCCGGCGATCGCGGAAGAAGCCGAAGGCAGCCCGGTGGCGCTTGGCACGGTCGATGTCGAGCGTCGCGACCAGGACCCCGCTTTCCTCGGCACCGAATTCCGCGAGCATGTCGCCCCGCTCGTCGCAGATGAAGCTATTGCCGTAAAAGACCTGCCCACCCTCGTTGCCGATCCTGTTGGCGGCAACGACCGGCACGACATTTGACACGGCGTGGCCGATCATCGCCCGCCGCCACAGCCGGGAAGTGTCGAGTTCCGGGTCGTGCGGCTCGCTCCCGATCGCGGTGGGATAGAAGAGGATCTCGGCTCCCATCAGCATCATCGCCCGGGCAGTCTCGGGATACCACTGGTCCCAGCAGACCCCGACCCCGATGGTCGTTCCGCCGCCCTGCCACACCTTGAAGCCGCTGTTGCCCGGCCGGAAATAGAATTTTTCCTCATAGCCGGGGCCGTCGGGAATATGGCTCTTGCGGTAAATCCCCTCGATCTTCCCGTCCGGGCCGATCATGGCGAGCGAATTATAATAATGGGGCCCGTCAGCCTCGAAGAAGCTGGTCGGGATCCAGATCCGCAGTTCCTCGGCAAGCTTCTGCATCGCCCTCACCGCGGGGTGTTCGGCGGCCGGCCGCGCCGTTGCAAACAGTCCCTCGTCTTCGACACGGCAGAAATAGGGGCCCTCGAACAGCTCGGGCGGAAGAACGACCTGTGCGTCCCTTCCGGCCGCCTCGCGAACGAGTTCGGAGACGTTGCCGATATTTTCCGCGATATCCTCGCCAAAGGCGAGCTGCAGCGCGGCCACGGTGATCTTCTGGCTCATGCGGGCACCTGCTGGCTGATGCAATGGAAGCTGCCACCGCCGGTCAGGACATGATCGGCGCGTAGTCCAACAACCCTTCTATCCGGGAAAAGCTGCTGGATCGATTCTACGGCGGCGGCATCGTTGGGCGCGCCGTAGAGCGGGACCACGACCGCCGCGTTGCCGATGTAAAAATTCATGTAGCTTGCCGGGATGACTTCGCCATCGCGCTCCACCTTGCCCGGCGAGGGGATGGCCACCACCTCGAGATCGGCGTCGAGAAGCGCCTCGGCAGCGTCTGCATAGGTATCGGCGTTGGGATCGTCGCTGGTCGCCTCTGGAATGGCGACCCGGCCGGCTGCAACGAACCGGGCGAGATTGTCGACATGCCCGTCCGTGTGGTCATTCATGAGCCCGTCACCCAGCCAGACGACCCGCGTCGCACCGAGATCGCGTGAAAGCAGCTCTTCGATCTTCTCCCGGCTGAGTTCCGGGTTGCGGTTGGGATTGAGAAGGCACTGCTCGGTGGTGATGAAGGTTCCCGATCCATCGCCGTCGATCGCGCCACCTTCCAGGATCCAGTCCGACCGGTCACATGTCAGCCCGGCTTCCTTGCACAGCCTCTCGCCGATCGTGTCGTCGCCAGGGAGGTCGTATTTTCCTCCCCAGCCATTGAACTTGAAGTCGACTGCGCTGCGATCCTTGTCACCGCCGCGAATGATAGCCGCGGTGTCACGGAGCCAGATATCCCCGAATGGCTCGACGATCACCCGGGCGAAGGGTGCCAGGCGACGAGCCGCGGCAGCGCTGGCCGGGTCCGCCGCAACCAGCCAGACTTCTTCACCGGCTCCATCTGCGTGCACCGCTTCGGCAAATGCGGCGACCTCTTTCTGGGCGGGCGCAAGATCGTCCTCCCACAGGGCGGCGTCGCTTGGAAAGCCGATCCAGACGGCGAGATGCGGAGCCCATTCGGGGGGAGGCGGGGTGATCATGCCGCGGGCCGATACCAGTGCTTTGAAGAGAGGCCAAGTCGCGCTTGCGCAGCAGGCGCGAGGACGCCAGCATCGCCATATTAACAGGGGGAGGTACAATCTTGAGCTTGAGTCGATTGGTCGTGGCGTTGTTCGCCACTTGTATTGCTGTGCCTGGCGAGGCCCAGGTGATGCCGCTGGAAGAAGCAGCAAAGGTCTTTGGAACGCGCGAATCGATCCAGTCGATGAGACTGTCACCCGACGGCAACCGGCTGATGCTGTTGTCATCCGGGCCTGGCCGAACAACCATCATCAAGATGGTCGAGCTTCCCGGGATGAGCGTCCGGGCAATCATGGCCTCGCCCGGTGACCCGGAATCATTCCGCTGGTGTGACTTTGCGACCGATACGCAGCTCATCTGCCGCTACACGGGCAACGGCGAGTTCCAGAACAGCATCGTCAGCGTTGGCCGGCTCGTGACTCTCGACACCGACGGCAAGGACATGAAGGAGCTGGGCCAGCGAAGTAGCTTCTACGACGCAGGGCTCCGGCAGTTCGACGGATCGGTACTCGACTGGCTTCCGGCGAAGGGCGCGATCCTGATGGAACGCAGCTATGTCCCCGAAGCCTTCAAGATGAACACGAGGATCGTTCGCGAGAAGCACGGCCTCGGCGTTGACCGCATCGAACTTCCCTCGCTCAAGGCAGTCGCGGTCGAGCAGCCAAACAAGGATGCCTCGAGTTTCATGGGCGACGGCCGCGGCGAGGTGCGGCTCATGGAGACAGCCGGCAGCACCGCAGGGGGCGCGCTCCTCAGCGGGAAGTTTCGCTATTTTTACCGCAAGAAGGACGGCGGCGACTGGAACTTCCTCGGCGATTATGATGCCGCCAACGAAACCGGCATTCGCCCGCTGGCGATCGATGCCGATGCCGATGTCGTTTATTTCCTGAAGAAGCTCGACGGGAGATTTGCACTCTATCGCCGGGCGCTGAACGAGGGCGGGGCCGACGTGCTCGTCGCGTCGGACAAGCAGGTCGATATCGACGATGTCGTTCGCTTCGGCCACGGCCAACGGGTCATCGGCTACACGTTCGCCACCGAGCAGCGCCATGCCGTCTATTTCGACCCGGAGTTTCGCAAGCTTGCTGACTCGCTTGAGAAAGCCCTTCCCAATCAGCCGCTGATCGATTTCGTTTCGTCGAGCAGCGACGGGTCCAGGCTGCTGATCTTCGCTGGCAGCGATACCTCGCCTGGGACCTATTACCTGTTCGATCGCAATTCGCGCAGCCTGAACGAGCTGGCGCTGGTCAGGCCAGAGCTCGAGGGTAAGAAGCTCGCGTCCGTCCAGCCGACAAGCTTTGCTGCCCCGGACGGGACGCAGGTGCCAGCTTATCTTACTCTGCCGCCCGGCAAGGAAGCGAAGGGTCTTCCGGCCATCGTCCTTCCGCATGGCGGGCCTAGCGCCCGGGACGAATGGGGTTTTGACTGGCTTGCCCAGTTCCTCGCATCGCGCGGCTATGCCGTCATCCAGCCCAATTTCCGCGGCTCAGCGGGCTATGGGGAGGACTGGCTTTCGCAAAACGGGTTCCGCGACTGGAAGCTTGCCATCGGCGACATCAACGCCGCCGCCCGCCACCTGGTCGCCCGGGGCATAGCCGATCCCGCGAAGCTGGCAATCGTGGGCTGGTCCTACGGCGGCTATGCGGCGCTGCAGTCGGTTGCCATGGAACCCGACCTTTACAAGGCATCCGTTGCAATCGCGCCGGTGACCGACCTTTCCCTGCTCAAGCAGGACGCCCAGGCATTCACCAACAGCAAGCTCGTGTCCGAGTTCGTCGGCTCAGGTGAGCATATCGCAGCGGGGTCGCCTCTTCGGAACGCGGACAAGATCAAGGTACCGGTCCTGCTCGTCCACGGCGACCTCGATGCCACCGGCCGAGAGGGTGCCGATCGCGGCCATGCGCTCGGCCAGGCGCAGCTGCTGCGCTACAACGGACTCGACCATTTCCTCGAGGACAGTAACGCCCGGGTAGAGATGCTGACGAAGATCGGGCAGCTGCTCGATCGAAGCTTCGCTAACTGACTTTGGCGCACAAAGAAAAAGGGCGGCCCCGGCGGGGCCGCCCTTCTGTTCGGCTGGCCAGGCGGCTCAGCGCGAATAGAACTCGATGACCAGGTTCGGTTCCATGCGGACGGGGTAGGGCACCTCGTCCAGCGTCGGGACGCGAGTGAACTGGGCCTTCGAGGTTCCGTCCGGCGCCACATAGTCGGGAATATCGCGCTCGGCGAGGCTCTGCGCCTCGAGTACCAGCGCCATTTCCTGAGCCTTCGGGCCAAGCTCGATCACGTCGCCAACGTCGATCCGGCGCGAGGCGATGTTGCACTTCACGCCGTTGACGCGGATGTGACCGTGGCTGACGAGCTGACGGGCAGCCCAGATCGTCGGCGCGAACTTGGCACGATAGACGACCATGTCGAGGCGGCGCTCGAGCAGGCCGATAAGGTTCTGCGATGCGTCGCCCTTCATCCGGCTTGCTTCGACATAGGTCCGCTTGAACTGCTTCTCGGTGACGTCACCGTAATAGCCCTTGAGCTTCTGCTTTGCGCGCAGCTGCAGGCCGAAATCCGAAATCTTGCCCTTGCGGCGCTGGCCATGCTGGCCCGGGCCATATTCGCGGCGGTTGACCGGGCTCTTCGGGCGACCGAAGACATTCTCGCCCATGCGGCGATCGAGTTTATACTTGGCGCTGCTGCGCTTCGACATTTGTCTGCTCCAATTCGCGTTTCTTAAACGTCCGGGACCGCACCGACAGGCCAATTGCGCTGCCGCGACCACCGCTTCACCGGACATGCAGGGTCAATTGCGAGCGGCGCGCGTAGCGGTGGAAGCGCCAAGGGTCAAGGCTGGCGCCGGGCCATAGGCCCCTTCGCCGGAGATTTGGCGCGCGCAAATTGCCACCATGAAGCCCGGGTCAAATGCCGGCATACCATTCGTAATCAGCAACATCTTCCCAGTAGCCGCCGCGACCGCCGTAAAGGCCTGCGAGGCTCGCTACAGGCTCGATACGGGTGACATATTTGGCGTGCTTGTAACCGAGTTGCCGTTCCACGCGCAGGCGAAGGGGCGCCCCATTCTCGATCGGCAGGAGGCGGTCGTTCATGCCCCAGGCGAGAATCGTCTGGGGGTGGAAGGCGTCGACGAGGTCGATGCTCTCATAATATGGGTGTACGCCGAAACTGTCCGCGCAATGGAAGACGATATAGCGCGCCGCCGACCGGAGCCCGGCCGCGTCCAGGATCAGCTTGAGCGGCACGCCGGTCCACTTGCCGATCGCCGACCAGCCTTCGACACAATCGTGCCGAGTGATCTGAGTCCGCGCCGGCATCGCCCGGATCTGCGCCATCGAAAGTTGCAGGGGCCGCGATACCAGCCCGTCCACCCGCAGGCGCCAATCAGCGAACCGGCTCTCCGCTTGGCGTCGATAGGCCTCAGTGGCGGGCATTCGCGTGCCGTTTGGCCGGAAATAGGGCGACATTTCCGCGGCCGGATATTCGCGTGCCAGCGCGGCTCGATCGGTAATGAGCCGTTGCGCGCGCATCGTCAGCCCCTCCGATGAGCGAAGAACCGAGCGGAAGCCCTCGTCCTGGTCCAGCGCATCGCAGCCCGACAGGAGGAGGCCCCCGGCACCAGCTCCAAGTGATCCAATGAAACGCCTGCGCGTGATCATCCGCGGCTACCCCCCTCGGCAGGAACGGCGATGCGCCCGGTGATCATCGATCGTATCTCGTTGAAGGGCCCGGCAAGAGTGACCATGACAAGATGGACGAAGATGAACAGCACCATCAGCATGGCGCAGATGAAATGAACTGAGCGCGCGGACTGGCGACCGCCGAAAATATCCAGGAGCCAGGGCCATGCTGCGTCCATTGCCGGCGACATTGCGAGGCCGGAGAGCAGGAGCAGCGGCAGCAGCAGGAATATGACGCCGAGATAGGAGAGCTTTTGCAGGGTATTGTAGCGAAGGGCAGCGTCGCCCCTGGCAAAGCGCAGTCGAGCGTGGTCGGCAATTTCCTGCCACAGGTGCCGGGGCGTGAGCTCGCCTCTGCTTGCCGCCAAGTCCCGCGAAAGATGCTTGTTGAATAAGCTCGCGATCCAGTGCGCGATGAGACCCGCTGCAAGAATCCAGGCAAATGCAAGGTGCCAGCGCCTCGCACCTGCGAGGCTGTAGTAGGAAGGAATGGTCATCCAGCCCGGGAACGCCCGCCGTTCGATCGTGCCCGATGGGCCCGTCCAGAGCCCCAGCACGCCCGTCGTTTCCAGGGTCATGCTTCCGAGCCGTGCATAGCCTTGGCTCCGCGTCGACCCGATTTCCAGCCAGGCAGGATCGGCATTGGCGCCATATTGTCCCCAGTAGAGGCGCGGATGGGCGTTGAAGATCATGAGGCCGCTCATCAACATCAGGAACACGGTGAGCGCGTTCGCCCAGTGCCAGACTCGGGTGGACAGCCGGTGCCGTTCAACCCGGCGAGTTGATGGAATCGCTGGCGCCTCGGTTGACAAGTTCGGCCTCATTGCAGTCCCAAACTGGTCCTGTCAGCCGGCACAATAGCATATTTTGCAGCTTCGCCATGTCGCCTGCGGCGAAATGCCAGGCGGAACAGCAGTGGGGATCGCGCGAAAGACCCCGAGCCGCTTACCGCCCTAGGCAAGCGGCGCCGGCTTTGGCATTGCTCGACCCATGAACCAAATTCGTGAGCCTTCCGACTGCACCACCATGGCGGAGGTGCGCCTGGGCGTCGACGCGGTTGATCGCCAGCTGGTGGCGCTGATCAAGCGCAGGTTCGGCTATATGGACGCCGCAGCCCGTATCAAGCCGGACCGCGGCGCGGTCCGGGACGAATGGCGCAAGGCCGACGTCCTGTCCAAGGTCGACGCCGCCGCGAGAGAGCTCGGCGTCGATCGTGCGTTGATGGCCCGACTTTACGAGGACCTGATCGAGACCTCGATTGCCCACGAGCTTGACGTTTACGACCGGATTCGAAGCTAGGCAGCGGACCGGCTTTTCAAGGGCTAAAGTCGTGGGCCGGGCACTTTTTCCCGGGGCTTTGGCGGCCCCGAGAGCGCCCGGATCACGCCCCGCAATGCCGATATTTCGCGGCTCGACCACTGGGGCCTGGTGAGAATCGTCCTCAGCGTGGTCTTGGTCGCCTGGACCCGGTCGGGCGGGAAGAAATAGCCCGCCCGCTCGAGCTCAGTCTCCAGCTGGCCGATCAACCCTTCGAGCTCCGCCATGGGTGCTGCCGGCTCGAGCTGTCGCTCGGTCGGCGTTGCGAGGCCCGCGCCGCGCGACCATTCATAGGCGAGGAGTATGACGGCCTGGGCGAGGTTGAGGCTCCCGAATTCCGGGTTGATCGGAACGGTGACGATCCGGTTGGCGAGCGCGACGTCCTCGGTTGCAAGGCCCGAGCGCTCGGGGCCGAACAGTATCGCCGTGCGTCCTTGAGAGACGTGGATCTCGCGCGCCATCTCCTCGGGTTCGACTACCGGGATGACAAGGTCGCGGCGGCGAACCGTAGAGGCGAAGACGAGGCTGCAATCGGCGACCGCCTCGGCGACGGTTTCGAAAAGGCCAGCCTTCTCCAGCACCAGGTCCGCGCCGCTCGCGGCTGGTCCGGCGTCCGGGTTTGGCCAGCCGTCGCGCGGCGCCACCAGGCGGAGCTCTGCCAGCCCGAAGTTGAGCATCGCCCGTGCTGCCTTGCCGATGTTCTGGCCGAGTTGGGGCCGGACGAGGACGATTACCGGCGGCGCGTGGCTCATAACAGCTTGGCGTGGCCCGGCGGCGGAACGCCGCCTTCCTTCTCGACCCGCTCGGCGATCTCCGCAAAGTCGCCCGGATCGCTGAAGTCCTTGTAGATGCTCGCGAACCTTATGTAGGCGACATGGTCGAGCGCCTTGAGGCCGGCCATGACGGCCTCGCCGATGCGAACCGAGGCGACTTCGTCCCCGAGCGTTTCCATCTGCCGCTGGACGCCGCTGATGAGCTGGTCGATCTTGGCCTGGTCGATGTCGCGCTTGCGGCAGCTATGACCGATGGCTCGCTCCAGCTTGGAGCGGTCGAAGGGCTGGCGCTTGCCATCCTTCTTGATCACCGTGAGGTCGCGGATATGCACTCGTTCAAAGGTCGTGAAGCGCGCCCCGCAGCCTTCGCACTGGCGCCGCCGACGGATCGCCGCCCCGTCCTCGGACGGGCGGCTGTCCTTCACCTGGCTGTCTTCATGCGCGCAGAACGGACAGCGCAAGCCTCAGCCCTCGTAGATCGGGAAGCGGGCGCATAGCGCGCGCACCCGCTGGTTGACGGCCTTTTCGACCTCGCCGTTGCCTTCGACGCCATTCTGCTGGAGCCCGTCGAGTACGTCGGCGACCATGTCGGCGATATCGCGGAACTCGCCTTCGCCACGCTCCCCCATGCGCAGCAGCGGCTTCTTCAGC
>JAJJPO010000228.1:0-8414 GCA_032907585.1 Sphingomonas sp. | reverse complement strand
CCAGCTGATGCAGCTGATGGCGAGGCACGCCCGGGAGGACTGGCACTGGTTCGAGCCGTCCCTCGCCTATGACAATGCCCGGCTTCCCGAGTCCCTCATCCGCGGCGGAAAGCTGCTGCGCGACCCGCACATGGTCGAACGCGGCCTCGCCGCGCTTTCATGGCTGGTGAGCCGCCAGACCAGCCCCCGCGGCTGCTTCCGGCCGGTCGGCTGCAAGAGTTTCGGCCGGGACTATGCGCCGCCGCTCGCCTTTGACCAGCAGCCGCTCGAGGCAACCGCGACGATCGACGCGGCGGCGGCGGCTTTTAACGAGACCGGAGAGGAAAAATGGCGCGAGGTCGCCGGAAAGGCCTTCGGCTGGTTCTTCGGCGATAATGACGCGGGCATCCCGCTTGCCGACGTCTCGGACGGGAGCTGTTTTGACGGGCTGATGGCAACGGGGATCAATCGCAACCAGGGAGCAGAATCCATCCTCTCGCTGCACCTCGCCTCGCAAACGATGCGGGAGGCCTTCACCCACGGCAAACAGGCTGGACAGGCGCGCGCAAGCGCCCCAGAAGCGAGGTCATTCTCCGTTACCTGACAAGGTCAATGATCCAGTCCGAACTCCATCCGCTCCGGTTGAACGCGGATCCCGCGAAAGTCGTCGTCCGGCCGTTCCACCTGGCCTGGCAAAGCAGCCGCTCGGACCCGGGCAGGGCGCGCCGCCTGGTGGACCAGGTCCTCACCCTCAGCGACGTGGAGATCGGCCGCGCGCTGCAGCAGGTGATGAAGAATTTCGAGCAGCGCCACTGGCAGACGCGCAAGGTCTTCGAGCGCCGCTTCGTCGAGATCTCGAATCTCCTCGGCCTGTCGTCGACCGGTATCGGCGACAAGAGAAAGCAGCTGATCGGCGCCTATTTCTGCCAGGAATATAGCTATGCCGCGGCGGCGCTGATGAACCCGAGCGTCGTGCCACATCCCGACCAGAGCGGCCTCGACCAGCACACTGTCAGGATATTGATGTCGCTCCGTGCGGTGGGCGAAGGGCACATCAGCTCGATCGCCTTTCGAGAGGGGCTGGTCAGCGACCGCGGAGGGCTTGAACTCGCGCCCGAGCCACCCTTCGCGATGGCTGCCGATGCGCCCGACCTCGACCAGCTTTCGTCCGACGCCGAGGTGACCGTCTTTCGCAACGAGGATGCCAATATTTCGGGGACCGTCATCTTCCCGGTGACGCCGGCCCAGTCCCACGGTCTCGAGGACCTGCGCCTGACCCATTTCACCAACGAGGACGGCAGCACCGAATATTTCGGCACCTACACGGCCTTTTCCGGCCGGGAGATACGCTCGGAGCTGTTGTGCACGGCCGATTTCAGGTCATGCAGACTGGTGCCGATGAGCGGCGATGCCACCCGCAACAAGGGGCTGGCGCTTTTCCCGCAGAAGGTCGGCGGGCGTTACATGATGATCGGAAGGCAGGACGGCCAGAACATGTTCCTGCTCGAATCCGACGACATTACGCACTGGGAAGGGGGCAAGCTGCTGATGACCCCCAAATATGCCTGGGAGTTCATCCAGATCGGCAATTGCGGCGCCCCGATACTGATCGACGAGGGATGGCTCGTCCTGACCCACGGGGTTGGGGCAATGCGCCAATATGCGATCGGGGCGGTGCTTCTGGACCGCGACGATCCCTCAAAGGTGCTGGGCCGGACACGCTACCCGATCCTCCAGGCCGAGAACGACGATCGCAACGGATATGTGCCCAATGTCGTTTATACCTGCGGCGGCATGAGGGTCGGCGACCAGCTGTTCATGCCTTATGGCATTTCGGATAGCTCGATCGGCTTTGCCTTTCTGCCGCTGAAGGAACTGGTGTCGGCGCTAAGCTAGGAGGCGCGGCTTGCAGAAGCTCGCGACCAGGATTGTCGAAAAGCCCTGGGGCAAGCGCGGGATCGATCCGCGTTTCGGCGTCGACCCCAAGCTCAAGGTCGGCGAGATCTGGTTCGAGCCTCCTCCCGGCCGCGACCTCGACGTCATGGCCAAGTATCTCTTCACGACAGAGCGCCTCTCGATCCAGGTCCATCCCTCAAACGAGGTGGCCCGCGAGCGCGGCTATCCCCGGGGCAAGGACGAGTGCTGGATCGTGCTCGACGTTGCCGACGACGCGGAACTTGGCATCGGCACGGTTCGAAACGTCGAGCCCGACGAGCTGCTCGAAGCAGCAAGGGACGGGTCGATCGTAGACCTCATGGACTGGAGGAAGCCTGCCCGCGGCGATTTCATCTATAATCCGGCGGGGACGATCCACGCGCTCGGGCCGGGGCTCACCGTGCTCGAGATCCAGCAGGCGGTCGATCTTACCTATCGCCTCTATGACTATGGTCGTCCCCGCGAGCTCCACCTTGCCGAGGCGGGCTCGGTGGTCCGGCCGGAGCCTCACAAGAGCCCGCTCGATACGCGCATCGGTGGATCGAGCGTCGTCCTAGTCGATGGCCCATATTTTGGAGTCGCCTGGTGCGTCGGAGAGCCGCCACTACTCCCGGCCAACATCAGTAATGTTCAGCTGCTTCCGATTGACGCGCCGCTCGGCATCGTCAATCCGGGCGAGTGTGCCCTGATCGACCGCGGGGCAGCGCGGACGCTGATGAGCGAAGGCAATTTCGTCCTGGCATGGTCGACGACTGACGGGGAGGGGTAATGGCAGAAGCCTATATTGTTGAAGCGCTGCGTACGGCAGGTGGGCGGCGCGGCGGAGCCCTGCGCGACTGGCACCCGGCGGATCTCGGCGCGGCAGTGCTCGACGCACTGGTCGAGCGAAGCGGCATCGACCCGGCGGCGGTCGAGGACGTCATTGCCGGTTGCGTCAGCCAGGTCGGCGAACAGGCTTTCCACATCGGCCGGAACATGGTCCTCGCGTCGGGCCTTCCCGACTCGGTTCCCGCCGTCAGCATCGACCGCCAGTGCGGCTCCTCCCAGCAGGCGCTCCACTTTGCAGCCCAGGCGGTGATGAGCGGGACGCAGGACATCGTGATCGCGGCCGGGGTCGAGAGCATGACGCGGGTGCCGATGGGAACACCGGTACTATTGCCGATGCAGGCCGGGATCGGAACCGGCCCGTGGCCCCCCTCGATCAGGCAGCGCTATGGCGTCGAGCAGTTCAGCCAGTTCACCGGCGCGGAAATGATGGCGAAGAAATATGGCTTTGGCCGCGAGGAGCTGGACCAGTTCGCGCTGACGAGCCATCGCCGCGCCGCGGCGGCAGCCGACAGCGGCGCGTTCGATCGGGAAATCATCCTTCTCGACGGCCTCGACCGCGAGGGGAATGCCCGCCGGCACGGCCGCGACGAGGGAATACGCGCCGATGCCAGCCTCGAGGCCCTTTCCGAGCTTGCCAGCATTTCGCCGGGCGGGGTGATTACGGCCGGAAACGCCAGCCAGATCTGCGACGGGGCTTCTGGCGCGCTTATCGTGTCGGAGCGCGCCCTTGCCCAGCACGGCCTCACCCCGATCGCCCGGATCGACCAGCTGACTGTCACCGCGGGCGACCCGGTCATCATGTTGCAGGATCCAATTCCTGCCACGCGCCGTGCGCTGGAGCGGTCCGGGCGCCGGCTCGAGGACATCGACCTTTACGAGGTGAACGAAGCCTTCGCCTCGGTGCCCCTCGCCTGGATGAAGGAGATCGGGGCCGATCCCGACAGGCTCAACGTCCATGGCGGTGCGATCGCGCTTGGCCATCCGCGCGGGGCCAGCGGCACCAAGCTGATGGCGACCCTGGTCCACGCCCTTCGCGCGCGGGGCAAGCGGTTCGGGCTGCAGACGATGTGCGAAGGCGGCGGGATCGCCAATGTGACGATCGTCGAGGCGCTTTAGTGGAAATCGCGTGACCTGGGCAGGATCCTGACGTTGCGCGGATGACCGTGGCGCGGATCGGCGTTTCTCAGGGGAGTGGTCGACGGCTCCTGCGAGGTGCCGCCGGCGAGCTGCCCGAGCAGGTCGCTTCGGTCGAACAATCGGCGGGCGATGATGTGCATCACCCCTTCCTTGCTGCGCTGGACTACGCCCTCGACTTCCAGCAGGCGGGCAGCCATCACCTCGCGGCGATGGCGTTCAAAATCGCGCGCCCATAGCAATATGTTGGCAATGCCGGTCTCGTCCTCGAGCGTGATGAAAAGGGCATTTCCCTTTCCTGGCCGCTGGCGGATCAACACCACTCCTGCAACCCGCTCGACCTTCCCATTCCTTGCCCGGCCTGCTTCGGCGCAGCTCAGCACGCCTTCCCGGGCGAAGCCCCGGCGCAAGAACTGCATCGGATGGCCTTTCAGCGACAGGCGTGACACCTGGTAATCGGTCACTACCTCTTCAGCGAGCGGCATGAAGGGAAGCGCGGCCTCCGGCTCCCTTCCCAGCTCGGCAGCCCCGGCACTTGCAAACAGCGGCAGAACGCCCTGCGGCGTCCGCCGCGCCTCCCACAGGGCCTCGCGCCGGCTGAGCCTGATCGAGCCCATCGCGTCAGCATCGGCCAGTAGCCGGAGCGCGCGGGGCGGCAGCCCGGCGCGCTGGCCGAGCTGCTCGACGCTTTCAAAGCCAGCGCCGCGCGAGGCTACCAGCCTTTCGGCCCAGTCCTTGCGGAACCCGTCGACCTGGCGGAAGCCGAGCCGGATGGCGAGGCTTCCATCCTCCCCATGTTCCAGCCGATTGTCATGGTCGCTCGAGTTGATGTCGACGCTTCTTACCTCGACCCCATGTTCCCTTGCGTCCCGGACCAGCTGTGCGGGCGCGTAGAAGCCCATCGGCTGCGAATTCAGAAGGGCGCAGGTGAAGACGGCGGGGTAATGGCATTTCAGCCAGGCCGACACGTAGACCAGCTTGGCGAAGCTCTGGGCATGGCTCTCGGGAAACCCGTAGCTTCCAAAGCCCTTGATCTGGTCAAAGCAGCGCTCTGCGAAATCGCGCCGATAGCCACGGCGCACCATGCCCTCGACCATCTTTGCCTCGTAGCGATGAATGGTGCCGGCGTTGCGGAAGGTCGCCATGGCGCGGCGCAGGCCATTGGCCTCGTCGGGCGTAAAGCTCGCTGCGACGATGGCAATCTTCATTGCCTGTTCCTGGAACAGCGGCACGCCGAAGGTTCGCCCGAGCACCTCCTTGAGCTCGTCCGGGGGATGGGGCGGGGCAGGCGAGGGAAGCTCGGCCTTTTCCTCGCCGTTGCGCCGGCGAAGATAGGGATGGACCATGTCGCCCTCGATCGGCCCCGGGCGAACGAGCGCCACCTCGATCACCAGGTCGTAGAAACAGCGCGGCTTCAGCCGCGGCAGCATGTTGATCTGGGCCCGGCTTTCGACCTGGAACACGCCGATGCTGTCGCCCCTGCACAGCATGTCGTAGACGGCCGTGTCCTCGGACGGGACCGTATCGAGTTCATGGTCGCCAAGCCCGTGCATCCGCATGAGCTCGAAGCTCTTGCGGATGCAGGTCAGCATGCCGAGCGCGAGCACGTCGACCTTCATCAGGCCGAGCGCGTCAATGTCGTCCTTGTCCCACTCGATGAAGGTCCTGTCCTCCATCGCCGCATTGTGAATGGGTACGATCTCGTCGAGCCTGCCCTCGGTCAGCACATAGCCGCCGACATGCTGTGACAGGTGCCGCGGAAACCTGAGCAGCCGTTCGACCAGTGTCTTCAGCCGCGCTATCTCGGGATTGGCGATCGCAAGGCCGGCCTCGGCATAGCGCTGCTCATCCATCTCGCTTTCGTGGCTTCCCCAGGTCGTGTTGGCGAGGCGGGCGGTGACATCCTCCGACAGGCCGAGCGCCTTGCCGACCTCCCGGACCGTGCTGCGCGAACGATAATGGATGACGGTCGCGGCGATCCCCGCCCGCTCGCGGCCGTAGCGCCGATAGACATATTGCATCACCTCCTCGCGGCGCTCGTGCTCGAAATCCACGTCGATGTCGGGTGGCTCGCCGCGCTCCTCCGAGAGGAACCGGGTGAAGAGGAGGTTATTCTCGACCGGGTCGATCGGTGTGATCCTGAGCAGGTAGCAGACCAGGCTGTTGGCGGCCGACCCGCGCCCCTGGCAGAGGATCGGCGGGCTTTGCTCCCGGGCAAATCTCACGATGTCGTGAACGGTCAGGAAATAATTGGCATAGCGGCACTTGCGGATGAGGCCGAACTCCTCGTCCAGCACGCGCCGCCACCGGTCCGGAAGGCCGCCTGGATAGCGGCGGTTGGCCTCCTCCATCACGAGGTGCTCAAGCCAGTCCTGCGGGTCCCAGCCCTCGGGTACCGGTTCATTGGGATATTCGTAGCGAAGCTCGTCGAGCCGGAAATGGATGCGCTCGAGAAAACGCAGGCTTTCCGTCACGGCCCCAGGGGCGTCCTGGAACAGTCGCGCCATTTCGGCAGGCGACTTCAGGTGACGCTCGGCATTGGCCGCGAGCAGTCTTCCCGCCTGCTGGATGCTCACGCCCTCGCGGATGCAGGTGACGACATCCTGGAGGGGCCGATCGGAAGGATCGGCATAAAGCGCGTCATTGGTCGCGAGAAGTGGAACCGAGACCCGCTCCGCCAGTCGTTGGAGCCTTGCCAGGCGACGGCGATCGCTGCCCGATCTTGGCATGGTCGCGCCCAGCCACACCGCGCCGGGCCGGGCCGCGGCAAGCCGCCGGAGCAGATATTCCTGCTCCTCGCCGGCCATGACGATCAGCATCAGCTCCTCGGCATGGGCGAGGAGATCGGCGAAATAGAGGAGGCAGTCACCCTTTTTTGCCCGCCGGTTGCCAAGCGTCAGGAGCCGCGTCAGCCGGCCCCAGCCGCTGCGGGTCGCAGGATAGGCAATGATGTCGGGCGTCGCATCGGCGAATACCAGCCGCGCGCCGACGACCAGCCTGAAATCCATCTCCTCCAGCGCCGCCCGCGCCTGCTCGCCGGCTTCCTTGAGCGCAGTCCAGGCGCGCACCACGCCTGCAACGCTGTTGCGGTCGGCAATGCCGATGCCGGCCATGCCAAGCTCGAGCGCCCGGCCGATCATGTCCGAGGGATGGGAGGCGCCGCGCAGGAAGCTGTAATTGGTGGCGGCGCAAAGCTCGGCGAAGCCGGTCATGCGAACAGGCCGTGGAGATACCATCTGGGATCGGGCTTTTCCTCGAAGAGCCCGTGGCGGAAGACCCAGAAACGCCGGCCGCGAGCATCCTCGACCCGGTAATAGTCACGGGTAAGACCGGCCCGGTCGACCGCGCCGTCGCTTCGTTTCCACCATTCCGCTGCAATCCGCTCGGGTCCCTCGAACCTCCTGACCTCGTGGAACCTGCGCCGCCAGCGGAACCGGTGGGGAGGTCCGTCGGGGACCTCGGCGATCACGTCGATCGGCTGGGGGGGATCGAACAGGTGCAACGGGAGAATGGGCGGCTCGCCGGGCAGGGGGCTTGGCCAGCCTGCCGCCGGGCCGGCCGGTTCGACGGCCGGCAATTCGAACTGCATCTGCTCGGGGATATGGCTATCCTGTGGCACCAACCGCCGCACCCGGCCCCGACCCAGGCGAACGGTCAGCCGGTCAATCAGCGCATCGACTTGCGCCTGCCCTGAATCGCCGCTCTCCAGGTCGAGCTGGGTGACGGCGAGAGGCTCCACGACCGTTGCCGACAGGCGGATGAGGTCAAATCCGAAACCGGGATCGATGGGGTCGGAAAGCTGATCGATACGCTCGTCCATCAGCCGCATGACCAGCTCGGGGTCGCGCCCGGGCCGGCTGGTCTCGACGGCAAGCGAACGGACCAGCCCGTCAGCGCGGAAGAAGAAGGCCTCGAACCGGCGGCCGCCTTCGCCGCGTTCCTCGAGCAGCCGTGCTGCCTTGCCTGCCAGTTCGCGAAGGACCTGCAAGGCATATTCGGTCCGAGCCACTGGCTCGGGGAAGCGCCGTTCAACGAGGACCGGCGCCGTTGGAACGCGCGGCCTGATCGGCTTTGCAGCTTCCCCCAGCAGTTCACGAAGCGCATTGGCTGCCTGTGCGCCGAACCGGGCCGCGATGGTTGCCATCGGCCGCCTCGCAAGTTCGCCAACGGTCTTGAGACCCGCGCGCAGCAATCCCTGGCTCGCCTCGCCTTCAAGCTCGAGCGCGGTGACCGGGAGCTTCCGGATCGCGGCATCTTCATCCTTTGCAGGCAGCGCCTGGTAGCGGGCGAGCGCATGGGCTGCCCTTGGCGTTGCGCCAAAGGCCAGGCGGGCGGTCATGCGCAGCGCTGCCATCCGTTTTTCGACATCGCCGGCAAGGCCTCGTTCCCCGCCGAACAGGTGGGTGCAGCCAGTCACGTCGAGGATGAGGCCGTCCGGTCCGTCGAGAGCCAGCATCGGCGTGTAGCGGATCGAGCCGTCCGCCAGCCGTCCAAGCCAGGCATGGTCGGCCGCCGGGTCATGCTCGGCCGCGTGAAGT
>JAJJPO010000227.1:0-33436 GCA_032907585.1 Sphingomonas sp. | reverse complement strand
CGCCGGCGGGCCGGCTGTCGCTCATTCATGTCGACGATCTCGGCCAGCTGCTGATCAGCCTCGCCGCAAGCGAAGAGGCGAGCGGACTCGTAATGGAGCCGGACGATGGCCGAGCGGGAGGCTGGACCCACGGCGAGTTCGGCAAGGCCATCGGCCAGGCGCTTGGCAGGGGAGTCGTCGGCCTTCCCACTCCTCGCGCGGTCCTGGACATTTGCGCGAAGGTCGACCGGCTCGTCCGCCGCGGTCGGGCCAAGCTCACTCCCGACAGGGTCGCCTATTTCTGCCACCCGGACTGGACCGTTGATCCGGGCCGATCCGTTCCAGACAGCTTATGGGAGCCGCGCATCGAAACGATGCAAGGACTGGCGGATACCGTGCAATGGTATCGGGGCGCCGGATGGATCTAGGCTGGGCCGGGGCGTTCGAGAAGATCTGCCTCAAGAGGAGTATCGGGTTGGCTTAGGCGGCCATTTTTGACGAGGGCCAAGGGGGGGACATCATGGCATTCGGGTCATTGAAGCAGACCATGTTCCGGCAGTTCGATCCGATTGCGCGCGAATCGGGACTTTCGATGGCCAACAAGGTCATCATCCTCCTAATCCTCGCGGCCGTCGCATCAGCCGTCGTCGAGACGGAGCCGACGATTTCTACTGGACGGGAATGGCTTTTCCGGGGGCTCGAACTGGTGTTCGGCGTCCTGTTCCTCGCCGAATATCTCATCCGGCTGTGGATCGCCGACCTCAGCCCTTCCTACTCGGAAAGCCGCTACCCGCGCCTCAAGTTCATCACCTCTCCGACCTCCATCATTGACCTGCTGGCGATTCTTCCCTCCTTTTTCGCTTTCGCCGGCGGTGCGACGCTGGCGATCCGCTTCGTCCGTTTCTTCCGAATCCTGCGACTCGCCCGCCTGGGCCGCTTTTCAAGAGCCTGGCGTGACCTGCTGGACGCGCTCGGTTCCCGCCGCGAAGAACTGCTCGTCGCCTTTTCGCTTGCCGCCTTCACGCTGCTGATCGCCAGTTCGCTGCTCTATTGGGCCGAGAGCGAGGCGCAGCCGGACAAATTCGGAAGCATCCCGCGGGCATTCTGGTGGGGCGTCGTCACGCTGACAACTGTGGGATATGGCGATGTCTACCCGATCACGCCGATGGGCAAATTCTTTTCGGCGCTGATGTCCATTGCAGCCATAGGCGCCATAGCCCTGCCGACAGGCATCCTTGCAGCGGCAATGAGTGATGTCATGCAGAAGCGCAGGCGGCGCCCCGATGAATGAAAAATGACCGCCGGGTCGAAGGCATCAGCGACCTGATCTGGGTCCCGGTTCAGCCAAGGTAGAGATCTGCGACCACGACGAGTGCGGTGATCCACATCCCCCAGAGGAAGGCCGTATAGCTCCAGTAGAGCCAGCGGAACTTGTCCTTCTTGAGCAACTGGCCGTGGTCATAAATGTCGCCTGCCATGGCCCGGATCGACTCTTCCGGCGATGCCAATGTATCGACACACTGCTCGACGAACTGGTCCTTCGTCACATTGGTGAAGCTGCCGAAGAACATGATGTTGGACTTGCCCGGCTCGACCCGCCAGTCACGGATCCGCGCCGGTCGGACGGTAAGGACGCCTAGTACCGTGGCGATGAACGAAAAGAGGGTGAGTACCACCAGGGGCACGCTCGCCTGGCCTGCAGCGATGTCGGAAATGGAAAGGCCAAATACGACGAAGCTCGCGCCGAGCAGGATCGAGGCCTTGCTGTCGGCCATGTTGGACAACTCAAGGTTTCCAGCGTGAGCTGATACCAGCACGTTGATATATTCGGGTTCGAAGACACGCGGCTTGCTGGCGGAGTCACCACCGACCTTGCCACCGTTGCTTGTCTCGCCCGCATCACTCACAAGCCACCCCCGATCGTGTAGCTACATGCAACGACGGATCGGCGCGCGAAGCAAGCCGAAATCCTGGCCCGGGGAGGTGAACTTTCCCGACGAGACGTTCGTCGCCGAGTGGCGGACCGGCCCCGCCAACGCCAGCTCAAGCGCTCTCGCCACGGCTTTCGCATCGCCCTCTTTGCGCCCCATTCGATTGCGAAAGGCCCGGCTCCCAACTAGGAACTCCTGCATGACCGACCGACCTGATATTGACGCCAGGGTGAAGGCCCTGATCGAGCCTTTCAACAAGAAGGGGATCGAGGTCAGCGACGGCACCCGCTTTGCCCAGGACCTCGAGTGGGACAGCCTTACCGTGCTGGATTTCGTCGCCAATATCGAGGACGAGTTCGATATCGTCATCACGATGAACCAGCAGGCCGAGATCGAGAATGTCGGCCAGCTGGTCGACGCGGTCGGCAAGCTCAAGGCTTCCTGAAATTGGCTGACCTCTTCTCCAAGTTCGATCCGCTGATCGAAACCCGCGAGCAGTTGCTCTCGACCGGCCTCACGGACCCATTTGGCCTCGTCATGGAGGAAGTGATTTCGCCGACCGTGGCGATCTGCAACGGCCGCCGCACGATCCTGCTCGGCACCTACAACTACATGGGGATGACCTTCGACCCCGACGTCATCGCGGCGGGCAAGAAGGCGCTTGACGAATTCGGCTCGGGGACCACGGGAAGCCGCGTCCTCAACGGCACCTATGTCGGCCACAGGGCCGTCGAGGACGCGCTGAAGAAATTCTACGCGATGGACCATGCGATGGTCTTCTCGACTGGCTACCAGGCCAACCTCGGCATCATCTCCACCATGGCCGGCAAGGAGGATTACATCATCCTCGACATCGACAGCCACGCGTCGATCTACGATGGCTGTGCGCTGGGCAATGCCCAGATCGTCCCCTTCCGCCATAACGACATCGACGCGCTCGAGAAGAGGCTGAAGCGACTTCCGGCCGAGGCAGGCAAGCTCGTCGTGCTCGAAGGCGTATATTCCATGCTCGGGGACATCGCCCCGCTGAAGGAAATGGTGGCCGTCTCCAAGGCCCATGGCGCGATGGTGCTGGTAGACGAGGCCCATTCGATGGGGTTCATCGGAGATAATGGCCGCGGCGTCGCCGAGGCGCAGGGCGTGATTGACGACGTCGACTTCATCATCGGGACCTTCTCCAAGTCGGTCGGAACCGTCGGCGGCTTTTGCGTCTCCAACCACCCCAAGTTCGAGATACTGCGACTGGTGTGCAGGCCCTATGTGTTCACGGCTTCCCTGCCACCCTCGGTGGTCGCGACCGCGGCAACCTCGATCCTCAAGCTGATGGACGGGCGCGCCAAGCGCGACCACCTGTGGGAAAACAGCCAGAAGCTCCATGCAGGACTGAAGGCCCTGGGCTTCACGCTCGGCACGCAAGAGCCCCAGTCGGCGATCATCGCCGTCATCATGCCCGACCTCGAGAAGGGTGCGGCAATGTGGGAAGCGCTGCTCCACGAGGGGCTTTATGTGAACCTGGCACGGCCGCCGGCGACACCCGCCGGCATGACCCTCTTGCGCTGTTCGCTCTGCGCGGAGCATTCGAGCGACCAGGTCGACGAAATTCTCGAGATGTTCAGGTCCGCGGGCCGGGCGACCGGCGTAATCAGCTAATTTATTCTCGGGTTTCATTCACGGATGCCCGCGTTTACACTGGTGGCATGACGCCATCCGACGAACATCTGTTCGATTGGCGCCGCGGGGGCGCGGCCGCGATTGCCCTGATCGCCACACTGGTCCTGCTCGGGATGGTGTTCCTGGTGGCGATGACCAACAGCGCCCGCGACGAGGCCCTTCGTGCCGAGCGCCACGCCTATGACGTGACCCTGCTCACGAGGACGATGGACGCGAGCATCGCGAGGGCGGAGGCGGCCGTTGGACGCTATGCCCTGGACGAGGACCCGGCGACGAGCGGCAGCCGCTACTACGCCCAGTGGCGCCTCGCCGAGCAGCAACTGAACCAGCTAGAGCGATCTGTTTACGGCGATGCCGACCAGCGTCGCCGGACAGCTGAGCTCAGGGACCTGTTCAACGAGCGTGGCCAGCAATTCAGCGATGTCGCGCGCTATATCGCTGCACGTCAGAAGGATTATGGTCTTCGTTATTATTATACGATCTCGCTCGGCGAGAATGGCGAGCGGGACGTCGGCACCCGGCTGCGGGGCAAGCTCAACGAGATCGCCGACGCCGAGCGGACCGCGCTTTCCGAGAAGATAAGGGAGTCGCAGATTTTCTCGGCCGAGGCCAGCCGGCTGACCGATTATCTGAGCTGGCTCGGGGTTATCGTCGGCCTGTTCGCGATCTTCATGGGCTATGTCGCTGTCCAGGCGCTTCGCCAGAACGCGGCCGCGAGGCGCGAGGCGGAAACGGAGGCCGAGCGTGCCCAGCTGCTCGAGGAGGCCGTTCGCGAACGGACCCAGGAATTGCTGGAGGCCAACCAGGCGCTGAAGGCAGAGGCAATCGAGCGCCAGGCCGCCGAGGCCCAGCTTCGCCAGGTCCAGAAGATGGAGGCAGTCGGCCAGCTGACCGGCGGCATCGCGCATGATTTCAACAACATGCTCGCGGTGGTGGTCGGCGGGATCGACCTTGCGCGGCGCCGCCTCAACGGGCCTCGCCGCGAGGTCATGACCCACCTCACCAACGCGATGGAAGGTGCGACGAGGGCGGCCGCGCTCACTCGCCGGCTATTGTCCTTCGCGCGCTCCGAGCCGCTGATGCCCGAGAGGGTCGACAGCGCAGCGCTGGTCGGCGGGATGAGCGAGCTACTCGATCGCACCCTTGGTGAACGCATCAAGGTGGAAACCCGCCTCGCCGACGATGCATGGCCGGTGTTCGTCGACCCGCACCAGCTCGAGAACGCCGTGCTCAACCTCGCCGTCAATGCCCGCGATGCGATGGAAGGACAGGGCAGGCTCACCATCCGCACGCGCAACGTCAGGATGGAAGCCAATGAGGTCGGCGACATTCGCGCCGGCGACTATCTCGAGCTGCAGGTCATCGACACCGGGTGCGGGATGACTCCCGAGGTCAGGGAAAGGGCGTTCGAACCTTTCTTCACGACCAAGGCGGTCGGCAAAGGCACCGGGCTGGGCCTCAGCCAGATATTCGGCTTTGCCCACCAGTCGGGCGGCGAGGTCGGGATCGAGAGCGCCGTCGGCGAGGGCACGACCGTGTCGATTTATCTTCCTCGAACGGCGGTTCGGGCAGATAATGTCCGAACGCACCCGGCGGTGCAGCTGAGAAGCGAGGACGAGATGACGGTGCCAGGCGCTCGCATCCTGCTGGTCGAAGATGATCCTCGCGTCCGCACGGCGACCGTCGGCGCGCTCGAGGATCTCGGCTACGAGCCCATTGCCTGCTCGAGCGGCGCGGAGGCCCTCGCCCTGTTCGACAGCATGGAATTCGACCTGGTCATCTCCGACGTCATCATGCCGGAGATGACCGGCCCCGAGATGGTGCGCGAGCTCAAGTCCCGCCGGCCCGACATCTCGGTGCTGTTCGTGACCGGTTATGTCGGGGAAGGCGAAGGCGAGGACCTTGTCGGCTACGACCTGCTGCGCAAGCCCTTCACCGTGAACACGCTCGCCGCGTCGGTTGCAGGGGCGCTGGCCCGGCGCCCTAGCGAATCGCGCCCGACCGGAGGAGCCGCGGCAACAGGCTGATCGCCGCGAGCAGGGGGTGACGTTTTTGCCATTCGCTCAGCGAGATGTTGGTCCCGGCGTGGCGATTGATCTTCCAGGCGATATATTCGGCGCCGCCGGCATAGGTGGCGCTGGCCTTGGCGAGGCGCGCCACCGACCATAGCTTCCCTTCAATTCGGCGCCTCCTCCAGCTGGCCTGCCGGGTCCCCGGCGAGATCGCTGCCAGCGCCGGCGCGAGGAAACGCCGGTAGCGCGAGGGATCGAGGTCGACGATCGAGCCGGGCCGCGCGCTGCGCTCGGCCCGCAATTCCGCGGAATAAGTCAGCGCAAATGCGTGCCGCCAGGGCTCAAGCTCGTCGCCTTCGGGAAATGGACGTGCCGCTGCAAGCAGCGTGGGAGCCGCGCGGGCCACTGCATCGATTGCAAGGTTGCGCGCTTCGTCATTGGCCGTCCAGACGAGGCGTGACGGCTGGGCGAAGCGGGCCCAGACCGAGACATTGCGCGTCTCCTCGCCGTTGAGCCGGTAAAAGTCGGCCTCGCTCAGGACGGCATATTTGGCGGCAAGCCCGTCATGGCTGAACGGGAAGACGTTGGGCGGGACGAGGGCGTTGGCCCGTGCGAGCCAGCGCCGGTCATAGGCTTCCTCGTAGGAAGAGACGATGAGGTAGAAATCGAGCATCAGCCCGTCGAGCTTCTGCTCGCGAAGGCAGCTTCCGTAGAACAGGACGGCGCGGCTGGCCTTGCCGTGCCGCCGGGCGATCGCCTCGGCCATACTGGTCACCTGGCTGTCGACCGGCTGCGAGAGCTCGTCCTCGACCAGCCCGCGAATGGTAATGGCCATGGATAATGCCTAGGCCGCGATCCGGACGAACGACAGTGGCTGGGCGGGCCTCAACAATATGGGCTTGCCCGGGCCTGCGCGGAACATCTCGCCGTCGAGGATCACCTGGCTCTCTTCGCCCTCGATGGCGATCTCGTCGGCTTCCTCGACATGGACCCCGTCGAGCTTGGTTCGCCCGAGCCGGCCGACGAGGCTGGCGCAGAAGGCGCGGAGCATCGAGACGGGCTTTTGCTCCACGGCCACGAACTTGAGCGGTCCTTTTCCGCCGCTCCCGATCTCGCTCGAAAGCAGGAGCTTCTCGAGGGTGGTCACGAACAGGAATGCAAAGCGGCCGGTGATGGCCCCCTGCTGGCGGACGCTGACGCTGAGCGGCCTCGGCTCGGGCGGGAGAAAGCTCGCGCGAAGGCCGAACACCTGGCGGGCTACAACCGCGATGGCGGTTATGAAGTGGCTGATGCTGTTGGGAAGGCCGAGCGGATAGACACGTTCGCGGCAGTAAAGCATGATGTCGGCAAGGCCCGCGCCGCCAAGGAACATGCCGATCACCGGCTTCAGCCCCGTCTCGCCGCCCGAAAGCGCAATGAGCTCACGCGCCACGAGGTGCGGCGAGAGATCGGCCCTGGCGATGTCGAGCAGCCGCTCGAGCGCCTCGACCGGGTCGCCCGCTGCGCCAAGATCAAGCGCGATGAGGTTGGTCTTGCCGCTCGGAAGCACCGCGACCGGAGGCGCCTGGTTGCCGAAATGGCCGCCGTTGTGGATCTCGGTCAGCGCAGCCTGCACCGTCCCGTCGCCGCCGTTGATCGCCAGTACCGCCGGGGAGATATGCGAAATGGTCCTGAGAGCCTCGCCTATCTGGTCGGCGCGCTCGACCTCGTAATGGAAGATGTCCGGGTGAGCGGCGCAAAATGCCCGGATCCGCGGAAGCTGCGCAAGATTGCCAGTAGACTTGGGATTGCTGATCAGTGCGATCCGGGTCCTCGCCATCAGCCGCGAGCCCCGCCGGCTGCGTCCATAGGCGCGGCCGGGTTCGCCGCCGCCTGGGCGGCGTTTCCAGCTACAAATGGAAGCGCCGATTTGGACATGATTTTCTTATCCGCTTCGCTATAGGCACGAACGGCGCCGCGTCCTTTTCCCATTCCCCCCTTTTCGGAATCGGTTAAGGTCGGCGCCCTGCTTGCCATGTCGGCCTGCTTTGCGGCCAAATCATGGTGCCGCCGCGACGAAAAGGTGCTCAGTGCTAGCGTTGGTCGACCGCTATCTTGCCCGCAACATCGCCGTGCCCCTGATCGGCACGCTGGTGCTTGCGGCAATGCTGCTGGTCCTCGAGAAGATGCTGCGGTTGTTCGACTTCGTCATCACCGCCGGGGGCCCGGTCAGCGTGGTCTGGAAAATGCTGGCCAACCTGCTCCCGGAATATTTCTCGCTGGGCATCCCGATCGGCCTGCTGCTCGGCATCCTGCTGGCCTTCCGCAAGCTCGCGCTCAGCTCGGAGCTCGACGCGATGCGCGGCATTGGCGTCGGCTACAACCGGCTGCTCAAGGTCCCCTACATGTTCGCGGCGGGGCTGCTGCTCGTGAACATCGCCATCGTTGGCTGGGTCGATCCCTTTGCGCGGTACCGCTACGAGGGGCTGAGGTTCGAACTGAAGTCAGGGGCGCTCGGGGCATCGATCAAGGTCGGCGAGTTCAACGAGTTCGGCAAGCGCATGACGCTGAGGATCGACCGGAGCGAGGATAATGGCACCCGGCTGCTTGGCATCTTCACGTCGCTGGACGACAAGTCCGGGACACGGATCGCTGCGACCGCGGCCGAGGGCCAGTTCCTGTCGACCGACGATCCCGACACGATAATCTTCCGGCTGAAGGATGGCCGGCTGGTCCAGGACGACCCGTCCTTCGCGACGCCGCGGACCCTTTCGTTCGAAAGCTATGACCTGCCGATCAACCTTCCCGCGATCGACCCCTTCCGGGGCCGCGGCAACCAGGAAAAGGAACTCGTCCTGCCCGAGCTTGCCGCGCGAGCATATGGCGGCGCGGCGGCAAGCCGCGAGGGGCAGCTGGCGGCACGCGCCAACCTCCACTTCCGGCTGGTCGAGGTGGTGATGATGCTGATGCTTCCGCTGCTGGCGATCTCGCTCGCGATCCCACCCAAGCGAAGCTCCTCCTCGCTCGGCATCTTCGTTGGCATCGTGATGGTGGTGACCTACCACAAGATCAATCAATATGCCGAGAGCGCCGGCAGCCAGGGCCGGATGATACCGGAACTGGCGCTTTGGCTCCCGTTCCTCGCCTTCGTCGTCCTCATCTTGTGGATGTATCACGTGATTGCCCACCGTCCGGGCGGCCAGCCGATCGGGGCGCTGGAAGCTGCCTTCGCGAAGATCGGGAAGCTGGTCCGCCGGCTTCTTCCGCGTTCCGGCTTCCAGCGGGGTGAAGCGCGATGATGAACTTTGACTTCATGCCTTCGCGGCAGCTGGCACTCTACGCTGCAAAGCTCTCCCTGACGCGCAGCTTCGCGGTGCTGGTTGCGCGTGTCCTGGTGCTGATGACACTGGACCTGCTCGGCGAATCCGGGAAGATCCTTGCCGTCCCGGAAAACGGCGAGGCCGAGCTCTGGCGCTACGTGTCGCTTCGGATACCGCTCCTCATATCCCTATTCCTGCCATTTTCAGTCCTGCTCGGGGCCCTCATCGCCTTCGCCGGCCTCAACCAGCACAGCGAGGTCGTCGCGATGAAGGCCGCGGGCCTCTCGGCTCACCAGATCCTCGCGCCGATGATCGTCGCCAGCGTCGGCGTTGCCGTAGCCCTGTTCGCCTTCAACGAGCTGGTGGTCGTCAAGTCGGCGCGGATCGTGAATGCCTGGGGCGACGCCGACTATCAGCCCATCCCGCCCGACAGCGGAATCCTGTCGAACGTCTGGATCCGCGACGGCGACGACCTGGTTCGAGCGAGGCTAGTCGGCGGGCGCGGCCCGACGACCAAGCTTCGCGCAGTCACCATCTACGAGCGCGACGGCGGTGCGATCACGCGGGTGGTCGATGCCGAGCGGGCCGACCAGACGGACGGAGCCTGGCGACTTGAAAATGTCCGCACCTATGATGCCCGGATGAACATGGTCATGCGCCAGCCGGAGATGGGGGCGCTCGGCGGTGTCGAGCCAAGCCGCTTCACCCTCGCGAGGGTAGACCCGGGCGAGCGCGACTTCCTGTCGCTTGGAAACGCGATCGACGAGCTTCGCGCTGCGGGGAGGCCGACCGAGGAAGCGCGTACCGGCTGGTGGCACAAGATAAGCGGGCCCCTTTCGACCCTGCTGATGCCGCTGCTTGCCGCGACAGCGGCGTTCGGGCTGGCGCGATCCGGCAAGGTGCTGCTCCGGGCCACCATCGGCATGGCGCTCGGCTTTACCTATTTCGTTGCTGACAATTTCAGCCTCGCGCTTGGCAATTATGGAGCCTACCCGCCCTTCCTCGCGGCCTGGGCGCCCTTTTTCCTGTTCCTGCTGATCGGGGAGTTCGTCCTGATAAGGCAGGAAGAGTAGAAGCGCCGGGCCCCGGGCCCTTGGCCTGCCAGTTCAACGGCCGTTGCTGAAGCTGCTCGAGGCCAGCCTTGCAAGCAGCGGCGTAAGCCCGCGGTGGTTCGACTCGAAATAAGGCGAGCCTGGCGCGAGTTCCCTCGTCAGCCGGCGATGCGCCTCTCCGAGATTATGGTAGGGAACGCCCGGCAGCAGGTGGTGGAGCGCATGGTAGCGAAGCCCGACCGGCGCCCAAAGGGCCGGCAAGCTGCCGGGCGGCGGTACATTGACGCTGTCGAGAAACTGGGCGGTGACGCTCATTGGTTCGCCCTCGTTTTCCCAGAGATGGGCAACGAGGGTCCTGACCTGGTTGAGGAACATGACGCCCGAGGCAATGCCCAGCAGTATGGCAAAGTCACCAAGCGGGATCAGCCCGTAGGCGACCAGGCCGAGCAGGGTTATTGCCCAGATGCTCGCAGCGCTTTCCTGCCAGATCCAGTCACGCCGGAACTTGCCTTCCGGCCGCTTCCGGCGGAACGCCGGGTTGATCTGCAGCCCTGAATATTTGGCAATGACCCGATCCCGCAGCGCGGGAAGGACCAGCGACAGCGGCGCGAGGATGGCGAAGCGAATGAGCATTCCGATCGGGGCGAGGGCGGCCGCGACGAGGAAGACCGGCAAGGTCCATGGGCGCATCAGGGCGAGCGGCAGATATTCGGGGTCATTGGCCGTGCCGTAATAGGTCTTGGCGTGGTGCTGGTTATGAACCCCCTCGTAGAGGAACGAGGGAACGAGGAGCGGAACCCCGACCACGATGTTCCAGACCAGCCGGAAACCCGGGATGGCGCTGGGCTTGAGGTGGGTGAGCTCGTGAATGAAGCTCCCGGCGCGGTAAAGCGCCAGGACCGCCACGACCCCCGCGATGACCGCGGGAAGCAGCGCGTCTGCGGCCAGCGTCAGCGCGAGCGCTCCATAGCCAAGCAGCGCCGAGCCGAGCATGTCGCCCCAGTAGATCGCGGCCTTCGGCTGGTTGAGGCTGCGGGTCAGGTTGGCTGCCGCCTTGAGCAGGGCGTTGTCGTCGTCGCGCGAGGGGCGCGCCAGGGGCGCCGTCGAATCGGAACCGGAAGCGCCGCCGCGTTCGAGAGCAATACTCTTGTTCATGATGCGGGCGGCCAATCGCAGGAGATAGTGGCACCATCGTGGCGCTGGCATGACGCGGAATATTCGGTTGCGCGTCCAGCCCTGCCCTGCGACCAAGCGATCATGAGTGGAAACATCCGTATCCGGCCCGTGCAGACGGGGCCGGACCGACGCGCTTTCGTCAATTTCGCCTGGGAGGGTTATAAAGACGATCCTTACTGGATCCCGCCGCTCAAGGACGAGGTCCTCGGCTTGATCGACCCGAAGCGAAATCCCTGGTTCGGCCACGCCGAGGCCGCGCTGTGGCTGGCCGAGCGCGATGGCCGGATCGTCGGGCGGGTGAGCGCGCAGGTCGACCAGCTGGTGCTGGAGCATATGGGGGCGGGTACCGGGCAGTGGGGCATGTTCGAGGCCCTCGACGAGGAAGCCGCAGCCGCGCTGATCGACACCGCCGAGCAATGGCTCCGCTCGAGGGGGATGACGAGGGCCCTCGGCCCCATCTCAATTTCCATCTGGGACGAGCCCGGCCTGCTCATCGAGGGGTTCAAGCAATCCCCGACCGTGATGATGGGCCATCACCGCCCGGAATATGCAGGCTGGATCGAGGCCTCGGGCTACCGGAAGGCAAAGGACCTTTACACCTACGAACTCGACATCCGCATCGACATGGTGCCGGTGATTGACCGGCTGATCCGCTCCGGCGAAGCCAATCCGCGGGTCAAGGTAAGGAAGGTCGACACCAGCCGGTTCGCTTCGGAGGCCGCGATCATCCTCAACCTGCTCAACGACGCATGGTCAGGCAACTGGGGCTTCGTGCCGCTGACAGAGGCCGAGATCGCCTATGCGGCGAAGAAGCTGAAGCCGATCATCTACGAGGACCTCGTCAGGATTGCCGAATATGACGGCGAACCCGTCGCCTTCATGATCACCATTCCCGACATCAACGAGCTGATCCGGGACCTCGACGGCAAGCTGTTTCCATTCGGCTGGGCAAAGCTCCTCTGGCGCCTGAGACGACCAAGAGTGTCACGGCTGCGCGTCCCGCTGATGGGCGTCGCTCGAAAGCTGCAGGGCTCCCGGCTCGCCGGCCAGCTTGCCTTCATGCTGATCGAGCATACCCGCCGGGTCGCGGTTTCCAAATATGGAGTGACCCACGGCGAGTTTGGCTGGGTCCTCGACGACAACCAGGGGATGATGTCCATCGCCCAGCTTCCCGGGGCCGACATCAACCACCGCTACCGGATCTACCAAAAGGAGCTGGCATGACCCTCGACCTTGACGGCGCTGTCCTTCTTCCAGTCGACATGCAGCGGGCGTTCGATTGCGCCCCGTGGCCGAGGCGCTGGAATGGCCTCGTCGACCAGAATGGTCTCAGCATCCTGGCGAGGTGGCGCGAGAAGGGACTGCCGATCGTGCACGTCCGCCACGATTCGGTAATCGAGGGTTCGACCCTTGCTCCAGGCAGCGAGGGAAACCGGCTGAGGCCCGGCTTTGAGCCCACCGAGGGCGAGCCGCTGGTATCCAAGAGCGTCAACAGCGCCTTCATCGGGACCGACCTCGACCTGAGGCTTCGACGGCTCGGCGCTTCCCGGGTGATCGCCTTTGGGATCTCGACCGACATGTGCGTCTCGACGACCGTCCGCACGGGCGCCAACCTCGGCTGGGAAATGGTGCTGGTGGACGATGCCTGCGACTGTTTCGATCTTCCCGACGGGAAAGGTGGCACCATCCCCGCGGAAAGCGTCCAGGCCGCCCATGTCGCGACCCTCGGCTACGAGTTCTGCACCGTCGTTTCGACGGCCCAGCTCCTCGAAAGACTAGGCCAGCTCGATTGAAACCGGTGCGTGGTCGGAGGCCTTTTCCTCCGCGCGAGCCCATTTATGGACTTCCGCGGCGCATAGCCGGTCCGCCGCCTGCGGAGAGCAGAGAAGATGGTCGATCCGGAAGCCGGCGTCGCGCGGCCAGGCGCCTGCGGTATAGTCCCAGAAAGTGTAAAGCCGGTCCTCGTCCGGGTTCATCGCCCTCAGGGCATCGGTCCAGCCCTGGTTGACGATGCGGCGGTAAGCGGCCTGGCTTTCCGGCTGGAACAGCGCGTCGCTGGCCATCGCCCGGCGGGAGAAGGTGTCCCGGTCCTCGGGGATGACGTTGAAGTCGCCGGCGAGGACCGCGGGTCGTTCCTCGGCGAGGATCGCCGCCGCCTGTTCGCGCAGCCGTTCCATCCAGCGAAGCTTGTATTCGAACTTTTCGGTGCCGACCGGATTGCCGTTGGGAAGGTAGATTGAAGCGACGATCAGCCCGTCGACCTCGGCTTCGATATAGCGGCTGTGGCTGTCGTCGGGGTCGCCCGGAAGACCGAGGCGGCGAAGCGTTGGCGCGGCTCCCCGCGCCAGGATGGCAACGCCGTTGAAGCCCTTCTGGCCGTGCCACACGGCGTTATAGCCCGCCCCCTCGATGTCGCCGATGGGAAGCGACTCGTCGGCGCATTTAAGCTCCTGGAGGCATGCAATGTCGGGCCGCTCGCGTTCCAGATACTCGAGAAGCCTCGGCAGGCGGGCGCGGATGCCGTTGATGTTGAATGTGACGAGCTTCATGGGCGGGCCATAGCCCGGCCCGGGCCCCGGGCCTAGACGCTGAACGACGACCCGCAGCCGCAGCCCGACGCGGCATTGGGATTGACGACCTTGAACGAGGCTCCGCCGAGATCCTCGACATAGTCGACCTGGCTGCCGTCAACCAGTTCGATGCTCACCGGGTCGACGACGAGCGTCACTCCATCGGTGATGGTTGCCTTGTCTCCCTCTTCGATCTCGCCGAGCGCGAAGCGGTAGGAGAAACCGGCGCAGCCGCCGCCGTCGACGGCCAGCCGAAGAACCGGCGGCCGCCCCTGCTTTTCTGCGATGAGCGCGACGCGCCGTGCGGCGCTGGGCGATAGGGAAAGATCGGTCACGAACTCGAGATAGGAACTGGCCTGGCTGGCGGCAAGCTCAGCGCTTCGGACCACCCAGGGCCACGGCGTCCATGGCGTGGGTCCCGCCACCCTTCTTCTGCATCGCGAGCAGATAGTCGTTGGACTTCATGAAGGGGATCGGGTTGACGGCGCGTCCGTCGATACGACCTTCGTAGTGGAGGTGGCTGCCGGTCGAACGACCCGTCGAGCCCATCCGCCCGATCAGCTGGCCGCGGGTGACCCGCTGGCCGGGGCTTACGAGGATCCGCGAAAGGTGGCCGTAGCGGGTCTCGATCCCACGGCCATGGTTGAGCTTGATGAGATTGCCATAGCCACCCCGGTTATAGCCGGCCTCGCTGACGGTCCCGTCGGCCGTTGCGTAGATGGGAGTTCCCACGGGGGCTGCGAGATCGATTCCCTGGTGACGCGCCGCACCGCCACGGAACGGGTCGGTGCGGGTACCGTAGCCCGAGGTGAACTCGGCTGCCGGCACCGGCTTTTCGGACGGGATGGCGATTGCGCCATCAGCGAGGTTGTCGAGCTTCTTCCAGCTCGTGAACAGCGACTTGAACGTCGGGTCGGCCTGGGTGGCGGGGTCGAACGGGCCGCCCTGTCCGGCATAAGCCGAACTCGCCTCGGTATAGCCGAGCCGGGCGATCTGGGCCGGGTCAACCTCCTGGCCGGCGATGAGCGCAGCGAGGAGCTTCTGGCGCTCCTCGATCTGCTGCACGCGCGCCTCGGTGGCTGCAGCAAGCTTGGCAATCTGCGAAGGAACGGCCGCCGAAGCGGCCGTTGCTGGAAGCTGTGCGGGAGCGACAAAGATGCGCACGGCCGAATAGGCCGACCAGGCGAGAAGCAGGACCATTGCAACAAGCATCGCGAACTGCGCGGGCGCCGAGAGACGAAGGCGGCGCAGGTGGCTGCCATCGTGCACAAACAGGTCGCGCGCCTGGAAAAATCTGCTCGCCGCGGTTGCCTGGGTCATTGCTCCAGCAAACTCCTTACGTCACGGGGCCAGCACTTCCGGCCCAGTGCATTCGTTCAACTATGTGGAGCTCCCCAGCCCCGCTACTCACGACAGGCGATTGCCCTCATCTGTCGAGGCCGCGAAACTGACCCCCAAAGGTTAAGCAATTCAACCTTGGGTTCCGCCTGCTAGGGTGAAGCGCTTGGACCTCACGACGAACCGATTGCCAAACTTGCGGTAGGTTAAGAAATTAACCAGAATTTTCCGCAGATAAGGCGGGGAAACGGTTCGCAAACGAATCTATTTCGCCAATTTGCCGATCGAGACTTTCCAGCCTGCCTCCAACCCCTTAAAGGCGGCGACGGGCCACGCCGTCCCAACGCGGCGCGAGCTCTCTGCAAGGAGAGTAGGATTGACGAATACCCCGCCACTGGCGCGCCCTGCGCGCCCTTATTTTTCATCCGGGCCCTGCGCCAAGCCGCCGGGCTGGTCCCCCGACAAGATCGACACCCGGGTCCTCGGCCGGTCGCATCGAAGCGCCCTCGGCAAGGAACGGCTCGCCCGCTGCATCGACCTCATGCGGGAGATGCTGGAACTCCCCGACACGCACCGGATCGGCATCGTCCCCGGTTCCGACACCGGCGCGTTCGAGCTTGCCATGTGGTCGATGCTCGGAGAGCGGCCGGTAACCTGTCTTGCCTGGGAGAGCTTCGGCGAAGGCTGGGTGACGGATGCCATCAGGCAGCTGAAGCTCGACCCGGCCGTCAGGCGCGCCGACTATGGCGAGCTCCCGGACCTTGGCCAGATGGACTGGTCGAGCGACGTCCTCTTCACCTGGAACGGCACGACCAGCGGCGTTCGCGTACCCGATGGCGACTGGATCGCCGAGGATCGCGAGGGACTGAGTTTTGCCGACGCGACCAGCGCCGTATTTGCCTACCGCCTGCCATGGGACAGGATCGACGTCGCGACCTTCAGCTGGCAGAAGGCGCTCGGCGGCGAAGGGGCGCATGGAGTCCTCGTCCTCGGCCCACGGGCAGTCGAGCGGCTCGAACGCTTTCAGCCCGACCGGCCGCTCCCGAAAATCTTCCGGGTCACCAAGGGTGGCAGTCTTATCGAGGGCATCTTTGCAGGCGAGACGATCAACACGCCCTCGATGCTGGCGGTCGAAGATGCCATCTGGACGCTGGAGTGGGCAAAATCGATCGGAGGGATCGATGGCCTGATCGCCCGGACCGAGGCGAACGCGGCCGCCCTGGAGCGGATAGTCGAGCAGCGCGACTGGCTCGCCAATCTGGCCGAGCGCCCGGAAATCCGCTCGAAAACAAGCGTCTGCCTCACCGTGGCCGGAGCCGACGCCGCCTTCATCAAGCGTTTCGCGAAGCTGCTCGAGGACGAGGAAGCGGCCTTTGACATCGCCGGCTACCGCGACGCGCCGCCAGGCCTTCGCATCTGGTGCGGCGCGACCGTCGACACCGCTGACATCGAGGCGCTCGGGCCGTGGCTCGACTGGGCACGGGAGCAATGCCAATGAACCCCCGGGTACTTATTTCCGACAAGATGGACCCCAGGGCCGCGGCCATATTCCGCGAGCGGGGCATCGAGGTCGACGAGCGGCCGGGCCTGTCAGGCGACGAGCTCAAGGCGATCATCGGAGATTATGACGGCCTTGCAATCCGATCGGCGACCAAGGTCACTTCTTCGCTGCTCGAGAATGCAGGCCGGCTGAAGGTAGTCGGAAGGGCCGGGATCGGGGTCGACAATGTCGATATCCCTGCCGCCACCGCGCGCGGCGTAGTGGTGATGAACACCCCTTTCGGCAATTCGATCACCACGGCCGAGCACGCTATTGCGCTGATGTTCGCGCTCGCGCGCCAGCTTCCCGAGGCCGATGCCTCCACCCAGGCCGGCAAGTGGGAAAAGAACCGCTTCATGGGTGTCGAGGTGACGGGCAAGACGCTCGGCCTCATCGGTTGCGGCAATATCGGCTCGATCGTTGCCGCGAGGGCGATCGGCCTCAGGATGAAAGTGGTGGCCTTCGACCCCTTCCTGACCCCCGAACGGGCGGTCGAGCTCGGGGTCGAAAAGGTCGAGCTCGACGAGCTGCTCCGGCGGGCGGACTTCATCACGCTCCACACGCCGCTCACCGACCAGACGCGCAACATCCTCTCCCGCGAAAACCTCGCCAGGACCAAGCCGGGCGTGCGGATCATCAACTGCGCCCGGGGCGGGCTGGTCGACGAGGTCGCCCTCAAGGAGGGCCTCGACAGCGGCAGGATCGCAGGGGCCGCGCTCGACGTGTTCGAAACCGAGCCGGCAACCGGCTCGCCGCTGTTCGGAACCCCGGGCTTCATCTCGACGCCGCACCTCGGCGCCTCGACCAGCGAGGCGCAGGTCAATGTCGCGATCCAGGTCGCGGAGCAGATGAGCGACTATCTGCTGCTCGGGGGCGTGACCAACGCGATCAACATGCCGTCGCTGAGTGCCGAGGAGGCTCCCCGGCTCAAGCCATATATGACGCTCGCCGAGAAGCTTGGTAAGCTCGTGGGCCAGGTCCTTGGCGAAGATGTTCGCTCGGTCTCGGTCGAGGTGGAGGGAGCCGCCGCGGCGCTTAACCAGAAGCCCATCACGGGCGCGGTGCTTGCCGGGCTGATGGGCACATATTCCCAGACCGTGAACATGGTGAATGCCCCCTATCTCGCGAGGGAGAGAGGACTTGATGTCCGGGAAGTGAGGCACGACCGGGAGGGGGACTATCATACGCTGCTCTCCGTCGAGGCAGGGACGTCCGCCGGGTCAAGGCGGGTTTCGGGAACGCTGTTCGGCAACAAGGCCCCCCGGCTGGTCGAGCTGTTCGGCGTGGAGGTCGAGGCCGAGCTGGAGGGCTCGATGATCTACATCGTCAACACCGACACTCCCGGCTTCATTGGCCGGCTCGGCACCGCGCTTGGAGAGGCGGGGATCAACATTGCCACCTTCAGCCTTGGCCGGCGCGAGGCCCTCGGCGAAGCGGTGGCACTGATCGCGGTCGACGGCGACGTCCCCCCGGAAATGGTGGCGACCATTGCAAGGCTCGAGGGCGTCCGGGACGTGGTTCCTCTTCGCTTCTAGCGAGGTGAGCGCCCGGCCCGCACGCCTCGCGGCGGCGGCCTTGCCGGAGCATTGATCGCCTCGACGCTGGACGCCTCGCGCTTCGTCCAATAGGAGGCCGGCTAACCGCGGCTGACCGCAACCAAATTAAGGAATCCGGCGTGGGCAATGTGACGGTCATCGGTGCCCAGTGGGGCGACGAGGGCAAGGGCAAGATCGTCGACTGGCTTGCAAGCCGTGCCGACATGGTGGTGCGCTTCCAGGGCGGCCACAACGCCGGGCATACGCTGGTGGTCGGCAACGAGACCTACAAGCTCTCCCTGCTCCCCTCGGGCATCGTCCGGGGAACGCCTTCCATCATCGGCAAAAGGCCGAGACCGAGGAGCTCGCGGCACAGGGGCTGGAGGTCACTCCCGACGTGCTGCTGATCGCCGAGACCTGCCCCCTCATTCTCCCGATCCACCGCGACCTCGACGCGCTGCGGGAGGACGCATCGGGCGCAGGCAAGATCGGAACGACCAGGCGCGGCATCGGCCCCGCCTATGAGGACAAGGTCGGGCGCCGCGCCATCCGCGTGTGCGACCTTGCCCATCTCGACGAGCTCGATCCGCTGCTCGACCGCCTTTGCGCCCACCATGACCACCTTCGCGCCGGGTTCGGGCGTGAACCGGTCGACCGGGAACGGCTGAAGAAGGATCTTTCCGAGATCGCCAGCTTCGTCCTTCCCTTTGCCCGGCCCGTCTGGCGCGACCTGGACGAGGCGCGCCGGCGAGGCCGACGGATCCTGTTCGAGGGCGCACAGGGAGTCCTTCTCGACGTCGACCACGGGACCTATCCCTTTGTCACTTCGTCCAACACGGTCGCCGGGACGGCCGGCTCTGGCAGCGGAATGGGACCGGGCGCCGCCGGGTTCGTCCTCGGCATCGTCAAGGCCTATACGACCCGGGTCGGCTCCGGGCCCTTCCCGACCGAGCTCGACGACGAGACCGGCCAGCGCCTCGGAGAAAGGGGGCATGAGTTCGGGACTGTCACCGGACGCCAGCGACGCTGCGGCTGGTTCGACGCCGTCCTCGTTCGCCAGTCGGCCGCCGTCAGCGGGATCACCGGCATCGCGCTCACCAAGATCGACGTGCTCGACGGGATGGAGAAGGTGAAGATCTGCACCGGCTACCGCATCGGCGACAGAAGCTATGACTATCTCCCGCCCCACTCGCTGGACCAGACCCGTGCGGAGCCCGTCTACGAGGAGATGGAAGGCTGGAGCGGTACCACCGCGGGCGCCCGAAGCTGGGCCGATCTTCCGGCCCAGGCGATCAAATATGTCCGCCGGATCGAGGAGCTGATCCGCTGCCCGGTGGCCCTGGTGTCCACGTCGCCCCAGCGGGACGACACGATCCTCGTTTCCGACCCGTTCGCGTCCTGACCGCTCGCCTCAGCGACGGATCTCGAAGCTAGACTCCGGCCCTGGCTCGACTTCCTCGACCTCGACAATCGTCACGGCCGCCGCTGGCGGGCCTTGCCTCAGCCGCGCGACCATGTCGTCGACGGCCGCGGCCTCGCCATGGACCCGCGCTTCGACGCTTCCGTCGGCGCAGTTGCGGACCCAGCCGGCGATGCCGAGGCTCTCGGCCTGCTCTCTCGTCCAGGCGCGGAAGAAGACGCCCTGAACCCGGCCGTTGACCCGCACGTGCCGCCCGACGCGGCTCATCACACCACGCTGATGTCGGGAGCGTCCTCGGCCTTCATGCCAACCACGTTATAGCCGGCGTCGACATGGTGGATTTCGCCGGTGACGCCGCTTGCAAGGTCGCTCAGCAGGTAAAGCCCGGCGCCGCCGACGTCTTCAATCGTCACGTTGCGGCGGAGCGGCGAATTATATTCGTTCCATTTCATGATGTAGCGGAAGTCGCCGATGCCGCTCGCGGCGAGCGTCTTGATCGGCCCGGCGCTGATCGCGTTGACCCTGATCCCCTCCCGGCCGAGGTCCGCCGCAAGATATTTGACCGAGGTCTCGAGCGCCGACTTGGCGACGCCCATGACGTTATAGTGGGGAATGACCTTTTCCGCGCCATAGTAAGAGAGCGTCAGCAGCGATCCGCCATTGCTCATCATCGCCCGCGCCCGCTGCGCGACCGCTACGAAGCTGTAGACCGAGATGTTCATGGTCGTGAGGAAATTCTCGAGGCTGGTTTCGACGAACATGCCGCGAAGCTCGTTCTTGTCGGAAAAGCCGATCGCGTGGACCACGAAATCGAGACGGTCCCATTTCGCCTTCAGTGCCTCGAAGGCGCCGTCGAGCCTCGCCATGTCGGAAACGTCGCAATCGATGAGCATGTCGCTGCCAAGCTGCTCGGCAAGCGGACGAACGCGCTTTTCCAATGCCTCGCCCTGGTAGCTGAAGGCCAGCTCGGCGCCCTGGTCGGCGAGCTGCCTTGCAATCCCCCAGGCCAGTGACCGGTCATTCGCGAGCCCCATGATCAGCCCACGCTTTCCCGCCATCAAACCGCCCATTCCTATTCCCCTTTATTCCCGCGCAATCCCTCGCGCGGCTGTTCTTCCTCGGGGGCCGGCTCTTCAACCGGTAGTTCCGCTTCGAACGGCCCCTCGTAATGCTCGCCCCTTAGCGCCTTTCCTCCCGGCTCGACTAGGGCGGCGTTCAGCTCCGCTCCGGCGACTACCCCGAGGCCGACCACGAAGAAGAAGATGAGCGCGACCATGACGCCGGCAAGGCTGCCGTAGGTCAGCTCATAGCCGCCGAAAAAGCCGATGACATTCGGCAGAAGCTCGACCGTTACCAGCCACCAGAGCGTGGCGATGAGGGCGCCCGGCCACTTGCGGCATTCGATGGTGCGGTAGCGCGAGGGGGTGAGCGCCAGGAAGATTATGTAGAATGTCGCATAAAGCGTCAGCGCCGGGACGATCCGGTAAATCCCGAGCGTCCTCCCGAGCCCCTCCGAAAAGGGCAGGTTGGCGACGACGAAATGGTGAACCGACGACAGGACCACCGTCATTGCGAAGGCGCCGAAGAGCAGCACCACAGAGCCAAGGATGATGGCCATGGCAGCAAGCCGGTAGTGCCAGAAACTGGCGGAATATTGGACTCCATAGGCCCGGCGAAGAATGTCCCGGATGGTCTCGATGAAGCTTGCCGCCGTCCACAGCCCGACAATTGCGCCCAGCCACAGGAGCGAACCGTCCCTTCCCCGGAGCACCTCGTCGATCGGCCCTTCGAGGACTGTCCGGACGGTGGGAGGAAGGCGGCCAAGGATGGTTGCGACCGCGAGCGCGGTGTCCTCGGTCAGCCCGAACAGCCGGGCGACCGCCGCGGCCAGGATCAGGAAGGGGAAAATGGCCAGCAGCGAGAGATAGGCAAGGTTGCCGGCGTGGATGAAGCCGTCGTCGTAAATGCCAAGGCCGACACGCTTGGCAACGACCAGCGGGCGGATTTCAACCCTTGCGCGCTCAATCGCCCTCTTCCCGAAGCGCGCTTTCAACCTCGCAAGTCGCTTGCGCCTCGCTTCGGGCGACTGGGGATGAAATTCCTTCATGCGGCGGCGCTATCTCCCCAACAGCCTCAAACCCCGAGCGATGCCCTGGGGTTTCCGCCGCCATCCCATTGTTCGGCGAAACGATGCAATGCCTCGTCGTCCCTTGGAACATCAACCGCCAGTTCGACGAGGAGGTCGCCGCGCTGGCCGGTCTTGGGAGTGAAGCCCCTTCCCTTGATGCGCAGCACCTTGCCAGAACTGGAGCCCTTCGGAACGGTCAGCATCACCGGGCCTCGGCAGCGTCAGCCGGATATTGTTGCCCTCGCGGACAAAGAAGGAATGAGGCGCAATCTCGATGCTGACGATCGCGTCTCCCCGGCCTCCCGGCCCTTCCTGGCCCTGCCCGGAAAGGCGGATCTTGGTACCGTCCTCCACGCCGCGCGGGAGCTTGAGGTCGATGGTTTTCCCGCCCGAGAGTGTCACCCGCTGGTCCTTGAGGCATGCCGCGTCGATGAAGGGGACCTTGAGCCGATAGGCGATGTCGGCGCCCTTCTGGGGCTGCCTCGAGCGGCCAAAGCCGCCAAAGCCGCCACCTCCGCCGCCGCGGCGCGACTGGGTGGCAGCGCCGAACAGGCCCTCGAACAGGTCGGAGAGGTCCGCCGCATCGCCCGAGAAGCCGCCCGGGAAGCCATCGAAGCCGCCGCCCGGCCGGGCGCCCGCTCCACCGCCGCCAAAGCCGCCTCCGAAGGGCGCCCGCGGATTTCCGTCCTCGTCGATTTCTCCACGGTCATAGCGAGCGCGCTTGTCCTTGTCGGACAGGAGATCATAGGCCCTGGTCACCTGCGCAAATCGCTCGGCGGCCTTGGGGTTATCCTTGTTCCGGTCCGGATGCAGCTGCTTGGCGAGGCTGCGATAGGCCTTCTTTATCTCGGCTTCGCTCGCCCCGCGCTGAATCCCGAGCTGCTTGTAAAGATCCATATTTCTCCTCTGCCGTCACCGTTTCGGTTCGCTTCCCGCCTCCGTCAAGCTTCGCCGAGCCTCGACAGCAGGATTTCAAGCGGGCAGAGGGGGCGGATGGCGGATGACCCACTGGCCCTGTTCCAAGCCTGGTTCGCCGAGGCGAAGGCGGCCGAGATTAACGACGCGGACGCCATGGCGCTGGCGACGGCAGGCGCGGACGGGCTGCCTTCTGTCCGGATGGTATTGCTGAAGGGCCATGGCCCGGAAGGGTTCACTTTCTACACCAATGCCGACAGCAGGAAGGGTAGCGAGCTGGCACTTAACCCGAGGGCGGCGCTCCTGTTCCACTGGAAGTCGCTCCGCCGGCAGGTGCGCATAGAAGGACCCGTCGAAGAGGTCAGCCCGGAGGAAGCCGACCGCTATTTCGCGTCCCGAAGCCGTGATTCGCAGCTCGGCGCCTGCGCTTCGCTGCAGTCGCGCCCGCTGGAGAGCCGATCGGCGTTCGAGGAGCGCTACGAGGCCGTCCGGCGCGAGTTCGAGGGGAGAGACGTGGTCAGGCCGGAGCGCTGGACAGGCTTTCGCGTGAGGCCGGAGCAGATCGAGTTCTGGACGGACCGTGCCCACCGGCTGCACGAGAGGCGATTGTTCAGGAGGCTTGGGGACGGCAGCTGGAGCGAGGGCCTGCTATACCCATGAGCGGCGGCCATCATCACCACCATCACGGAGCAGGCGGCCACCATCACGGCGCCGCGGCTGGCGAACGCTCGAAGCTCACGTCCCGCGCGGCGCTTGCGAGCATCTCGATGGCGCTGTTCCTGGTCGGTCTCAAGACCTGGGCCAGCTGGGATACCGGCTCGGTCGCGATGCTCGGCTCGCTTGCGGACACGCTTCTGGATTTCATTGCCAGCCTGATTACATTTCTTGGCGTGCGCTGGGCGGCGATGCCCGCCGACGAAGAGCATCGCTACGGCCATGGCAAGGCGGAGGCGCTGGCGGCCTTGAGCCAGGTGACCCTCATCAGCCTTTCCGCGCTTGGAATCGCCTGGAGGGCCTTTGACCGGCTTCGAAGCGGCGAGCCGACCAGTGGGCTGGAACTGGGAGTCGGCGTTTCGATCGTGGCGATGGTCGCAACGTTCGGGCTGCTCGCCTATCAGCGATACGTCATCCGCAAGACCGGCTCGGTCGCCATCCTGACCGATCACGTCCATTACCAGACGGATGTCCTCCTCAACCTGTCGGTCATTGCCGCGCTGCTGCTTGACCAGCTGGTCGGCTGGCGGCTCGCCGACCCCCTGTTCGGCTTCGCCATAGCCGGCTGGCTGATGTATGGCGCGTGGGGCGCCGCGAGCCACTCGGTCGACCAGCTGATGGACCGGGAGTGGCCCGAACTGGAACGGGAGGCCTTTCTTGCTGCCACCCGCGACTATCCCGAGCTCGAGGGGCTTCACGACCTTCGGACCCGGTCGTCGGGCGCACATCGTTTCGTGCAGTTCCATGTCTGGGTCCCGGGCGACTGGACCGTTCAGGAAGCGCATGACCGGATGGACGCGGTCGAAGAGAAGCTGCAGCATCGGTTCCCGGGAACCGAGATCATCATTCACCTTGATCCCGAGGGCCACACCGACCGGGAAGGCATATTGCCCAAGCATCTGACGGAGTCGGCGCGATGACGCCCCTTCCCTTCTTCCAGGTTGACGCGTTTGCCCAGCAGCCGTTCAGCGGAAACCCCGCGGCGGTCATGCCGCTCGACCACTGGCTCGACGATGAGGTGATGCAGGCAATCGCCGCGGAAAATAATCTCAGCGAAACCGCCTTCACCATTCCAGGCGACGGCCCAGGCGCGGATTACGAGCTGCGCTGGTTCACACCGACCGTCGAAGTCGATCTGTGCGGCCACGCGACGCTCGCGGCCGGCCATGTGCTGATCCGCGGCAGCGAGATCCGGTTCCAAACGCGCTCCGGCGTTCTCGCCGTCAGGCGCGATGACGATGATGAAAGGCTGCTGAGGCTCGATCTGCCGGAAGCGCGGCTGGCCGAGGGCTTTGATCCTGCGCTCTGTGCCGCTCTCGGCCTGTCCGATCGGCCCATCTGGATCGCCGAGGGATGCAACGACAGCGCGGTCGTGCCGGTGGAGAGCGAGGAGGAGGTGCGCAGGGTCTCGCCCGACTTTTCTGCGCTAAGGTCGATCCCCCGCATGGCGATCGTCACTGCCCCGGGCAGCGAGCAGGACATCGCCAGCCGCGTCTTCGTCTCCTCCCTGGGGATCGACGAGGACCCGGTCACCGGCTCTGCCCATGCAGCGCTGGTTCCCTATTGGGCAAAGCGGCTGGGACGGAGCCGGTTCACCGCGTTCCAGGCAAGCAGGCGGGGCGGCCTGTTGGACTGCGAACATCGCGGCGACCGGGTGATCCTCGGTGGCCACGCGGTCACCGTGATCGAGGGTCATTTCCAGCTCTAGGCGGCGACGGGCTCGCCCAGCAACGCGGCCTGTGTTTCCACGATGGTTCCGCCACCGAGCAGCCGCTCTCCGTCATAGAACACCGCCGACTGCCCTGGCGCCACGCCATATTCGAAGTTTTGGAAGGTCAACCACTCCCCGTCCCAGTCGCCGGCCACGGGCCTTGCGAGCGAGCGCACCTTGGCTTCGACACGCTGCTGGTCCTCGGCCAGCCAGTTGATGCCCTCCACCCTCGCCGCTGCGACCGCCAGGGCCCTTCTCGGCCCGACGACCAGCCTCCGCCGGCCGGGATCGATCCGCACCACGTAGAGGGGCTCCGGCTGGCCGCCGATCTCGATCCCGCGGCGCTGGCCGATGGTGAAGTGCACGACCCCCGGATGCTCGCCAAGCACCCTGCCCTCGAGGTCGACGATCTCGCCCGGCGCCGCCGTTTCAGGGCGCATCCGCTTGACGAGGCCGGCATAGTCCCCATCGGGGACGAAGCATATGTCCTGGCTGTCCGGCTTGCCGGCCACCTTCAGTTCCGCCTCGCTTGCAAGCCGCCGGGTCTCGCTCTTGGGAAGGTCGCCCAGCGGGAAGCGCAGGTAGGCAAGCTGGTCAGCGGTTGTGCCGTAGAGAAAATAGCTCTGGTCGCGGGCCGGGTCGCGGCCCTTCCAGAGCTCGACACGGCCATCCCGCTCGACTCGGCGGACGTAATGACCGGTCGCAAGGCAATCGGCCCCCAATTCCCTCGCAAAGCCGATGAGATCGGTAAATTTTACGCCCTGGTTGCAAAGGCTGCACGGTACGGGGGTCCGGCCGTTCGCATATTCATCGGCGAAGCGCTCGATGACGCCGGTACGGAAGCGGCTTTCATAATCCAGGACGTAGTGCGCGATGCCGAGCCGGTCGCAAACGGTCTTAGCATCGTAAATGTCCTGGCCGGCGCAGCAGCTCCCGGAGCGCTTCACGGCTTCGCCATGGTCATAGAGCTGGAGCGTGACACCAATGACCTCGGCGCCGGTTCGCGCCGCGAGCGCGGCAACGACGGAGCTGTCCACGCCGCCTGACATGGCAACGACAATTCGGGCATCGCGAGCATCGCGGCCTAGCTGGAAATTGGTCGACATCGGATGATTTCTGAATTCAGTCTTTACTCGAAATTCACCCTGTCGGGCTAGACCGGGCTCGCCGAACAACGGTGAGGGATGGGTTAATTGGCTCGATTCGACGGCAATCTTAAGGCGGCGGGGGAAGCAAGGCTCGATTTCAACGAGCTCTACTCGCTCCTCGCTGCAACCGACGAGTCGAAAGCGCGTGGCAGGCAGGATGCGATTGCCTGCCTTCTCTCTGCAAGTGAAGGCTGGGAAGAAGCAAGGGCGATGCTGGGGGGTGCATTCGCGGCGGCCTCCAGGGCCTCATGGTTAAAGGACGGTAAGGAATGATGAAGGCAAAACTTACCCTTGTGCTTCAGTCCTTCTCAACGGCCTTCGGTTAAAAATAGCCCATCGACAATAGTTTAACGTGGTTGAGGTCTTGTAATGCTCGAGAATCAGAAAATTCGTCCCGCACAGGTCATTGGGCCGCTCGGCGAACCCCTGACGCTCGACTCGCTTCCGCCCCCCAGCACGACCCGCTGGGTGGTTCGTCGCAAGGCGGAAGTAGTCGCAGCCGTTGCCGGCGGGCTTCTGACAGTCGACGAGGCCTGCCAGCGTTATTCCCTCAGCCTCGAGGAATTCACCGGGTGGCAGCGCGCGGTTGACCGCAGCGGCATGCCGGGACTTCGGGTTACGAGGATCAAGCATTATCGAGACCAGTACGAGCGCCAGCAGCGCTACTAGAAGCTTCTTCGTCCGTCCCCAGCGGCGAAAGACCAGAAAGGGGCCCGGCGGGCAATCGCCGGGCCCCTTTTTCCTGTGTCAGACCTGGCTTGCCCTCCGAAGGCTGGACAAGTCCGTTACAATGCCGGAACACATTGAGGCATCGTGCGTCTGTGATGCCAGGAGGCGCCTCGCGTTAAGAGGTGGCCCAACAGGAGGAAAGCAACATGGGTATCATCATCTGGCTAATCGTCGGTGGCGTGGTCGGCTGGCTTGCCAGCCTAATCATGCGCACCGATGCCCAGCAAGGCATTCTCATGAACATCGTCGTCGGTATCGTCGGAGCCGTTATTGCAGGCCTGCTGCTTGGCCAGGGCAATATCAATCAGGGCCTGACTCTCGAGACGTTCCTCTGGTCGCTGCTTGGCGCCGTCATTCTTCTGGCGATCGTCAATCTCGTCCGCCGCGGCCGTGTGCGGTAAATACAGCCACGATTGAACAAGCAGGTGTGGCCGCCGGGCAGTCGTCCGGCGGCCCCTTTCCTACGTCGCGTCCGCCGTGTAAACGCCGATGGACGGCTCGATCTTGGTGTCGGCCGCTGTCCCGCGCTCGGCCATCATGGCGACCATCGGCATCGGGGGCGGCACGTTATAGCCGCCGCCTTCGCTGACCGAGATCAGCCGGACGACCCTCATTCCAAGCGCGCGCGCATAGAGATCTGCCCGCGCCCGTCCATTGGCGATCGCTTTTGCCCGGGCCTCGTCCAGCGCCTCCTCGGGCTTGTCGATGGTAAGGTTGGGCCCGCTGATCTGGTTGGCGCCCTCGGCAACCAGCGCGTCGAGGATCGCGCCGCTGCGCTTCAGGTCGCGGAACTTGACGTTGACCGTGTTCGTCGCGCGGTAGCCGGTCAGGCGCGGCGGCCGGTTCTGGTCATATTGATATTCCGGGTTGAGATTGATGCTCGAGGTCTGGATGTCGCGGTCGGCAATTCCGGCGCGCTTCAGCGCGGCCCGGACCCGTTCCATCCGCGCTGCATTCTCCTCGATCGCAGCAGTGGCGGTGGGCTGGAGCGTCTGCACTCCGGCGGAAATGATTGCAAGGTCAGGCACCCTGGTCACCTCGCCCGTGGCGTTGACGTCCAGCCGCGTGCCGCTGATCAGCGGCACCTGCACGGGGACGGTCTGGACCTGGGCAGCGACATTGGCAGGCAAGATCGCCGCCGCGGCCGCCATTGCGGTTATCAACATCTTACGCATGGGCTTCTCCCGAACAAAAAAAGGGCCATCGGCCGCGTTCCTTGGGACAGCGGCGATGGCCCGAACATGAACATCTCAGGCAGCTAGGCGCGGCGGCGGAGGACCAGGCGATAGATCAGCAGGATCAGGAAGGCTCCGACGATCGCGGCGATGAACCCGGCAGCTTCGCTCTCGTCATACCAGCCGACCGACTTGCCGATGAAGCCCGCGAGCAACGCCCCGGCGATTCCCAGCAATATGGTCACGACGCAGCCCCCGGGGTCTTTCCCGGGCATGAGCAGCTTGGCGATGCCGCCGGCCAGCAGTCCTATGACAATCCAGCCGATGATCCCGTAATTTTCGATCATCCCTTTCTCCCTCCCTGTGATAAACAGCGCATTCAGCGTTGGAACATGCTCGTTACAGCTTTGCAACAACGCGCGTCGGTGTGAGCGGTGCCACCGTTCGTAGAAAAAGCCTTTCCACGAGCAGGCAAGGCGGTGCAGTTGCACCCGGTGACTTATTTGCGTAATACAGCCGCCGCGGTTCAGACCACTGCGGCTCATTACGATTGGCGGGAAGAATGCGGCTTATGAACCGGGAAACCAGTTTCTCCAGCTCCGACACGCTGGTCGTTGTCGACCGGTCAAAACGTCGGCGGAACATCATCATCGCGGCCGTCGCGGGGATCATCGTCCTCGTCGCGGCGCTGCTGATGCTGTCGGGAGGCAGCGAAGAGCCTGGTGCAGGAGCTGGTGCGGAACAGGGCGGCGGCCAGGTCCCGACCGTTACCGTGGTCGTGCCCGGGCGGCAGTCGGTTGCCCGGTCGATCTCGGCGACCGGCTCGCTGGCAGCCAGGGTCGACATGCCAGTTGGCGTTGCCGGCGAAGGTGGAATGGTCGCCAAGGTCCTGGTTCAGCCGGGCCAATGGGTGAACGCCGGGCAGGCGCTCGCGGTCATCGATCGCGACGTCCAGGTAAGGCAGGCCCAGCAGCTCGCCGCGCAGGTGGAAGTTGCCCGCGCCGATGCTGCGCTGGCGCAGAACGAGTTCGACCGCAGCCAGGCACTGGTCGGCCGGGGGTTCGTGTCCAAGGCGGATCTCGATCGCAAGCGCGCCGCGCGCGACGCGGCCAATGCCCGGGTCCGGGTTGCCCAGGCCAGCCTTGCCGAGAGCAGGGCGCGGATCGGCCGGCTCGACATACGTTCGCCCTCGGCGGGCCTGGTTCTCGAGCGCAATGTCGAGCCCGGCCAGGTGGTGAGCCCAGGTTCGGGCGCGCTGTTCCGGGTTGCGCGCGGCGGCGAAATGGAACTTCGCGCGCAGCTGAGCGAGTCCGATCTTGCGGCCGTGAAGGTCGGTTCGCCCGCGACCGTGACACCGGTCGGGTCCTCCCGGAGCTTTTCCGGGCAGATCTGGCAAGTCTCGCCCATCATCAGCCAGCAGAACCGCCAGGGTATCGCGCGCGTGGCCCTACCTTATGACGAGGCGCTGCGTCCGGGCGGCTTTGCGACGGTCGAGATCGTGGCCGGCTCGCAGGAAGCGCCGGTCCTCCCCGAGTCGGCAATCCTCAGCGACGAGAAGGGCAACTATGTCTACGTCGTCGGCAAGGACAACCGGGCCGAGCGTCGGGCGGTCAGGACCGGCACGGTGACGCCGGCCGGCATCGCTGTCGTCGAAGGCCTGAGCGGCAACGAGATGGTCGTCCTTCGCGCGGGCGGCTTCCTCAACCCGGGCGACAAGGTTCGCCCGCAGCTCCAGAAGAACTAAGACGCGCCGATTGGGACAAGTGGCATGAACTTCAGAAACATCTCGGCCTGGTGCATCCGCAACCCGGTCCCGCCGATAGTCCTGTTCATCGGCCTGACGCTCGCCGGCCTGGTCGCGTTCATGCGCATGGACGTCCAGGACAGCCCGGACATCGAGTTCCCGGTGGTGACTGCCAACATCAGCCAGCCAGGTGCCGCCCCGACGGAGATAGAGAACCAGATTACGCAGCTGGTGGAATCGTCCGTTCGGACGTTGCCCGGGGTCAGGAGCATCAGCTCCACGGCCAGCGAGGGTTTCTCCTCGACGACGGTCGAGTTCGAGATCGGCACCGACGTCAACCAGTCGGTCAACGAGGTCAAGAACGCGATCGACCAGGTCCGCGGCGAGCTTCCCGACGGGATCCTCGAGCCGCTGGTCGAAAAGCAGACCACCTCGAGCCAGCCGATCGCCTATTTCGCGGTAGCCGCGCCGGACATGACGATCGAGCAGCTGAGCTGGTTCGTCGATGACGCGGTCGCAAAGCGGCTCCTCGCGATCGAAGGGATGGCCGCGGCCGAGCGCAACGGCGGCGTGGACCGCGAGATTCGGGTCATCCTCGACCCGGCGCGGATGCAATCGCTTGGAGTGACCGCCTCTCAGGTCAACACGGCGCTTCGCCAGCTGAACATCAATGCCGCGGGCGGACGGGCGGAAATCGCCGGCTCACGCCAGTCGGTGCGCGTGCTGGGCAATGCTCTCGACGCCTATGAGCTCTCCCAGACCCAGATCCAGCTCGGCGGCGGGCGGACTGTCCAGCTCGCCGATATCGCCTCGGTAAGCGACAGCTATGGCGAACAGCAGCGGATCGGAAAGATCCGCGGCGCGCAGGTCGTCAACTTCTCGATTTCCCGTGCCAAGGGCGCGTCAGACGTCACTGTCTACGACAAGGCAATGGAAGAGCTGGCCAAGATCGAGAAGGAGAACCCGGGGGTCAAGTTCACCCAGCTGTTCACCAGTGTCGACTACACCAAGCAGCAATATTCGAGCTCGATGCTGGCGATGGTCGAGGGCGCGGTGCTCGCCGTGCTCGTGGTCTTCCTGTTCCTGAGGGACATCCGGGCGACGCTGATCTCGGCCATCGCGATCCCGCTCTCTGCAATCCCCGCCTTCTGGTTCATGGACCTCCTGGGGATCACCCTCAATTCGCTTTCGCTGCTTGCCCTCGGCCTCGTCGCGGGCGTCCTGGTCGACGACGCGATCGTCGAGATCGAGAATATCGTGCGCCACATGCGCATGGGCAAATCCGCCTACCAGGCCTCGATCGATGCCGCGGACGAGATCGGCCTTGCGGTGCTTGCAACGACCATGTCGATCGTCGCGGTCTTCCTGCCGGTCGCGATGATGCCGGGCATTTCAGGACAGTTCTTCAAGAACTTCGGCTACACGGTGGTCCTGGCGGTGCTGATGAGCCTTTTCGTCGCCCGGATGATCACGCCGATGATCGCCGCCTATTTCCTGAAGGCCCATGGCGAGGCCACCCACGGCGAGGGCTGGTTGATGGACCGCTACCTGTCCGTCCTGCGCTGGTCACTCGACTCGTCGAAGGCCAAGGCGATGCGCGCCCGGCTCGAGCCCGTCCGGCTTCGCCCGGGCTACTGGTTCGTCGAGCTGCTGTTCGTACTGCTCGTGCTGGCAGCCTTTGCAGCGACGATCGCGACCGTGCCTGGCCTGATGGAGCCGCTCGGGCTTTGGCCGATTGTCCCGCTCTTCGCGGGGTTCGTCCTCGCGCTGCTCGCCGGATATTTGGCGGTCAAGCTGCTCGGAATGGCGATCCGCGCCACCGGCGGCGGCGCCGCGCGCTATCATGACTATTTCGCCAGCCGCTGGAACGCCCGGTTCCGTGACCATCGCATGTGGATCATGGGGATCGGCTTCCTCGCCTTCATGATGACCATCGGCATGTTCATGTCGCTTCCGAACCAGTTCTTCCCCACGACGAACTCGGATTTCAGCAGGGTCCGCATCGAGATGCTTCCGGGAACGACGCTCAAGCAGACCGAGGCGGTCGCCGACAAGGTCGCCGCCATCATCAATGAGCAGCCCGAGACGCTGAATGCGCTTGAAAGCATCCGCGAGGGCAATGCCTTCATCTTCATCACGCTCAACAAGGACCGCGAGCGGACCAGCATCGAATATGAGCGGGATATCACCCCGAGGCTGGCCCAGATCCCGGATGCCCGGGTCAGCTTCCTCTCGCAGAGCGGTGGCGGCGGGACCGGCCGCGACATCTCGATCATGCTCTCTGGCTCCGATCCCGTCCTGCTCAACGCGACGGCGAGCAAGCTGGTCGACGAGATGAGCAGCCTTACCGAGGTGCGTGCCCCCCGCGTCAACGCGGACCTGCGCCGTCCCGAGCTGCTGATCCGTCCGCAACTCGACCTCGCGGCCCAGCTCGGGGTCACGACCACCGCGCTGAGCCAGACGATCCGGATCGCGACGATGGGCGACATCGACCAGAACAGCGCCAAGTTCTCGCTCAGCGACCGCCAGGTGCCGATCCGCGTGATGCTGCCGGAAACGTCGCGCCGCAATCTCGACACGATCCGCAACCTGCCGGTTCCGACCGCGTCGGGCGGAAGCGTGCCGCTGAGCCGGGTCGCCGAGATCAGCTTCGGCTCGGGCCCGACCTCGATCCAGCGCTACAACCAGAACCGCCGCATCTTCATTGGCGCCGACCTCGCGCCGGGCGTCGTGAAGAGCGAGGCGATGGCGAAGATCAACGCGCTCCCGACGATGGCCAACCTCCCGCTCGGCGTCTCCAACGCCCCCTTTGGCGAGGATGAGTGGCAGCAGGAGATGATGCAGAGCTTCCTCGTTGCCCTGGTGTCCGGCATCATGCTGGTGTTCGGCGTGCTGGTGCTACTCTACCGGCGCTTCATGTCGCCGCTGGTCAACATGGGCTCGCTGCTTCTCGCGCCGCTTGGCGGCCTGCTGGCGCTCGCGATCCTCGGGCAGCCGATGTCGCTCCCGGTGTTCATCGGCATCCTGATGCTGTTTGGCATCGTCGCCAAAAACTCCATCCTTCTGGTGGATTTCGCGGTCGAGATGATGGACCACGGCATGCCCAAGGCCGAGGCACTGATGGAAGCCGGTCACAAGCGTGCCCAGCCGATCGTCATGACCACGGTCGCCATGGTCGCGGGCATGGTCCCGACCGCCATCTCCCTTTCCGGCGATGCTGCCTGGCGGGCACCGATGGGTACGGTGGTGATCGGCGGACTTCTATTGTCGACCCTCCTCACCCTGCTGATCGTGCCGGCTGGCTTCAGCCTCGCAGACGGCCTCGAGAAGCGGCTCGGACCGTGGCTGCGCAAGCGGGTGCTGACCTATGAGCCGGAGCATGCCCTGCCCGGCCACATGGAGCCGCAGCCAGCAGAGTGACATCGGGCAAGCTCGGGCTAAAGTGGCGGCGATGAACCCGCCGCCATCGAGTCCGCACCCTGTCCGGTTCAACTCCACCCAGCCGGGCGCGGCTGGAATGAAGGCGGCAGCAACCGGCCTCCTCGTCCTCATGGCGACGATTTTCCTCGTCGCGCGGCAGTGGGAGGGGGCCTACCCCTGGATCGGCTACGTCAAGGCGTTCGCCGAGGCAGCAATGGTCGGCGGCCTT
>JAJJPO010000226.1:0-8572 GCA_032907585.1 Sphingomonas sp. | reverse complement strand
AGCGAAGAAGGCGACCGGCTGGCCGATCATTTCCTCTCGTTCCACCGGCGCGCCGACCACCTTGGCGGCGCGCTCGTCGAGATCGGCTATCCTTGCTCCGTGGAGCAGGCTTTCAACCCAGCCGGGCTCTGGTCCGCCATCGCCCGCTGCTGCCTCGAGCAGCGGTTTCACCCCTGAAAGGTCGAGCTCCCAGCGCGCGACGAACATCTTTGGATCGCTTGCAATCACCCGCGACACAGACGGTGCCGCCGGTTCATGTTCGAGGATTTGCAAGGGCTCGGTCATGCTAGCACTCCGGCCTGCTCGTGCCGCTCACGCCAACAAGGGACGCAACAAGCTGGAGGAGGAAGTCGTCCTCCACCGGCTTGGAAAGGCAATCGACCGCACCGTTGCGGATTGCAAGTGCCCGGGTGAAGGCGTCTGGCGCCGAAGTGATGACCAGCGCCGGCGGCGCGGCGCTGGTCGCGTTGAGGCGCTGAAGCAGCTCCACGCCGTCCATGTGCGGCATCCGAAGATCGGGGATGACGCGATCAAACCGCCCTGGGACATAGTCTTCGAGGAAGCCGACCGCGCTATTATATGCCTGGCCGGCAAACCCGCCCACCTGCAAGAGGTCCCCGAGCGCCTCGCGGACGGCCGCGTCATCGTCGACGATCGCGATCTGGGGCTGCTCTCTGGACAATCTGGCGACCCTCATGCACCCGGCCAAGTCGGCCAGGATCAAATGTCGCACCAGACAATCGCCGAGGGTACCATGCCATGGTCTAGGTCGCGTCATTCCCGCGGAGGTCGTGGGGAAGGGCTTCCCAGATCCGGATGAGTTCGCCCGCCGTCCGCGCTTCCATCTTGCGCATGACGCTGCTGCGGTGGAGCTTCACGGTAACCACGCTGATGCCAAGGTCATAGGCGATCTGCTTGTTCAGGCGGCCGAGTGCCACCTGGCGGAACACCTGGCGTTCTCGCGGAGTCAGCTTTGCATGGTTTTCCGAGTGGATGTCGGTGACCCGGGCTGCGAGCCGCTGGGCGACATCCCGTTCAATGCCTTCCGTCACGGCGTCGAGCAGGGTCTGGTCGCGGACCGGCTTGGTCAGGAAGTCGATCGCGCCGGCCTTCATCGCCTGGACCGACATCTCGATGTCGCCATGGCCGGTAAGAAAGACGATCGGCTTGCCCCGGCCGGCGAGTCCGAGCTGCTGCTGGAGATCGAGGCCGCTGGCGCCCGGCATGCGCACGTCGAGCACCAGGCAGCCGGCGCGGTCGGGGATGTCCGCTTCCATCAATTCCCTTGCCGAGCCGAAGTCGGCCGCATCGAGATCGACCGATTCCATCAGTTCCTTGAGGGCACCGCGGACCGCGGCGTCGTCGTCGACGATCAGAATGAGGGGGCGCTCCTGGGTGCTGGAGCTCAGTCTTGCCAATTGTCCCATGCTATCCTCCCGCTTCCGAGTTGCGGCTGGTTGCCACTGATCTCTCTCACGGCTGACCATCGGGACGTAATCCCGAATGGGGTGAGACGGACGCTCCCCTGTTCGGGGAGGCCGGTTTGAGCCGGATCACCTTTCGACCGAACCGGATCGCGTCGAGCGAATAGGCGCCCGGTCCAAGGAGGACGAGCGCAGCCGTCGCTCCGGCGGATGCAATCCAGGCCGGCAGCTGTTCATGGCCAAGCATTCACCCGCGATAGCGTCGCGGGCGGCCTGCACCATCCTTTGGTCGGGGATGTTTCAATGCCCCGTTCGGGGGTAGCATGGATCCCGGCGGGAGCCATTGGTGACATGCCATCGGGGTATCAAGGAGGGCGACGACAGGCGTTGCGGCGACGACCCGGGAAGCTGCTGGAAATCCTTTGCGCCGCGACATTTCTTCTGCTCGCGCTGCCCCTTGGCGCGGCCGGAAGCGAGCGCAGCCTCACTCACTACACGCACCGCAGCTGGAGCGAGGAAAGCAATGCTCCCAGGCCCGTATATGCGCTGGCCCAGGGGAAACGGGGCTATTTATGGGTCGCAAGCGGGAGCGGCCTTTACCGCTTCGATGGCGTCAATTTCGAGCTGATCAGCGGCGGCATCGACCGGCTGGCCCATGGGCCGCCGTCGGCGCTCCTGGTGCGCTCCAATGGCGATGTGTGGACCAGCTTCGAGCGTTCGAGGCGCTTTGCGGTCTACCGGGACGGCAAGCTGAATTTCCTGAAGGCCCCGGTTGCACCCGACCGGGTCCAGGCGATGGAAGAAGGGCCCGACGGTACGATCTGGGCACTGACCGAGGCCATCGGCGCTCCGCTTCTTCGCTACCGGGCAGGTCGCTGGACCCTGTTCGGGCGAGATGCCGGGGCGCCAATCGACAATCCCTTCAGCATGGTGGTGACCTCTGGCGGGACCGTTTGGGTCTCCTTCACCGGCTCGGTCGCCAGGCTCGCCCCGGGAAGCGAGCGGTTCGAGACGGTGATGGAGCTGCCGCGGTCACTTGGCCGGCTCTCGATCGACCCGGAGGAGCGAATCTGGCTCACCGAGCGCCGCGGGAGCTACCCGATCACCGGGCCGAAGGGCCGCGGAGAGCCGCCCGCCCTTCGCAATCCCTACAGGACCGATGCGGCCGAGATCCGCGGCTGGCCATTGTTCGACCGGGAGGGCAATCTTTGGATCGCCACCTATTATGACGGGCTGCAGCGTGTTCGCCGACCCGACCCCCGGGGCGAACTTACTTCCGCCGGGGCCCTGGGCCGGGTCGAGCATTTCGAGTTCAGTGACGGCCTTTCGTCCAATGTCACGACGCGCATATTGCAGGCCGCCGACGGGGATATCTGGGTCGGCACCGAAAATGGCGTGGACCGCTTCGGCCCGGCAACGCTTCGCTTCGAGCCCGAGCTTAGCGACCCAGCTGCCTTCGGCGACCTGCTCCTCCAGGCCAGGGATGGGACGGTCTATATCGGCGAGGCGTCGACCGTGTACCGAGTGCTTCCCGGTGGAAGGCCGGAGGCGATCTACCGCACCGACATCGAACCGAGGACACTTTGCGAGGCACCCGACGGCGCAATCTGGATCGGCATTGATCGCAAGGTCGTCATCTGGCGGAACGGGAATGCGATCCGGCTCGAGCAGCCGGCGCCGGTCAGTTCGACCATTTATGACTGCGCGTTCGATGCCAATGGCGACTATTGGGTAACCGCGGCGCTCGGCGGCATGGCCCGGCTGAAGTCGGGACGGTGGGAAAGGATGTTCGGTGAACCGGGCAATGGCTTCCTTCCCAAGTCGATGACCTCGAACGACAAGGGAACGATCATCTTCCAGTGGAACGACAGCAGGCTAAGCCTCATCGATCGCCCGCGCCCGGAGCTCCTGCCGATCCCGGTGGGCGGCTATGAACCTGACGAGGTCGCCCTTTACGCTGCTGGCGGAAACATTCTCTACCTCGGCGGTCGCTTCGGCCTTGCCCGGTTCCAGGACGGAAAAGCTAAACGCATTTCGCCGCGGCGCGTGCCCCGTTTCAATGGCATCAACGGGATCGTTCAAACTCCGGAGGGCGATACGTGGCTTGCGGGCGCGGGGGGGTTGATGCGCCTTCGAACGGCGGCGCTCGAAGCGGCGTTCGAACAACCGGACCGGCCGCTCGCCATCCAGTCGTTCGGGACGGCCGACGGCCCAGACCGGCACATTATGGCTCGATCCCCGCGAAATTGCCCGGACCAGCCGTCCTCCGCGAGTGGCAATCCGCGCGCTTTTCGCGGACCGGCTCTATCGCGACCCGGTCGAGGTCACGCTGCCGGCAGGCACGAGGGACATTGAGATCGACTTCGCCGTGTTTGCATTTTCCAGCCCGCGCGAGGCCAGGGTCCGCTACCGGATAGAGGGCCAGGACGCCGAGTGGGTCGAGGCGGGCATGCGCCGACAGGCCTTCTACACCAACCTTTCACCGGGAACCTACCGGTTCGAACTTGCTGCAGCGGGCGAAGACGGCCCATGGAGCGAGGAACCGGCGGTGCTGGAGTTCACCATCCCGCCAACTTTCGTCCAGTCGGGATGGTTCATCGGCATATGCGCGCTCGCCATCATCCTGCTCCTGGGGCTGCTCTATCGACTGCGCATGGCAAGCGTAGCTGCCCGGATCCGGAGCCGGCTCGCGGAGCGGCTGGGCGAAAGAGAGCGCATCGCGAGGGAGCTTCATGCCACGCTGCTCCAGAGCGTCCAGGGCCTAGTCCTTCGCTTCCAGTCGGTCGCCAACAGGATGCCGCAGGGGGGCGAATCCCGGGCGCAGCTCGAGGACGCGCTGAAGCGGGCGGACGAGGTCATTGCCGAGGGCCGGAGCCGGGTCCAGGAGCTTCGCGCAGCCGATGGCCCCGGAGACCTGCCGGAACTTATCAGGCAGCGTGCCGTCGAGGCGGATTTCGACCCGGCGACCTCGGTTCGCATCGTCGTCGAGGGAAAGCAGCGCCCGCTCCATCCGCTGGTCTCGGCCGAGCTTGGCCGTATCGCCGGCGAGGCGCTGCTCAATGTCGCGCGCCATGCGAGCGCGAACAGGGTGGAGGTCAGCCTTCGATATGGTGCACGCGACCTTGTTCTCGAAATAGTGGACGACGGCGTCGGCATCGCCGCCGACTTCCTTGACCGCGCCGGGAGGCCCGGTCATTTCGGCCTGGTCGGGATGCGCGAGCGCGCCGAGCGGATCGGCGCTGCCTTTTCCATCGAGAGCGAGGCAGATGGCGGGAGCGCAGTCGGCGTCACCCTGGCGGCGGCGCTCGCCTATGCCGACGCCCGGCCCGCTCGCCGGCTGCCATGGACATTCAAGCGCAAGGAGAAACCGGGCCGTGCCTGACAATGGTTCATCACCAATCCGGATCCTCATCGTCGATGATCACCCGCTGCTCCGCGAGGGTATTACGCTCATCCTCCAGGACAGGACCGACATGCTGGTCATCGGCGAGGCGCGTGACGGCGCCGAGGCGCTGGAAAAGTTTCGCGAGCTGCGGCCCGACGTCACTCTGATGGATCTGCAAATGCCGGTAATGAACGGGGTCGAGGCGATCACCGCGATCCGGTCGGAATTTCCCGACGCGAAGATCCTCGTCCTCACCACCTATTCCGGGGACGTGCAGGCAGTTCGGGCCCTGAAGGCGGGCGCGACGGGCTATCTCCTCAAGAGCAGCCTCAGGACCGAGATGCTCGATGCCATTCACAACGTCTATCGCGGCCGGCGCCACCTCCAGAGCGACGTTGCCGCCCAGATCGCGCTCCACGTGGTCGACGATGGCCTAACCGAGCGCGAGACTGCGGTGCTCCGCCTGGTCGCAAACGGCAAGGCGAACAAGGAAATCGCGCGCACGCTGTCGCTATCGGAAGAAACGGTAAAGGCCCATCTGAAGAATATCTTTGCAAAGCTCGACGTTACTGACCGGACCCACGCCGTGACCGTCGCTGCACGGCGCGGGTTCATCGAGCTGTAAGAGCCTCCCCATAGGGGCGCGCGAGAGGTGACCTCCTGGCATTGCTGATACTGGTCCAGGGTAGGAAGAGCCCTGGCCTCCAATCGATCACATCCTCGCCCAGCGCCCGATAGCGGGCGCGAGGCGACCCCGGCCATTCTTTCCGGGTGAGCCGTGTTAATCGGACGCGGCAGGGATGATGGACGCGAGGGTTTTTCCGATTTCACCTCGCGGCCAACGAAATGGCAGTCGAGCATCCAACCTGTCCGGCTCACAGCCTTCGCGCGTTTCTATAGCAGCGCCATGCCGCCATCGACCCGAAGGTTGATGCCGGTGATGAAGCTCGATCGGTCCGAGGCAAGGAACAGGGCAGCTTCCGCCAGCTCCTCGGGCTCACCGAGCCGGCCAAGAGGGATCGCTGCGGCCATCTGGGCCGCGAAGCTTGCCCGGCTTTCGGGCGGAACCCCGAGCTTTTCGAGGATTGCCGTGTCGGTGGGGCCGGGGCTCAAGACATTCACCCTTATGGCCCTTGCGCTCAGCTCCACTGCCCAGCTTCGGGCGAAGGCTCCGATCGCGGCCTTGGTCCCTGCATATACGGCATGCCCGTCGAGGTTCTTCTCGCTCGCAAGCGAGCCGGTAAGGATGATCGAACCGCCATCGCGCATCACCGGGACCATCTTCTGCACGCCAAAGAAGGTGCCACGGGCATTGACCGAGAACTGCTCGTCATATTCCTCTTCGCTGACTTCGCTCGAGTGACGGATGGTGTTGATCCCGGCGTTGGCCATGTAAATGTCGAGCCCGCCGAACCGGTTGGAGATTTCCTTTGCGAGTCTCTCATGATCGGCGAGCCTGGCTGAATCCGCTTCGATCCCGACCGCCCCGTCACCGATCTGCCGGACTGCATCGCTTATCGCGGACGCGCGCCTCCCGGTGATGACCACCCTTGCTCCTTCGGCCGCGAACTTCCTTGCGGCCGCGAGGCCTATGCCACTGCTTCCGCCGGTGACCAGCGCTGTGCGGTTCTCGAGTATGCCCATGGGACCAGTCCTTCGCCTCTAATCTTCGTTGCGACAGAAGTTAGCCGGCGATGCTGTCGGCTTAAGCTGTGCCGTGGGCGTAGCCGTTCCCGGCCTAAGGCATGGTCGGAGCCCCGGCAGGAAAGGAAGGGCAGCCTCCGGGCCAAGGACGACTAGACCCGAGGATAGCTTGTTCCAAAAGCGCCCTGCGTGGCAGCAACAGGCTGCGGGGAAGGTAGCGCGGGCGACCACCGCCTCAACCAAGCTCCCCGGGCAGTCAGAACGGCAGCACGAGCCTGTCGGGGCGAAGAGGATCGGGCCTGAAAAACAGGCAGGCACGGGATAGCTTAGCGATGGCCGAGACCTACCAGTTCAAGCCCAGCGAATATCCGTTCGTCCCGGGCTCGCCATATACGCCCGAGCATCCCGCCTCGCGGCGGCTAGCCTACGCATTGGTCGGCATCCTGGCGGGCCTGACCGGCGGCCTCGGCAACTCGCTGGTGACCGCCAATCTCGCCCACTTCCAGGGGACGCTCGGGCTTACCGCCGTGGAAACCGCGTGGATCCCGGCCGCCTATGTCATGACCAATGTCTGCGCCAACCTGGTGCTGGTGAAGTTCCGCCAGCAGTTCGGGCTCGGGCTGTTCGTCCAGCTGGTGCTCGCCGCCTATTTCGCGACCGCGCTCGCCCATCTCTTCATCCATGGCTTCTGGTCCGCGATCCTGGTCCGCGCCGCGAGCGGCATCGCCGGCGCGGGGCTCATGGCAATCTCGGTGCTCTCGCTCTTCCAGGCGATGCCCGCGCACAAGCGCATCGGCGCAATCCTCATCGGGATCAGCATACCGCAGCTTTCCGCGCCGCTGGCCCGGGTGATCGCACCCTCGCTCCTCGAGTGGGGTGACTGGCGGATGAGCTATTTCTTCGAGGTCGGGCTGGTCCTCCTGACGCTTGCCGCCGTATTGACCCTGCCGCTTCCCCCCGGGCGCCATGAACGGGCGTTCGAGCGGACCGACCTTCTCACCATCGGCCTCATCTTCCCCGGCGTTGTCCTGCTTTGCGCGGTGCTGGGGCTCGGCAGGGTCCTCTGGTGGACCGAGGCGGAGTGGCTCGGCTACGCCCTGATCGGCGCGGTGCTGCTGCTGGTTTCGGGCTTTGCGATCGAGCACCGGCGCTCGCGGCCACTCCTCGCCACGCGCTGGCTCGGCCAATGGACCATAATTCGCATCGCCCTCGTCGCCATTTTCGTCAGGGTCCTGCTTACCGAACAGTCTTTCGGCGCCATTGGTCTCCTTACCGCCGTCGGCATGGGCATCGACCAGATCCAGCCGCTCTATGTCGTGGTTAGCCTTGCGTCGCTCGCCGGGCTCGTTGGAGCAGTCCTCATGTTCCGCCCCGGGGCTCCGGCACGACCGATCCAGCTCGCCTGCCTTCTGATCGCAATCGGGGCTTTCATGGATGCCGGCTCAACCAACCTCACCAGGCCCCATAATCTCTATCTGAGCCAGGCACTGATCGGGTTCGGCGCATTGCTGTTCATCGGCCCGGCCATGGTGATCGGCGTATCGCGGACGCTGCTTGCCGGCCGCGAGAATTTCATCAGCTGGCTGGTATTGTTCGGAGCAACCCAGAACCTCGGCGCGCTTGCAGGTACCGCGGCGTTCGGGACATTCCAGACTGTCCGCGAGAAATTCCACTCGCACGGTCTCGTCGAACAGGTACTTGCGACCAACCCGCTAGTCGCCGACCGGCTGGCCGCCGGGGCGCGCCAGCTGGGGTCGAGTGTCTCCGACCCCCTGCTTCGCGGGGCGGAGAGCATCGTCCTCCTCGGACGTCAGGTATCGCGCGAAGCCCACATCCTCGCGTTCAACGACGTCTTCCTCGTCATCGCGCTACTCGCCTGCGCCATGTTCCTGTGGGCAGTCTCGATCGAGTTTCGGCTGCGGCGCGCCGGGGTTGAATTCCCAACCGTACTTTTAACCCGCAAGATGGCGGCGATGGCCTCGGCGGGTTCCAGCCAGGGGCAATCAACATGACACCTGCAGAAATGATCGACGGGGCGCCGGGAGGCGCTCGTGCCGTCGTTGGAGAGGGACGGCTGCCGCCATCGCCTTCCGAAGGCCGGTCGATGAAGGCGCCGGCG
>JAJJPO010000225.1:0-8684 GCA_032907585.1 Sphingomonas sp. | reverse complement strand
GCCTTATGACCGCCGACGGCGACCTGCCGATCACTCTGGTCCAGATCGACGGCAACACCATCGAGGGCCAGTATAACGGCGGCGCGGATGTGGCATTCATCATCGAGATCAACGCCGACGGCAGCGTCACGCTGACCCAGAATGTCGCGCTCGAGCATGAGGTGGATGGTCCTCCAGGGCCGGCTCACAATGACACGCTCGATCTCGATGGCCTGATCAATGCGACGATTACCATCACCGATGTCGATGGCGATTCCGCGACGGCTTCGGCGCCGATTGGCGATAACCTGGTCTTCTATGATGACGGCCCCAGTGCCACCACCGTCCAGCTTTCCCACACGGTGGATGAAGACGGCATAGTCGAGGACCCGACGCCCGGAATCCAGGAAGGCGACGGCATCCCCGGCGGGCCTGGCGACGTGGCCGGAGCAGTGGTCGTGGCCAATGGCAACGTCAGCTCGCTCTTTGCGAGTGGCGCCGACACGCCATTGACCTACAACATCGCGGCGGACGTCTCGAGCCTGACCGGCCAGGGGCTGACATCGGGCGGGGTGGCGCTCAGCTACTCGGTCCAGTTCGCGGCCGGCGTCTACACGCTCACAGCGACCGCGGGACCTGGCGGCGACCCGGTGTTCACTTTCACCTTGAACGCCACGACGGGCGCTTACACGTTCACGCTGATCGACCAGCTTGACCATGACCCGCTCACTGGCCTTGCTGGCGATGATACCGAGAACGAACTTACCATCCTGCTCGGGGCGATGGTCCAGGCAACCGACGCCGACGGTGACACCGCGACAGCCTCTTCGGGCGCTCTCACGATCACAGTCGACGATGACTCGCCTGATCCTGATCCGTTCGCCGCGGACAACGTTGAGATCGAGAATGGTGATACGACATTGGTGCTCGGCGACCTCAACGTCGACATCGGCGCCGATGAACCAGGTTCGATCGTGTTCGACGATGCGATCGACGGTGATCCCGCGATGGACAATGAGGGCAACCCGCTGTCATTCAACGGCGAGGCGCTGCACTACGTCGTCAACGGCAACGTCCTGACGCTGGAAACAGCGGACGGCGATATCGCCGCGACGATCACGCTCAGCACCGACGGGACCTATTCGTTCCAGCTCCACGGCACCATCTCCAATGGTACGGAGACGAGCTTCACCAACCTGACCAGCGCTGCGGCCGGTAACGTCGAGTTCCGTGGTGTCGGCGCCGACAACGCATCCAACAATGATGCCAATACCGACGTGCTGATCTCGGGGCACAGCGATACCCAGGGCGCCGGTACGGTGAACACCAATGCGACTGCGGTTGGCGTCAACAACCAGGCGACCAGCCCGGGAGAGGGCGTGCGGCTCGACTTCGTCAGCAACCTTGAATCGGGCGCGGCGACAACGACAGGCTTCTCTTATGACGCCCATGTCACGACGACCCATTTCGAGCAGCTGATCCCGCAGGTGCAGGGTGCCCAGTCGGCCGAGGTCAACATCGTCGTATGGGCGGTACTGGCTGACGAGGACCAGGTGTTCGACAATAATCCGAGCAATGGCCTCGAAGCCGGCGAGTCGTTAGCGACGATCACCTCGGTCACCGTCAACTCCTTCGATGGCGGCAGTGCGACCTTCGACATTGGCGATGCGGCAATCGGCACGCCGATTCCGGGCGCCGAGGGCATCACGGTGACCTTCCTTGCCAATGGCCAGGTGATCATCGAGGGCCTCCAGGAAGGCGACCAGTATGAGATCGACACTTCCAGTCCGTTCAGCGCGGTGATTGTCGAATCGCCTGGTGGTCCGAATGACTTCCTGGCCGGGCTGGATCCCTATCCGGCAGCTGGCAATCAGATCGCGAATACGATCGATTTCGACCTTGGGATATTCTCGATTGGTGCGACCTCGACGGGTGATCCGATTGTCCAGGACTTCGACATCATCGCCGAGGATGCGGATGGTGACGCGGTGAGCGGTTCGATCACGACCACGATCAACCCGCCCACCGACGAATTTGCCGCGACCAGCTTCAGCTCGCAAAGTGAGCAGCTGCAGAAGACTGCCGCCAACAGCAACACGCTGACCATGGCGGCAGCGGTGGCGGCAGCCGGAATGGCCGAACCTGTCGCGGCACAACCGTCGACCGACCCGGACAATTCGACGGGCAAGGCAAGCGGCTCTGAAATGAGCGAGGGCCACCAGCTCGATGCGGGCTCGGGCCACCCGGCGGGGAGCGAAGCTCCGCCGGGCCAGCCGGCGGAAGACCAGGGCCCGGCGGCCAGTGCCGACGCCCAGGTCGCAAGCGCTCCGACCGTGGCCATGGCCTCGGCGGAACAGCTGCAGGCCGCCGGGCTCGAGGCCCAGCCGTCAGAGGCCGGCTCGGTCGAACAGGTCCTTGCCGACGCGCTCGGCCATGGCGCTGCTCCGACCGTCGACGACCTGCTTGCCGGGCTGCCGGGCGGAATCGGCGGACTTCCGGAACTTGCCCAGCTGGCAAGCCACGACGCCGGCTTCGTGCCGGGTTGGGACATGGCCAGCCACGCGGTTGCCGGAGGCGGCTTCGACATGATGTTCAAGGTGGATGTCGCAACGCACCACCAAGATGCAATTCAGCCGGCAGTTAACGGCTGATCAGGGCAGGGCCCTCCCTGGTGGACGGGGAGGGCCTCTCGCCCAAGACCAGAAGGGGGAAGACATGAAAAGGAAGCACTGGACGATGATCGTTCCCGGGGCGGTGCTGCTATGCGCCACTCCGGCTCTTGGCGTCGAACTGCGCGATGCAGTTCAGTCCGCACTGAACACCAACCCGGAAATCCGGCAGGCGGTGCATAACAAGCTTGCGACCAAGGAAGAGCGCAAGCAGGCCGAAGGCGCCTGGTATCCGCGCATCTCGGTCGAAGGCTCGGCCGGACTGCGCAAGCTGCGCAACCCGACCCGCCGAAGCCTCGGCATTGCCGGGGAGCGGCTCGAGCCGGTCGAGGGCTTCATCATTGCCGACCAGCTGCTGTGGAACTCGGGCGGACGTATCGCCGAGATCAAGCACCAGGCCGCGCGCACCGACGCTGCCGCCGCCCGGATCGAGGAGCGCAGCGAGTTCGTCGCGCTCAACGTCAGCCGCGCCTATATCGACTATCTGCTGCAGCAGCGGCTGGTCGCGATCGCGCAGGACAACGCAACCTTCCACGAAAGGCTGGCAGGTGACCTTCGCGAAGGTGTCGCGCGCGGCTCCATTTCGATTGCCGACCAGCAGCAGGCCGAGGAGCGTCTCCAGTCGGCCCGGGCCCGGATGACCGAGACCCAGGAAGACCTGGATACCGCCGCGATCCAGTTCCAGGCGCTGACCGGTGTCCCGATCGATGCCGTCGCCATGCCGCCCGACCTTTCGAGCGCGATGCCGGCGACCCTCGCGGACGCCGAGGCAATGGCACATAATGACAATCCGAGGGTCCAGGAGGCGATCGCCGACCTCGAAGCCCAGCGGCAGGTCATCAAGACTGCCCAGGCCGAGCTTGGTCCGCGGTTCAACGCCGAGGCCAGCGCCCGCTACGGCGAGGATATCGACGGGTTCCAGGGCCGCACCAGCGACCTCACCGCCCGCGTTGTCATGCGCTGGAAGATCTTCGACGGCTTCGCCAACACGGCCAATGTCCGCGAGCAGAAGGCGCGCGCCGACGAGATCCATGCGCGTCTCTTTCAGCGCCAGCGCCAGGCCGAGGAGGATGTCCGCTCGGCATGGAGCCGGCTGACCAACCAGACCCGGCTTGCAACCGAGCTCGAGACGCAGAGCCGCGTCGCCGATGACCTGCTGCTCTCCTATCGCGAGCAGTTCAACGTCGGCCGCCGTTCGCTGCTCGACGTGCTCGATGCGCAGAACACGAGGTTCAACGTCCAGGCCTCGCTCGAGACCGCCCGCATGGCAAAGCTCTATGCGCAGTACAGGGTCCTCGCGGCATCGAACCGCCTGATCGAGGCCCTCGGCGTCACCATGCCCTACGAGGCAAGGGCCGACCAGCGCGACAAGTTCAACGTGCGTCGCATGCCGGCCGAGGATCGCCAGGAAAACAGCATGCCCTACCCGGTGATGGGCCCGCCCGCCCCGGGTACGGACCCGTCGCCGCCGCCGACGGGCAGCAACTGAGTGAGTGTGAAGGGGACAGGCGTTGAGTGTCATGCACTGGCTGGAGTCCACGCCATCGCGTGAGATTGACCCTGTCCTCGACTGCCTGACCTTCCTCGCGCGCCGCGCAGACAGACCGTCTTCCCCGGTCTTGCTGCGTGCGGGGTTGGCACTTTCGGCCACGGGTACGCTTCCATTCCACCAGATCGAGCCGGCGCTCGACCAGGTCGGGATGCGGGGCGAGCCCGTGAGCCGTCGGCGCATTGCCGGCTGGCGGCTCCAGAAGCTTCCCGCAATCCTCGAGCTTGCGGACGAACGCGCCGTCGTGATGCTCGAGATGAAGGGCGCCGACGCTCTCATCTATGCACCCGGAACGGCCGAGCCGATCTGGGTTCCTGCAAGCGATCTCGAGCAGCAGTTCACCGGCCAGGCCATCGTGGTCGAGGCCGACCCGACCCAGGAACGGGCCGGCGAACGGCCCTGGGACAAGATCCGGCGGACCCACTGGTTCTGGTCGGAGGTGTGGAAGGTGCGCGGCGAGTTCTGGCCGGTCCTTCTCGCCGCGCTCATCGTAAACCTCCTGGCGCTGGCCGTCCCGCTGTTCACGATGAACGTCTACGACCGTGTCATTCCCAACAAGGCGGTCCCGACGCTCTGGGTGCTTGCGATCGGCGTCGCCCTGGCTCTCGGTTTTGACTATCTGCTTCGCCTGGCCCGCTCGGAGCTGGTCGACGAGATCGGCCGCAAGCTCGACGACAAATATAGCCAGAAGCTGTTCGAGAAGGTGATGAACCTGCCCATGGCCGAGCGCCAGGGAAGCACCGGAGCCTTCGCCAAGCGGGTCAGCGAATATGAAGGCGTTCGCGACTTCTTCGCCTCCACCTCGGTCATCCTGCTGGTCGACATCGGTTTCATGGCGGTCTTCCTGGTGCTGATCGCGGTCCTCGCCGGCCCGCTGGTGCTGGTGCCGATCGTCGGCATTGCAATCATGCTGGCGGTCGGAGTGATGCTCCAGAAGCGCATGGCCGGTGCGGCCGTCGACGCACAGGCCGACAGCTCGCTGCAGCACTCGGTCCTCGTTGAATCCATCTCCGGGATCGAGACGCTGAAGTCCGCCCGGGCCGAGGGGCAGATGCTTGGCCGCTGGCGCCGCTATGCGGCGATGTCCGCTGCTACCCAGGAAAAGCTTCGCCGGATCACCTCGGTCGCGGTCAACAGCGCGTCGATCTGCCAGCAGGCAATCAGCGTCGGCCTCGTCGTCGGTGGTTTCTACCTGTTCAACAGCGGCGATATCACCATGGGCGCGATCATCGCCATCGTGATGCTCGCCGGCCGCGCCATGTCGCCGATCGGCCAGTTCGCTTTCCTGCTGACCCGCGGCAAGCAATCCATGACCACGCTGGAATCGCTGCAGCGGATGATGGAGGCAACCGACGAGCGGCAGGTCGCCGCCAAGAGCATTGTCCCCGAGATCCGGGCCGGCCATGTCGAGCTCAAGAATGCCGGGTTCCGCTACCCGGGTGCCAGTGTCGACAGCCTCAGCGCCATCAATCTCAAGATCGAGCCGGGCGAGCGCATCGCGATCATCGGCCGCGTCGCCTCGGGCAAGTCCACGCTTGGCCGGATGCTTTGCGGCCTGTACGCCCCGACCGACGGAGAGATGCTGGTCGACGGCCTCGACAGCCGCCAATATCATCCCCACCAGCTGCGCGACGCGTTCCGCTTCGTTGGACAGGATGCCGAGCTTTTCTCGGGTACCGTTCGCGATAATCTGGTCCTCGGCGCCGCCAAAGCGGACGACCAGCAGCTGATCGACGCGGTGGTCCGCTCCGGCGCCGACATTTTCCTGTCGCGTGACGCTGCGGGATTTGATCGGCCGGTCGGCGAGCGCGGCAACCTCCTGTCGGGCGGCCAGCGTTCCCTGCTGGTGCTGGCAAGGGCGCTCGTCAGCCCTTCCAAGATGCTGTTCCTCGACGAGCCGACCGGGGCGATGGACACCCAGACCGAGCTTTACTTCATCGAGAAGCTGAAGAAGGCGCTCGCCAAGGACCAGACCCTGCTGGTCTCGACCCATCGGCACAACATGCTCTCGATCTGCGACCGGCTACTGGTGATCGACTCGGGCAAGATCATCGCCGACGGCCCGCGCGACGAGGTGATGGCCAAGCTGACCGCCGCGACCAGGGCGGAGGTCCGGCCGTGACCAGCCGCCGTGCACCATCGAGGCGCTACGCCGCCTTCGCGGCAGTCGCGCTGCTCGGCTGTGTCGCCGGCGGGACGAGCGTCCCGACACAGCCGGCCGACGGCGCTTCGGCCAGCGTCATCATCCCGCCGGCCGCGGCGGCCTCGCTGATCGATGCCACCAGCGGCCGCCACCTGGTCGAAGCAAGGGCGGTGGGCGACGAGGCCCGGCTGATCAATGCGGCAATGCCGTTCAGCAGTTCACCGACCATGGCGTCGCGCCCGTTCGACCTTTCCGGCTCGGACCCGCTCGACCGGCGCCGCGCGCTGCTCTGCCTCACCCAGGCCATTTACTACGAGGCGGGGTTCGAACCGATCGAGGGACGCCGCGCGGTTGCCCAGGTCGTCTTGAACCGGTCTCGCCACCCCGCCTTCCCCAAGTCGATCTGCGGGGTCGTCTACCAGGGAGCCCGCGAGCCAGTCTGCCAGTTCAGCTTCGTCTGCGACGGCTCGCTCTATCGCCGGCCGGCCCAGGCGGCATGGAAGCAGGCCGAGCAGATCGCGGCGGCGGCCCTCGACGGGTTCGTCGAGAAATCGGTCGGCGCCGCTACCCACTATCACGCCGATTATGTCGTTCCATACTGGGCTCCGCGGCTCGCGAAGATCGCCAAGCTTGGCGCCCACATCTTCTACCGCTGGCCCGGAAGCTGGGGTTCGGCAGCCGCCTTCACCGGTCGTTACATCGGTGAGCCCGCTGACCCGCTGGCGCTTCGTCCGCCGCTTCGGCAGGCGATGGATACGATTGAAGGCGAGCCCGCGGCTGCGGCACCGGCGGCAGCCGGTCCACCGGTGCCGCGCGCCGAAAACGACGTCGGCGGACTTCTCGATACGTCGAAAGGCTGGACGCTCAACATTCCCGGACCCTCCGAAAGCGGCTCGGCTGCCAGGGCCATCGAGGCCCGGCAACGGCAGGCGGACGAGGCAAGGCCGGTCGAACTGGCCGCACGCGAACTGACGAGCAGGTAATCCATGGCAACCCTTCCTTTCACGCAGCCGGGCGCCAGCCGCCATCGCCAGCCCCTCACGGGCGCGAGGCGCATCATCGTCTATGTCGCGATAGGTTTTGCGGTCTTCCTGGTCTGGGCCATGCTCGCCCAGGTCGACGAGGTTACCGCCGGGCAGGGCAAGGTCATTCCCTCGAGCAAGGTCCAGCTGATCCAGGCATCGGAGCCGGCGACCGTCGCCGAGCTTCTCGTTCGCTCCGGCCAGCGTGTCACCAAGGGCGAGCTACTGGCACGGCTGGACAATCCCCAGAGTCGGCAGATCCTTGCCGAGACGGAGGCAGGCGCTCGAGGCGCGCTCGGAGCGGCTTGCCGCCGAGGGGCTTGGTTCGACGTCGGCAGACCTCGAGGGCGCCGAAGCGACGCTGAGCTCGGTGCGGCGCCAGGCGCTGTCCAGCCGGATCGCGGCGCTGCGCGCATCGGCGGAGCAGCGTCGGCGCGAGGCCGCCGAAGCGGGCGCCACCATCAGTTCCCTGACGCGCAGCCTCGCGCTCGCCCAGGACAATGTGAACCGGCTGGCGCCGCTTGCAGCAAAGAACATTGTTCCGCAGACCGAGCTCTCGAACGCCCAGCGCGAGGTGGTCGATCTGCAGGGCCGGATTGCCGCGGCCCGCGAGCAGCAGGGCCGGGCCATGGCGGCGGTCAGAGAAGCGTTGAGCCAGGCCAGCGAGGCAGAGTTCAGCTTCCGCCAGGAAGCGCTTAGCGAGCGCAGCCAGGTCCAGCAGAAGATCGCGGTCAACGAGGAATCGCTTCGCGGCGCTCGCGGAATGGAACTTCGCTCACCGGTCGACGGCGTCGTCAATGACGTGCGCGTGACCACCATCGGCGGGTTCGTCCAGGCCGGCGAAAAGGTGATGGAAGTGGTTCCGATGGGCGAGAAGCTGCTCGTCGAGACCCGCGTGAAGCCGAGCGACATCGCCTTCATCAAGGTGGGCGACAGGGCGCTGGTCAAGGTCACTGCCTATGACTTCTCGACCTATGGCGGGCTCGACGGAAAGGTGGTCCGCGTGTCGGCCGACAGCATCTACGACGAGGTCGAGCGGCAGGCCTATTTCATCGTCATCGTCGAGACCGAGCGCTCCTATCTCGAAAAGGCGGGGCAGAGACTGCCGATCACGCCCGGCATGATGACCGACACCCAGATCATCACCGGTCGCAAGAGCGTCCTCAGCTATCTGCTGAAGCCGGTGCTGAAGGCGCGGAGCGACGCGCTGCGCGAACGTTGATCAGAGGGTGAAGTCGGCGGGGACGAGGCTCGTCGACTGAGTGATGACCGAGGGAAGCTCGCGATTGTCCGACGATGGCTGGATCCTGGCCTCTGCCAGG
>JAJJPO010000224.1:0-8715 GCA_032907585.1 Sphingomonas sp. | reverse complement strand
GACCCTTGAGGATGCTGCGGAGCAGCAGGATCGCCGGCCGCGGCCGGTCGGCCAGCGACATGGCCATGCAGATGAGATCGCGGCTTGTCTCGGCGCTGAGATTGACGAGGAGGTCGCGAGGCATGGAGGAGACGGCATGGCGCAGCGCCTTGCCGCTGTGCCCCTGCGGGTCGAACCCGAACTCCTTGTCAAACTCGAGCAGGCGGCGGCGAAGGAGCGGGACCTCCTCGGTCGGGAGGATCAGCGCCTGGCTGGTCCAAAGGCCGGAATGGACGCCGATCCCGGTGACCTTGCCATTCTCGCGGATGGGAACAACGATGAGATCGAGCGGCACGCGGCGATGGACGGTCGACTTGCGCTCCGCCTTGGCCATCAACGGGACCGCCCCGCCGGACTCGAAATAGCGGATCGCGCCAACCGAGCCGCCCCTGTCGGTCGGGGCGCCGGGTATCGAGAAGATGCCGAGCGCGTTGGTGGGCTCTTCGCCCGGACGCTCGACATGATAGCCAAGAAGGGTAAGCGCGCCGTCGGCGAACCAGTTGAGCAGGTCCCTGCCCTCCTCGTCCTCGATCTTGGCGGCGTCGCTACGCATCTGGGCCTGCATGGCAGGCCAGTCGCGAACCGCGGCCCGGACGTCGGCGAGTACCGCGTGGAGGTCCTCGACCAGTTCCCGGCGCCCGCGGGCATCGGCACGGTCAAGCTCGATGTACATCATCGACTCGCGGCGTTCCTTTTCGTCGCACAGCGGCCCAAGCTCCTGGAGCACGCCGTTCGGATCGCGGTCGACGCAGACCACCGGGTGGAACAGTCGATGAATGGTGAGGTGCCGCCCGGCAATGGCATTTGACACCGAGTCCACGAGGAAGGGCATGTCATCATTGATGATGCCAAGGCGCATCCTGCGGCGCCCGGCTTCGCCGCCGGTCGATTCGAGGCAGATCGCTGCCTCGCCCTTCCGGCGCTTCCGGGCAACGGATGCGATGAACCGCGCCGCCTCGTCTTTTTCGGTTGGAGTGAAGCCCTCGAGCTCCCCGGCCAGTGCATTGCCAACAAGCGCATGTTTAAGCGCGTCGATGTTCGACGCTTCAGCGCGCGAAATTCCAGTCATGTCCCGCTGCAGCTCCGCAAGTACGCGTTTAGCGGGGCCCTAGTCCCGCGCGTCAGGGAAGGCAACAGATGGCGGCGGAACTTATCCGGCGGCGCGACGAATGGCGCGTTCGAGCATCGAGCTGTCGGCGACGAGCTCCACCACCTCGTGGACCCCGTTGGCGTTACGGCGCGTCAGCACCAGTGCGAATTCCTGGTTGGTCGGCAGCTGCGCGAGCGGGATCGAGGTGGCCGAGCGAAGCGCTTTCTTGCCAACTTCAACCTTGTCAGTTTCGGGCCGGTCAGGTCGGCGCGCCTTGCGCTCGGCGGCCACCAGGCCCTTGAGGCCCCCGTCCGCCTGCTCGACAAATTCCAGGAACCCGCCGAAGTCGACATCCTGTCGCTCGGCATAGCTTAGCGCCGCGGCAAACTCGGTAAGGCGGGTCTTGTCATAGTCGATGCCGAAGACGAGCTTGACGATGGGCGTCATCGGCGCCCTCGCCTGGGCCTTCACCCCTGCGTCTTCGAGAATCTCGGCATATTCGTCGGGCACCCGCCGGGTCGCGACTGCAAAGTCGTAGGCCATCGCAAGGGCGCGATAGAGCGCTGCGCGGCTCCGACCATCGGCCTGCTTGCAGACTTCGGCGCTCTCGCGCGCAGCCCATAAGCGGTCAGCGAGGCCCGCGTCCGGATCGAGCTGGAGGTCTGTTTGCTCGTCATCCTCGCCGGCAGCTTCGATCGCGGGCCCAGCGTCGGCCAGCGGCCCGTCCTCCCAGCGAAGATGGGGCGCGCCCGCTGGACTATCGAACGAATGCCCGTCTTCATCGCCTGGCTCGGCAAAGGGAACGACCAGCTCCAGCGGCTCGTCCGCCTCCGGCGCGGCTTCGCCAACATCTGCATCCCGTGCCGGCAGGACTGCCTGGATGACCTGCGATTGCTCGGCGACCCCGCCGAGGTCCTTCCAGTTGATGACGCCGTAGATGAAATCGATGGTGTCGCCATCGGAGCTGAACGGCATGAGGATGCCGCGGTAGCAAATGGAGCTGCCCCGCTGGTTGACGAACTCCGCCTCGAAGCCGACCGGCGCACGATTGGCGATGATCTGCATGTAGTGATCGGTGAGCCGGGAAAGCAGCGATCGGCTTGGGACATCGGCAATCGACCTGACGCTTTCGTCAAGCCCGCATTCCTCGCGAATGGCGCTGCCGATATATTGCGTGGCGGGATTGTCGCGGCCCTCGGTGAAGTCGAGCAGCACGGAGTGGGGACCAAAGTCCTCTATATCGCCGGGCTCGAGGTCCTCGATCGAGGGGTACTCGCGGCCCTCGAGCAAAGAGCACCAAGAGTTATAGGCCCGGACGTGCATCCGGCGCTCATCGGCGCCAATAGCCGCAGAGCAATCGCCCTCGGCTTCCACAGCTGCACCGTCAGCAACGGGATATTCGGAGAAACTGTCCACAAGCAATGATCCCGTAAATCTCCATTTCCGTTACAGTTTCAACGGAAAGGGTTTCGAAATTGTTAAGCATGATTGTCCGCGGCTCGAGGTTGAGGGGCATCGGACCGGGCCTCGAAGGCCTGATCTTGCCCGCTTGCCAACACTGCTCCGGACAGGGTTGCGGCCAGGTTGCAGCGCGTGTAGGGGCGCATTCGCAAGGCCGATCTGGCCAATGCCGCTTTAGCTCAGCTGGTAGAGCACATCATTCGTAATGATGGGGTCGTGGGTTCGAGTCCCCCAAGCGGCACCACCTTTCTAAGGGCCTTTTACAAGCAAATTCAGAGCCTTCCTTGCGAAGGCCCCTCCGCGTGGGTGGCCAACTTTTGCCTTTTGGGCGCACCTTTTCCCACTGAGCCTCGCTTACCGGGCTAACGATCGTTCGGGTTGGTCCCTGAAAACCAGAGGGTTACAGCACCTTTGGCTTCAGGCATTTCCCACTGGCCCATTTAAGGTCTCTCGCAAGCTCGCTGGCCGGCCGCTGGCTCAAGCGCCTCGGCTCGGTGGGAAGGCCTTGGGGCATTTCCATCCACTGCGGTCGCATGCGATCCATTCTGCACGCGGCTGAACTAATCGATGCTCGGCACGTATAACTGACGGTGGCTCCATTTTTTTCCGAGCGGGAGGTCCTCAAAATGAAGATCGAACAAATGCTGCAGCAGACCAATGCGACCGAGATGATTGCGCGCGAGCTCAACATTGACCCGGCAACTGCTCAGGCCGGCGCCACAGCGCTGCTGCCGCAGATTCTCTCCGGCTTCCAGAACCCCGTCGCACCAACGGAACCCCAGCCCGCGCTGTCAGGCCCTGGCAGCCTCGGCGGACTACTCAGCACGATCGGCACTTTAGGTGGTGGTGGCCTGCTCGATAATGTGGCGTCGGCCGAGCCGACCGATATTGGCAAAGGCAATCAGATTCTCGGTCAGATCTTCGGCTCGAAAGACGGTAGCCGGGCCGTCGCTGCGGCGGCGGCCGGCACGTCCGGTTTGGAGCCGTCCCTTCTCAAGAAGATGCTGCCAGTCCTGGCCATGCTCGCGGCGGGATATATCATGAAGCAGGCGAGTCAGGGCGGCGGACTTGGCGGTGCGCTGGGGAACATTCTTGGCGGTCAGTCGCCGGCGGGCGCCGAGCCCGGCACCAGTCGGGAAATGCCGGCCGCTACCAGCGGTATTCTTGACGATCTGATCGGCGCAGCTGGCAAATATATGGGTCGCTAATTTTCACCCACATTCGCTTGGAAGAGGAGAATGAGGCATGAGCATTTTCGGCAAGATCAAGGACGCCATCTTCGGGAAGAAGGCCGCCCCGGCACCGGAATCCACCTCACAGGATCCCGTGGGCGGCGGTGGCACAACTACCACGGCTCCACCTCCGACAGCTCAACCTCAGGCGCAGGTTGACGTCGAGCAGGTGCTGACAGGCATCGCCGCTTCGAAGGGGAACCCCGATCTCAACTGGCGGACTTCGATTGTCGATCTGATGAAGCTGCTCGACATGGATTCGAGCCTCGACAACCGCAAGGAGCTAGCGACGGAGCTCGGATACAAGGGCGACAAGGACGGCAGCGCGGAAATGAATATCTGGCTGCACAAGGAGGTCATGCGTCAACTGGCCACTCATGGCGGCAAGGTACCGGCGAGCATGATGGACTAGTATCTGTTCGGGGCGGCCGTCATCTCGCGGTCGCCCCAGACGGTGGCTAGCTTCCAGCCCAACTACCAATCGCCGCCACGAGCAGGAAGACGGACGCATAAAGGGCCGGGCTGCAGACGAGTTGCCTGTTGCCGGGTCTGATCATCGGTAGCGTTGGCTACTGGTGAAAGAGGCGACTCCCCAGCCGTGATGGCGCCGCGGGGTCGCCCTCCCCTCGCTCTAGCTGTTGTCCTCGATCCCGGCTCCGGGTCCATTCTTCTTGAATGACTCAATGGCCGAAATTGCCGAGGATTTGCTGGAATAGCCCTCCGAGGCAAACATTGTTTCCGAGTTGTATTTGAAGCGGACGCGAAACTCGCCCTTCGTGTCCTTATAGATTTCGAACTTGTGCGCCATGCAGCCCTCCCTTGATCAATCGACGATGAAAGTCACGGCCAGTGTTACGCGCCATTCGGCCACGGAACCATTGCGAACAACGGCCTTCGTGTCCTTGACCCACGCGCCTTCGATGTTCTTCACGGTCTCACCGACTTTGGGCGATGCCACTCTTCACTGCGTCTTCGATCCCGCTGGTGGAACTGGTGACAATCTCAACGGTCTTGGCAACGGACATGCTATTTCTCCAACATAATGGTCGAGTGGAAGCTGATCGATCAGCCGCCAAACATATCTGAAAGTGTGTCGGTGAGCAGGTTACCTCGTTCTCCTTTGCCCAGGAGACCGGAAAGTTTGCCCAGGCTCTTGGTGATGGTGGCGAAGGCGGCGCCGATGATCACGGCGGAGATCAAGCACGTTGCCCTTGGAGATGAACGCTTTGAACTCTGAAAGCAGAGCGACCCCCTTCCATTGTTAGCCGATCCTACGCACCAACTCGATCCGTGGTTCCGCAAGCCATCCATCCGTTTGTGAGTAGATGCAAAAAATGACAGTTTACTGACCTTCGCGCGGGGTCGGTGAGCACGCAACGATTCTGCGCAACGCCTATGACGTCGTTCGGCCTCGGGGCAAGCAGGGCAGGACCTCGCTCATTGGCGATCCCGTCACCGACCGCGCGACACGCTTTTGGGCCGGGGCCGAACCAGCGATGCTACCCGGCTGCGGCTGTAGAATTCCCCGCAAGAAAGCCGGCAAGCTCGCTGGCTTCAATATTCTCCGCGCTAATCATTGCATCGCTGGGCGCGTCATGGTTGCTGGCCTGCCTTCCAGACGGAGGGCACATTACTGTTGATCCTTTCCATCCCGCCACTAGGAGCAACTCTCGCCGGTACGCTTCAGCTGCGCCGGGCAGGCGGTCGAAGGAGCAGGCATGAACCAAGGTAGCGTTGGCCCTAGGTCAAGCTCGCCTGACGTCGTCATTATCGGCGGTGGATTTTCAGGGACCATGGTCGCGGTCCACCTTGCCGCTCACGGCATCCGCTCGACGGTCATCGATTGCGGGGATCGTCCAGCGCGCGGCCTCGCCTACTCCACGACACTCCCCGACCACCTGCTCAACGTTCGCGCGTCTAACATGAGCGCCTTTCCCGACCGCCCCGGCGACTTCGTCGACTTCATTGCTTCCGGTAGCGGGACCCCGGACATGTTCGCTCGTCGCCGTGACTATGGTGAGTATCTCTCGGCGATCTTCCGCGGGGCCCTCGACACGGGGCTGGTGAGCCGCATCGAGGGCAGGGCGGTCAAGGCAAGCTGGCAGGATACAGGCTGGCGCATCGAGCTTGAAGGCGGGTTTGTCATTGATGCTCGCACTCTTGTCCTTGCATCGGGCAACGGCATGCCAGCTCCTTTGACCGCATTTCGGGCGATAGGTGCTGGTGACCTCGTCGACAATTTGTGGAGCCCGGCCGGAGCGGTACGGCTTGAACGCGAGGCCACGACAGGCGAGCCCGTGCTCATCGCCGGGACAGGTCTCACCATGATCGACGCGGTGCTATCCCTCGACGCTGCCGGCCACCGGGGTCCGATCACCGCAGTCTCACGCCGAGGGCTCCTGCCGAGGTCTCATTCAGCGCCCCGGACCTCCAATCTCTCCCCGCCCAGCCTTGCCGAGCTTCCGCTGGCCGTTACGTCCCTCTGCCGCTGGATCCGCAGCCGGTCCGAGGCCGAAGGAGACTGGCGAATGGCAGTGGACTGTCTTCGGCCGCTGACCCAGCAGCTGTGGCAGCGCATGGAAGCAGCAGAGCAATCCCGTTTTCTTCGCCATGCGAGGATTTGGTGGGAAGTTCACCGCCACAGGATCGCGATGGAAGTGCATGATCGGGTCCAGCGCCTCATTGACGAAGGTCGCCTTCAGGTGATGGGGGGAAGGCTGACCTCCAGCAGGCGAGTTGCGGATTGCTACGCAGTGTCGGTAGCGAAGCGCAGAACCGGCGAGATGGTCGAGGTGGATGCCGGCCTCGTCCTAAACTGCACCGGCCCGAGGCACGGGCTGGGGGATCATGGCGACCATCTCATCTCGCAAATGCACAAGGATGGGCTGGTTCGGCCTGATCCACTCCGACTTGGTATCGAAATTGACTCCAGTGACCGGATCGCTGGCGCACGAAATGCCTATGCCATCGGGCCAATGGCGAGAGGACGCTATTGGGAAATCATCGCCGTTCCCGATCTTCGCGAAAAGGCGGCCGATATCGCGAAGACCATTGCCCGAGACCTTGAGCTTGGCACGGGGCGAAAGACGCACGGTGAACAGCGAGTCCGTTAAATTCACGGAATATCTATGCTGATGATTAACCATCAGCGAACCGCGTACATTGAGGTTAACACAAACTTCTTCTCGTAGCTTGGGATGGCCACGAGAAGGGGACAAGTCATGCGAATTAAAGGAACGAACAAGGCCGACAGCCTGGCCGGGTCGACCGCATCCGATGCCGTCCAGGGCGGCCGCGGTAGCGATCGCCTCGACGGCGGTGCCGGCAACGATGTGCTGACCGGCGGCGCGGGCGCCGACACCTTCATTCTTCGTGCCAGTGGCGGCGACGATATAGTGACCGACTTTGATCCCGCCGAGGGCGACCGTGTCATGTTTGACTACGGCACCTACTCGGACATCATGGTCTTTGGCCAGCTGTCGGACGGCCAGTCCTGGACGAATTTCGACGGTTCAGCCACCTTCACGGTAACTGCTGCCGACGTCGACGGCGACGGAAAGATGGATACCATCCTGTCGGCGAACGACGACAGCATCACCCTGCTGGGCGTAGCGCCCGACCAGCTGTGGGGCAGCTGCCTCTACGGCGGATAAACCGGGCCTAGTTTGCGTGGCTGTCTGGCTTATTGGTCGAGCCCGGCTGGCGCGGGGGCGTCTGCCGGGCTCTCCCGCGTCCGCAAGGTCCCTCGCCAACGAGCTTCCATGCGGGCGACATCCCAGTTGCCGACACGGTCCGGCCAAACTGCCCCCTGTTTGGCCGGCCCGGTAACTAGACCAGGTTGTAGACCTGGATAGCGGTCAGGAACTCGTCGGATTCGCAATGGGCGTAGATCGTACCGCCCGGCTCCGTCTGTCCCGTGTTGTTGTAGTAATCGAGGGCGGAGTGCATCTCGGCAGCACTATGGTCAAAGCCCGCCTGGTCCGTGTTCCAGGTAGCATTGCTCGTCTTGATTGCCGGGGTTGCGAGCTTGAATGAATCGAAGGTCTCGCTGGCGCCGCCATTGGTGTTCCCGGAGAAGATCTGCATCCAGTCGATGGAATCATCGAGATAATGCTGCGGGCTCTCGGGGTCGCTGGCATCGCCGATGTTGGTGCCGGCCAGATAGTTCAGCCAGGTCGCGACCATGTCGCGGCCAAGCATGAACTTGCCGTCACCGCTCAGCCCGTTGAGCTGCTTGTTCGACGCGTTGATCAGCGAGCGGGCATCGGCATAGGAGATGAACAGGGTGTCCTCGCCAATATCGGTGAAGCCATCCTTGTCATAATCGCCGATCAGCAGCCCCTTCTGGTCGCTGCCGTTTATGAAGCCGTCATTATTGCTGTCGACGGCATAAAGCAGCTCGCCATCGGCAAAGCCCGGCTTTCCTGCATTCTTCTCATTGCCCGCAATGCCATCCCAGAACTGGCCGCCATTCTTCATGTTCTGCCAGAAGCCCGGCGTGCGCGGACATGGGCCAAGGTCGATCAGGCTGAAGTAATGGGCTGGATCGTCATCCTCGGCACCTTCTGCCGTGGTGACCGAGGCAGTGTTGACGTGGTTACCCGGATCGAAGGCCTGCTTATAGGTGATCGTCCAGGTCTCGCCCACGTCCAGTTCGTTATCACCATCGGTATCCCCGTCGAGTGTCGCCGAATGATTGTTTATCGCGTCGGCGGTAAGCTCGCCATCGATGACCAGGTCGAAGAAGGTACCGGGCAGGCCGGTCGTGGTGTTGTTGTCGACCACGTCAACGTCGGTGAGAGTGACATTGCCGGTGTTCTCGAGCGTGACCTTGAACCACACGTCGCTTCCAAGGTTGACGTTCTGCGGTCCGAGAGCGGTGTCGGCGTCGAC
>JAJJPO010000223.1:0-9117 GCA_032907585.1 Sphingomonas sp. | reverse complement strand
ACCTCGTAAACGGCGGGGCGTGCCATAAAGTGCGGCCGGGCCTTCAGTGGAAAGGAGACTTGTCATCGCCCCAGCTACAAATGCGACCCTGTTCTATCGGGCCCAGGCGCAGGCCGCCCGTACCCGATCGGACGAAGCCACGCTGCAGAACGTAAAGGACAATTATACAAGGGCCGCCGAGGCCTGGGACATGCTTGCAGCCCGATCCGACAAGTCCGACCGGCTGCGCGCGGACGAAGTGCTACGAAAGGCGATCGCTCTCCAGGAAGCCTGAGAAACGAGTGCGCCGCGTGGCCCTTATTTCAGCACCATCCGGTCGCCCCTGATCTCGACGCTGTCGAACCTGCTCAGAAAGCTCTGGCCAAGCAGCGACATCTCGCCGCCATCGAGGACAACCGCCGACATTTCTTCCGCGGCGGCGCCTCCAAGCGATACCCTCTGGAGCGTGACCAGCTCGCCATGCACGTCGCCGCCTGCTCCCTGGCCGACCACCATGGGCATCCCGATCGAAATGCCGACGCCCGCCCGGCGCGCATCTTCTCGAGAGAGGGCGATCGCGGTCGCGCCGGTATCCACCAGCATGCGGATCGTCTGCCCATTGATTTTTGCGTCCGCGTAGAAATGCCCGTCTGCTTCGCGTTCGAGTATGACGGCCTCTGAGCCGAACGAGCCATATTCTTCGTAGCTATTCTCGCCGGCTCCCTCGCTTGCCCTTGATTCCTCTCGGGACTGCACCGGAGCACCGTCGCTGCCGGCCGATCCGCGACTGCCAACGCCCGTGATCACGGCGGCGACCAGGGCACCCGTCACCCAGAGCATCAAATATCCATTTTGGCTGCTGCTGCGCATTGCCGGGACTTTACCGGCAATTGGGTAAAGAAATGATGGCGGAGCCTCGCCGGCTTTCGCCGGCGCGCCCGCTCCGGCGTTTGGGGAAAAGGCCCGGGCGACCAGAGCGCCCGGGCCTTCCACGCGTTTACGCTACCTTACCCGGCGGCCGCTACGCGCAACCGGCCACCAAAAAGAAACATGTCCCCCGGGGCACGCTGGCGTTCCCTCCGCCGCGCGACGCTCAGGTCTGATATGATTTTTCCGGGCCACCAGTCAGCCCGGAAGAGCCCGTCCGGCGAGAGCCGGGGCTGCATGGAGGTAACGAACCGCACCTCCATTGGTTTCGCAGAAAAGAGCCGAAATCCGCCGTTTCAATGAGGCTGGAAACGGTCCGGCGGCTGGCCTGGCTACTTGTTGGTCCTGCCCCGGTCCAACTTTACGGCTCCACTGGCGTCGGCATTATTGTCGATGTCGCCTTCGACGGTATTCTCACCCTCGATGAGCTCGGGGTCACCGCCCTGGCTGGTGCCGATCGACTGGCCGATGCCGGGGTTGCGCCTGAGGTCCTCGTCCTGCTTCGTTCCAGCGATTCCGCGCTCGCGTTTCTCGTCCATTTTCAGGCCTTTCCGGAAGTGTGACCTTCCACCTCGTCCCTGTCGCGGGCGACTGACAGGCTATTGGCCATTTTGTGGCCCCTGGCCTGCTCGGCCTCGTTCCTGTCATTCCTGCCCTGGTTGCCGCCATGGCGGCCCTGGCTGCTCTTCATTACTAGCTCCTCGAGCTGCTCTGCTCGTTGCGCCGGTCGGCGGCGGTGACGTTTCCCTTTGAGCCCTTGGAGCCGCCGCCCCATTCGCGGGCCTGCCGGACCGGGTCGCCGCCGCCATCGGGTTGAGGCCTTCTTGAACTGCCGCTCGCCGGCTTGGTCGATGCCTTGGCATTGGTCATGCTGATTCTCCTGGGGAGGAAACGGTCGGCTGCCTCCCCAGTTGCTCAACTCGACCCGTCAGACCGTGGCTTCCTCCATCGTGGTAAGCTCCGGAGTGGGGATGCCATTCGCCTCGAATTCGCTGGTGAGCTCGGCCTTGCGGGCGGCCAGCTGCTCACCGAGCGCGTCCATGTCCAGTTCCGCCTTGCGGGCCTGGGAGAAAAGTCCCTCGACGCGCTTCTCCTCTTCCTCGACGTGATGCTCGACCTGCTCCTGGAGGACCTTTACCTTGCTGTCATAAAAGTCGTCCTCGGGCCCGCCCGCGATGATCTCCGCGATGAGCAGCTTGGCACCGTCATGCTCGACATGGCTTTCCTTCAGCAGGTCCTCCTCGACCTTGCCCTCGCAGGCAGGGTAGAAAATCTCTTCCTCGATCTTGGCGTGAACCGACAGTTCAAGGCAGATGCGCTCCGCCAGCTCGCGCTTCTCGGAAGCCCCGCTCGCCTTTTCGAACCGGGCGAACAATTCCTCCACTTCGCGATGGTCCTGCTTCAGGAGGGCAATCGCATCCATTTTTCTTGCTTCGGCCATGATGGCAGCTCCGTTTCTCGATCTTGTCGTGCAGGAGCAACGAGGAGGAGGTCGGCCTAGTTCCGGCCGCAAGGGTCGCCGAGCCGGTGAGTTGCGCTACCGCGGTGCGGAGAAGCAGGCGCCCTGGCCTATCGGCCATGCCCGCCCTGGCTCGAAAGTCCGATGGCGTTGCCTGCCAGCCCCTCCTGTAGCGCTAGATCTGGTCCCTCGGGGCAAGCTCGGCAGGCTGGCGCATTGCTTCCTCTTCATGGAAACGGGCAAGCTGTTCATGAAGGTTGCGGATGGCCTGGTCGCTGGCCGCCGCTGCCATCCTGCGGCACTGCTCGGCGCGTTCGAGATGAAATGCGCGCTCCTCGTCGACGCTCATGGCCCAGTCCCCACCAGGAAGTGCGGGATCAATTCCCAGGCGCAATGATATCACAGATTGGGGAACCCGGTGAGTCCGTCCTAGCTGGAACGCCCTCGATCGCGGCGCGCTGCAAATTCCTCGGAGCTGGAATTTGCCCTTTGTCCCTTGTCGAGCTCCATCCAGTCCCGGAACTCGAGGCCGTAGAGCATGTCCATCACCTCGAACTCGAGGCCGCCCGGCTGGGAAGTATTGGTGTTCCATAGCGCGACGACGCCGCTTTTAAGCTCGGGGTCGAACAGGATCAGCGAGCGATAACCGTCGACGCCGCCACGGTGCCCGATGACCCGGTGCCCGGCATAATCATAGCTTCGCCAGCCATAGCCATATTGCGCCTCGCCGAGGCGCTCGAGAAACTTGCGCAGGCGGGCCCGTTCGCCCGGCGTCTTCACGCGCGGCTGGTGAATGGTGTCGAGCAGGTCATTGCTCAGAACCTGCGGCATTTCGCCCATCTGGGCCAGCATCCAGACAGCAAGATCCTTGATGTTGCTGTTCACGCCGCCGGCGGCCGGGACCTTGTAATAGACGTCCTTGACGGCGAGCGTCCGGCGGCCGACGCTGTGCGGTCGAGCCCAGTTGGGAGACCTCACGAGCCCCTCGATAGAAAGGCTCGCCGACGTCATCCCGAGCGGCGCGAACAGCTCGCGCTTCACCGCTTCCTGGTATCGCATGCCGCTGACGCGGCCGACCATTTCACTGGCCGCGTCATAGGCGATGTTCTGGTAGCTCCAGCAGGTCCCCGGGGCACAGATGCTGTTCAGCGTCGCCAGGGTGCCGCGGAGGAAGTTCACGTCCTGGCCTTCCTCCAGCTTGTTGTCGAAGGCGTTGCGATAAAGGCCGAGACGGTGGCTGAGAACGTCGCCGACCGTCGCCTTGAGCTCGTTGCGGCCTGGAAGCCTTAGCGAGGGAGCGACGCTCGCGACCGGTTGGTCGAAGCTCAGCCTGCCTTCTTCGGCAAGCTTCGCGACCATCGTCGAGGCGACCCCCTTCGACACGGAGGCCCAGCGAAAGACCGTCTCGGCGGTCACTTTCTCGCCGGAGTTTTCGACCGTCTCGCCATAGCCGTTAAGGAAGGTGATCCGGCCATTTTCCACCACGCCGACCGCCAGGCCGACCATGTTGGGCCGCTCGACCATGCGCTGGAGCCTCGCGTCCAGCTTCGCATAATCAATCCTGCTACGGCTGGCGGGCTCGACCGTTGCGAGATGAGCGCTGATCGTCGCTTGCGGCTTTCCCGTCGCCCCGTCGGCGGGCTGTTCGAGATTGCCGAACGGCTGCGCCAGCGCGATCGCGCCGACTGCGAGCCCGAACAGGCCCAGCCCAACCTTTAATTGACGTTCCAACGAATTCAGATCCTCCCCATTGCTGCTGTGCCGCCCGCAGCCAAAACGCTCAACTCCCCCAAGAATCTCCCTGCGCCGAACGGAAGCGTGGGAGCGGCGAACGGCACCATCTGGTCAGCGCGTCCCCAGTCGCCTAATAGCCCTGCCGGGGAGAGTTGATGAAATTCCTTAGAACCTTGTTCTGGGTGGTCGTTGCGGTGTCGCTGGTGATTTTCGCCAGCCGCAACTGGGGAGACGTCACCTTGAACCTGTGGGGCAACATCCAGGCCGACATCAAGCTGCCCTTCCTGCTGCTGGTAATTTTCCTGCTGGGCTTCCTGCCGCCCTACATGCTGATGCGCAGCCGTCTCTGGAACATGAAGCGCAGGCTCGCTCTCGCCGAACGCCCGGTCATTCCCGCGGCGGACATTCCCACTGCAAAGGACAATGAAGAGACGATGGCATGACCAGCCCCATTTATGTCGCGATCGACACGCCGGACATGGACCGGGCCCGGGCCATTGCCGCGGCGGTCAAGCGACATGCCGGGGGCCTCAAGCTCGGCCTCGAGTTCTTCTGTCACAACGGCCGCAACGGCGTCATGGAGCTTGCCGAGCTTGGCCTTCCCATCTTTCTCGACCTCAAGTTGCACGACATTCCCAACACGGTCGCCAAGGCCATCCAGGCCCTCGCTCCAATCACGCCGGCGGTTCTCACGGTCCATGCTGCGGGGGGCCGTGCGATGCTCGAGGACGCCAAGGCTTCGGCGCCCGCCGAAACCAGGGTGGTGGCGGTGACCGTTCTCACCAGCCTCGACACCGAGGATCTCTCCTCGATCGGCGTCAGGTCCGACAATCACGAGCAGGTGGAGCGGCTCGCGGCGCTGGCGAAGGATGCCGGCCTCGATGGCATCGTCTGCTCGGGTAACGAGGTGGCCGCGGTTCGCAGAAAGTGGAAGGACGGGTTCTTCGTCGTGCCCGGCATCCGTCCCCACAACTCGCATGCCGGCGACCAGAAGCGCGTCATGACGCCGCGCGGAGCGATCGACGCCGGCGCCTCGATCCTGGTCGTGGGCCGTCCCATCACCGGCGCGGCCGACCCGGCCCTTGCTCTCAGGGAAATCGCAGGGACGCTATAGTAGACATAGCGGCGCATCCTCCCTAACTCCCGCGCCGCACATTCATGAGGGTTCGATGAGCTGGCTCAGCAGCGTCCGCAAGGGCATTCAATCACTGACCAAGCGTCAGTCCGCCGACAATCTCTGGCACAAGTGCAAGAAATGCGGCTCGATGGTCTTCTCCAAGGAGTGGGAGGACAACCAGTTCGTCTGCCCACGCTGCGATCACCACGACCGCGTTGGCCCGGCGGTGCGGTTCAATGCACTGTTCGACCGGCGGAAATATGAAACTCTTCCCAGCCCGGAAGTCCGCGAAGACCCCCTGAAGTTCCGCGACACCAAGCGGTACACCGAGCGCATCAAGGCGGCGCGCAACTCGACCGGCGAGCGCGATGCGCTGATCAACGCGATCGGCCGGATCGAGGGGCACCTCGCCGTCGTCGGAGTCCAGGACTTCGCCTTCATGGGCGGCTCGATGGGTGTCGCCGTCGGCGCCGCCTTCGTCGCCGGTGTCGAGCGGGCCATCGCCAAGCGCTGTCCCTATGTCCTGTTCACCGCCGCGGGCGGTGCAAGGATGCAGGAAGGCATATTGTCGTTGATGCAAATGCCGCGCACCACGGTTGCGCTTGCAAGGCTGAGGGAGGCCGGCCTTCCCTACATCGTCGTCCTCACCGACCCGACGACCGGGGGCGTAACTGCAAGCTATGCCATGCTGGGCGACGTCCAGATTGCCGAGCCCGGCGCGCTGATCGGCTTTGCCGGTCAGCGGGTCATCGAGCAGACGATCCGCGAAAAGCTTCCCGAGGGTTTCCAGCGGGCCGAGTATCTGCTCGAACATGGCATGATCGACATGGTCGTCCATCGCCATGCGCTGAAGGACCGGCTCGGCCGGCTGATCGACTATCTCGGGCCGCGCAAGGGTGGAGCGCAGAAAGCCGCATGAAAGAGGTGATCCGCTCGGCGGATCCGCGCATCGCGGCACTGATCGGGCGGCACGCCGGCCAGCATGACGGTCGCGGCGAACTCGGCCTCGAGCGGGTCGGGGCCCTGCTTGACAGGCTCGGCAGGCCGCAGGACCGGCTTCCGCCCCAGTTCCACGTGGCCGGAACCAACGGCAAGGGGTCGACCTGCGCCTTCCTCCGGGCAGCGCTGGAAGCTGCAGGAAAGCGGGTCCATGCATTCACCAGCCCGCACCTGGTTCGCTACAACGAGCGGATCCGGATCGCCGGCAGGCTGATCGATGACAACCGCCTCGCGGCCCTGATGGAGAGGGTCATCGACGCCAATGAGACCATTGGCGCAAGCCTGTTCGAAGTGAATGTCGCGGCCGGCTTCCTGGCATTCGCCGAGACGCCGGCGGATGCCTGCATCCTCGAAGTCGGACTCGGGGGAAGACTCGACGCGACCAATGTCATCGAGCGTCCGCTGGTCTGCGGGATTGCAAGCCTCGGGCTCGATCACCAGGCCTATCTCGGGAAGAACATTGTCGAAGTGGCCGCGGAAAAGGCCGGTATCGCCAAGCGCGGCGTCCCGCTGGTGACGCAGCTCTACCCGCGGCGCGTCGCGGAGCGGATCGGTCGCATTGCCAGCGACGCGGGCGCGACCTGGGAGCCTCGCGGCCTCCACTGGAATGCAACTGTGCGCCAGGGCAGGCTTCGTTACCGCGACCGCAAGGGCGAACTCGAGCTGCCCTTGCCGCGCCTGCCCGGCAGGCACCAGGCCCTGAACGCGGCCCTCGCGGTCGCGATGCTCCGCCACCAGTCGGCAATCGAGGTTCCCCCTTCCGCCTTCGGTGCCGCCATGGGCTGGGCGAACTGGCCTGCCCGGCTCCAGCAGATTCACGCGGGCCCGCTGTTTGAAATGCTGCCCAGGGGGAGCGAGCTTTGGGTCGATGGCGGCCACAATCCCAATGCTGCCCGCCTGGTAGCCGATCATGTCAGGAAGAACTGGTCGGACGGTCTGCCGCTGGTCCTCCTGTTCGCCAGTCTCCAGAGCAAGGACGCAGCAGGGACGCTCCGGCCATTCAGGGCAATTGCCCGCGAGGTGTTGACGCTGCCGATCGACGGTCATGAATGCCGGTCGCCCCGGGACCTTGCCCTCCTCGCCGAAAGCATGGGCCTGCCGGCCAGGGCCCGGGCCAGCCTGTCCGACGCGATGACGGCGCTGAGCAGGCCGGCGAGGATATTGGTATTCGGCTCACTTTACCTCGCCGGGGAACTGCTCGCCCTCAACGGGCCCCTCCCCGACTGACACCGCCGGGTGAGAGCTTGTCGCCCGGCCACCGGCAGGGCCATTTTCCCCCTCGCCTATCCTGTCAGGCAGGCTTCGCTGCCGCGGCCGGAGGCGGCTCGTCATCCTCGGTGCCGGGCTGGCGGATCGCACCGACGACGAAACCCCGGCGCCACATGATCCACAAAAGGACAAGGCCAGGAATTGCAGCGACCACGGTGAATAGCCAGAAACCGACCCAGCCGAAGCTCTCGGCGACAAAGCCCGAGGGCGTGGAGAGCCAGGTGCGCCCCACAGCCGCAAAGGAGGAAAGTAGCGCGAACTGGGTCGCAGTATAGGCAAGGCTGGAGAGACCCGAGAGATAGGTCACGAAAACCGTGAGGCCGATGCCGCTGGTCAGATTTTCCGTCCCCACCGCGAGCGCCAGCATCGCCGTGTTGTCGCCTGATGCCGCGAGGGCGGCGAACAGCAGGTTGGAGATCATCATCAGCACGCCCGAGGCGAATAGCGCGCGGCCCATCCCGAGCCAGGCGATGAAGGGGGCGCCGAGCGCCGAGCCGACGATCAGGGCCCAGAAACCCACCAGCTTGTTGACGGCGACATATTCGGTGTCGCTGAACCCGAGTTCGTTGATCATCGGGCCGAGCATGATCTGGCCCATGGCATCGCCGATCTTGTAGACGAGGACGAAGGCAAGGATCAGCAAGGCGCCGTTGCGGGTCAGGAATTCCTTGAAGGGATTGATCACGGTTTCCTTGAGCCAGGCACCGACCGACTGTCCTGCCGCCCGGGCATGACGTTCGACATATCGGCCCGGTCCGGCAAACAGCGCAGCGATTGCCGCCGGAAGCACGCAAAAGCCGGTGAGGCCATAGGCCACCGCCCACCCAAGCCCGGCACCTTCCTGGCTTGCAAGGTAGATCGTTCCCGCTCCGGCGATGAGATTGCCGGTGCGATAGCCGAACTGGTTCATCGCCGTGCCGTGCGGCAGCTCGGCGTCGGGAAGTATCTCGATGCGATAGGCATCGATGACGATGTCCTGGGTGGCCGAGAGGAAGGCGACAATGATCGCCCAGAATGCGAACAGGCCAAGGCTTGCCCCCGGGTTGCTTGCGCCGAGCTGCCAGAGCGCCGCGAAAAGGAGGGCCTGGATCACGAACAGCCAGGCACGCCTCTGCCCCAACCAGCGGGTCAGGAACGGCATCGGCAGCTTGTCGACCAGCGGAGCCCAGAGGAACTTCAGCGTATAGGGCGTGGTAAGCCCGATCGCGAAACCGATCGTCGATTTTTCAATGCCTACCTTCGAGAGCCAGTAGGTCATCGTTGCAAGCAGAAGGGTAAGCGGAAAGCCGCTGGAGATGCCGAGCAGGAACGCAACGACCGGCATCGGCCGGAAATATGGCCTCATCCCCGCCCAGAAACCCCTCGCCTGGCCCTCGGCCTGGACTGCTGCCGCGTCACTCAAAACCTTGTCTCCCCGAGGGCCTGCAATTCGCGGCGGAGCCTAGCAGCCAGATCAGGAGAGGGAAGCGCAAATAGGAAGCGGCTCATGCCGAAATATGGTTCGGTTCGGCCTTGCAACGGATCGCCATGAAGCGCAGGATTTGGATCCATGGACATGCCGCGAAGACCAGGGCGACCGACGCCTGGCCAGCGGGCGCTCGCCGATGCGCTTGCCCGTGGAGAGGCCGCTCTC
>JAJJPO010000222.1:0-9203 GCA_032907585.1 Sphingomonas sp. | reverse complement strand
CGCTGATGAAAATCGAGTTGGTGAGGGCAGGCGTGCGGCCCCCATTCCCGATGGTGCTTCACGTGCATGCCGTGGTGATGGGCGCGTTCATGCTGACGCTATTGGCGCAAACTGGCCTGATGGCGACCGGAAGGCGCGGCTATCATATGCAGCTCGGGCTCCTGGGCTATGCCCTGGCGGCGCTGCTTGTAGTGGTGGGGTTCGTACTGGTGCCCACCATGTACGGCCAGGTTTGGCAAGGGGCGCAAATGGCGCCTCCGGATGCGAAAGACCAGGCACAGCGCCTGCTACTGCAGGTCGATAATATCGCTCTGCTGCAATATCGGATCGGCATATTGTTCCCGCTGTTCCTGGCCATTGCCTTCAAGGCAAGGGGCCGAAACGCCGGCATGCACAAGAGAATGATGTTTTTGGGAACGGCAATGGCGTTGCCTGCGGCAACCGATCGCATAACCTGGCTGCCGACGACCATGCCCGAGAGCCCGCTGGCGGTCGATTTCTATACGCTTGCTGCAGTTGCACCGATGTTTCTGTGGGATATCGTCCGCAACCGTACCGTGCATCCGGCCTACGCCATCTGGCTGGCGATCAACATCCCATTCTCAATTGCGGTGAACTGGCTGTGGAGCACGGCCTGGTGGCACGAAACGGCACCGCGGATCATGGGCGTAGCCTAGGACTGGACGTCACCTGGCAATCAAGCCGACGGGACGCATCCAGCCGCCTTCCGGGAAGTGGAATGGTTTTGGGTGCCCCCCTAATTGGCGCTCTTCAGCTGGCTTGACCCGCCCAGTCGAAATGATCTGCCATAGGCCGACCTGGTTTCGCCCTTTATCCAGTCACCCAGCAGTTGAAGATAGCCGTCGGTAATCCTCGTCGCGGTCCGGGAGCCATCCGGATTGACCCGGAACTCCATCATCCCATGGTCGGTGCCAGGAAAGACGAACGCGTCCAGATTCCTTCCCTTCGAACGAAGTTCGAGGAGCGCCCGGCGGGTTCCTTCAATGGGAGCCTCGCGGTCTTCCGCCGCCAGCACCCAGAGCAGTGGAGCCTGCAATTTCTCGAGTGCAGCCACCGCGTCATAATCCCAGATGAGCTCGAGATTATCGAATCGCGCGCGACCGATCCGCCGAAGCTGTTGGTTGTCCAGTTTCAGGATTTCTCCGCTGTGCTCGCCCGAAATTCTTGAGAGCCAGGGGTTCGCCCCCAACTGGCGGCGGATCTCGTCGAGCTCCTCGTATCCCTCGGAAAAGTCGCTGAGGAGGAGCCTTGCAGTCGCTTCCGAGAGCTTGTTGACCAGTGCCTCGGCGCCCTTGCCAAGGCCGAGCGCACGCACCTCGGAAATCATCTGCTCCCGGTCCTCCTCGATCGGAGACGCGACCAGGCCGAACCCGACGGCGACGAAATCGGCATCGCTTCTGGTGGCCGCCAGCGGCGCGACCCAGCCACCCTGGCTTCCACCGAAATAGCCGGCCCTCGAAATGCGGGTCCCGGCCAGCTCTTTTGCCTTCCTCAAGGCATTGGCTGCGTCCTCGGCGAGCAGTTCGAAATTCTGGGTATATTCACCCTCGGAGGCGCCGGTGCCTCTCTTGTCGTAGGCAAATACCGCAATTCCCTGCGCAGCGAGCGCATAGGCATAAATGTTCCCGATCGCCGGGCTGCGCTCCGAGCCATGGACCATCACCACCAGTGGCGGTTTCCTGTTGCTGCTTGTGCGAGGTTCGATCAGCTGGCCTTCGAGCCTGGTGCCGGCACTATCGAAGCTTGCATCCGTCACCTTGAAATCCATCCGTACCCAGCGGGCCCGCTCTGCGTCTCCCGACACAATTTCCACGGCGTCTGCTAGGCAGAAAAGGGGGGCATCCTTGCTTTGCGTGCTACCGCGCCGGCCGTCGCGGAACATGTAGCGGAGCCCAGGCGGAGGGATTGACGCCACATTGGAAAGCACGACGAAATCGCCGTTGTCCGACGCATATGCGCCGGGGCGGCATTCCGAGCCGTCCATCGGCTGTGACAGGGCGGCGGCGGTGGCCAGGAATGCAAATGAAAATAGGCTCATCTCATGATCCTGTGAACTTGTTACCGGTCACAGCCGGCTGCCGGGAGGAAGGAGCCGGCAGGCCGGTGCTAAATCATTGCCCTGCGGCGCGCTAGGCCGCGCGCGCGATATTGCGGGCGAACGGGGCCAGGCCCCTGAAGCCCTGGCTTGGGGTATTGGGCTTGAGCCCGAACAATGGACGCGCCAGGGGTATTCGCTTGGGAATTTCGTATGCGAGCCCGCAGCCCACGAGCGTAGCAAGCAAGAGGATCGCCAGCTCTGCTGCCGATCCCAGGCCATGCGGCTTAACCATGTAGCCGACAAGCACGATGATCGTCTGGTGGGCGATGTAATAGGGAAAAATTGCCTCGGTCAGATAACGGCGCACTGGCCCATCGCGATGAAGATACAGCTGCGCAACGCCGAGCAACGCCACGATTGCGCACCACGCCTGGATCGAGCGGGCGAGACGCGAGAGTAGAAGCGCCCAACCGGGCGCTGCGCCGGCGACTGGAATCATGTCGTAGAGAACATAGGACGCTGCAAACCCGAGGTAAGCGACGAGTGCCATGATCGCGGCCGGCTTCCACCTTGCGACGATTGCCTCCCAGATCAGCTGCGAGCGGGCAACGCCGACCCCGAAGAAGAAGGCGAAACCGTAGAGGCTGTGCGCATAAAGGTCGTCGACCAGTGCATGTGTTTCCTTGAAGACGGGATAAAGCAGCATCCGGCCAGCGAACAGCCACAGGACAGGCAGTGCGATTAGCCGCCAGCCGGCGAACAGCTGATTGAACCAGCGCTGCGCTCTCGTGCGAAAAGTACGCGGTACGGTGACGAGGGCCGCCAAGATCATCGTGTAGAGCCAGAGATAAGCGACGAACCACAAGTGATTATAGGTCGGCAGGATGAGTCCTCGGCTCGCCCCGAACTCGAAATAGTCGTTGACCCAGAAGTACCGGAAACCCTCGATGTATCCCGCCTTTTCGCGCAATTCGACCCATGCCTGCGGCGCCACGAATAGCGCCATGCCGGCAGAAAGCGGGATCAGGAGCCGGATGGAGCGCTCCCGCGCAAAGCCGCCCGGTCCTGTCATTCGGGAAAGCAGAGCGCTCGAGGCAACGCCGGAGATCAGGAACAGGAGCGCAAGCCGCCACGGACTGAGCGCAAGCATTGGGATCGCGACCCACTGAGATGGTTCGGCGGTCTGGACGTGCCATCCCCAAGGCACGAAGAACATGCCGATGTGATAGAGGATGAGCAGGCCAAAGGCTCCAATGCGGAGCCAGTCAAGCCCGAAGCGGCGCCCGCTCACATAGTCGATCCCTTGCATCATTAGCTCCTTGCTTTCCTCTCGGGCGCTGCTGCAGGGATGTTGCCTGGTAGGCTATCCGTTTGGGCCGGGTGGCGGACCGGCTGGGGCTAGCGGGAAGGGCTTGTGACGAACGGTTGGGTCAGGCTGACGAGCGGTTGGCACCGAAGCGGCAAGGCGCGCCTTGTGGGCGCGTTGCTGGTTTTCGCCGCAATCGCGATTCTCCAGGCGATCGTGAATGCCCTTAGCCACATCGATGAACGGACCAGCTCGGGTGAGCCAGTGCCTGCATGGGAAGTCTGGACCTGGGAGTTGACCAGCATGGTCAGCTGGATCCTGCTTGCGCCTGCAATCTTCGTAGCAGTGCGGCGCCTTCGTCCACCGCGTTTAACGTTGCTGGCTGCGCTCGGAGCCCACCTGGCGGCGAGCGTCATCGTATCACTGATTCATGTCGCCCTGATGCAAGCTGTACGGATGTACGTCTATCGCCTGGCCGGCAGCGAATATGGAGGAACAATCTCCGGCGCCTTCCTCTACGAATATCGGAAAGACCTCGTAACCTACGTCCTCGTCGTTATATTCTACCTGCTGTTCGAACGCGTAACGCGCCCCGCGCCGGCCGATACCGAGAGTTTCCGGATTGAAGTGCGCGATGGCAGTCGCGTCCACTGGGTGGCGCCCAACGAAATCGATTGGGCGCAGGCAGCTGGCAACTATGTCGAATTGCACGGCGCTTTTGGCTCTGTTCTTCACCGTCAAACGCTGACGGCGTTGGAACAGACGCTCGCGTTGCATGGGTTTGTGCGCGTTCAACGATCGCGCATCGTCCGCAAGGAAGCAGTTGCCGGTATCGAAACACGGCCGAGCGGGGATTTCGACATCATCATGGCCAGCGGCGAAAGGCTCGGTGGGAGCAGGCGGTATCGCGCTAATCTGTGATGATCGGGGCGAAGCCCGCTCGGATCATGGTCCAGCGCCGGGCCATTCGGACCGACCCAGATATTCCACGAGAAAATCGATCAAGACCTGGACGCTTAGCGGCCTTAAAGAGCCGGGCGGCGTTACGAGATACATGCCAATCGGCGGGGCTGACCATTCGCTTAGGATTTCTTCAAGCGCCCCGGATGCAAGCTCACGCCAGACGACAAAGTCCGGTTGCATGGCAATGCCGACGCCTGCGACGAGCGCCGGGACAATGACATCGGCATTATTGGCCTGAAGCCGGCTCGGCACGCGAACGGTCCACTCCCCGGCAGTCCGGTGACGAAGCCGCCACAAGTCAGGTGTCTTCGCATTTGAATAATGGATGCCGCTGTGCTGCTCGAGTTCGATCGGATGGCTCGGCCTGCCATGACGTTCCAGATAGGTTGGGGCAGCGACCATTGGCCGACGGACCTCCCGAAGTTTCCTGGCGCGCAGGGACGAATCCGGCAGCGCCGCTACACGCAGCGCCAGGTCATATCCCCGGGCGACAAGGTCTTCGTGCGCGTCGCTAAGGTAAAGGTCGAGGGCAACTTCCGGATATTGCTCGAGGAACTTCGGGATCAGCGGGGCAAGTTGCAATATGCCGAGCGACATTGGCGCCGTCATCCGCACCAGCCCCGACGGGGTTGCGGCCTGGGCTGAAGAGGCAGCTTCCGCGGCCACACCTTCCTCGAGGATCTGGCGCGCATGATCGAGCACTGCGCGGCCAGTCTCGGTAAGCGTCAGCTTGCGCGAAGTCCGGTGAAAAAGCGGGACATTCAGCCTGTTTTCCAGCCTCGTTATTGCCTTCGAGACGGTCGGCTTCGAAATCCTCAGCTCCTCGGCTGTCCGTGCGAACGAGCCATGTTCGGCGACTTTTGCGAAAATCGCCCACGCCTCGAGGTCGGGAAGACGCATCATGCAAAATCCTTCACCGATGAGTTTCTAACGGTTCTATTTCTTTAGGATGCTTCTTTTCCTAGATGGGTTGCAACGCATTATTTACGAGGAGACGCATCGTGATCGAGCTTCGCCCATTCAACGAGCTTGGTGGCGCTGATCATGGCTGGCTAAACGCCAAGCATCATTTTTCCTTCGCTGGCTATTATGACCCGAACCGCATGGGTTGGGGGAGCCTTCGGGTCTGGAACGATGACACGATCCAGCCGAAGACGGGCTTTCCTCCGCATCCCCATTCGGACATGGAAATCATCACCTATGTCCGTAAAGGCGCCATCAGCCATCGTGACAACCAGGGCAACTCCGGCCGCACCGAAGCTGGCGACGTGCAGGTGATGTCGGCAGGCAGTGGGATCGCGCACTCGGAGTATAACCTCGAGGACGAGGCCACCCAGATCTTCCAGATTTGGATCCTTCCCACGGAAAAGGGTGGCCAGCCGTCCTGGGGCGCGCGCCCTTTCCCCAAGGGAGAACGCTCGGGCAAGTTCGTAACCCTGGCGTCGGGGTTCGACGCGGACGCCGACGCGCTCAGGATCCGTGCCGATGCCCGGGTCGCGGGGGCGACTATCAAGGCCGGCGAGACGGTCGAGTATGAGCTTGGCAAGGACCGCCTTGGCTATCTCGTTCCAGCTGTCGGCGCTGTCGAGGTCGAAGGGCAGCGCGTGAACGCACGCGATGGTGCCGCGATCAAGGACCTCGATATCATTCGCGTCACCGCGATCGAGGACAGCGAAGTCGTCCTCGTCGACGCCAACGCCTGATCAATTTTCCCGGGCGCGCCGCTCGCCTCCCCCGGGCGGCGCGCCACCCCCTTTTCCTGGAGACATTACATGACCCGCAGACTTGCCATCATCGCCGCGCTCGGCGTTTCCGTTCTCTCGGGCGTTGCAATCGCCCAGGGCGATGCCATCACGAAGGATCCTTCAGGCGTACGCTCCGGCAGCTATGTCCTCGACCCCGCTCACGGCAAGATTACCTGGTCGGTCGATCACATGGGTTTCTCGACCTACGTTGGCCAGTTCAGCGACGTTGCGGCCAACCTTGACCTTGACGTCCGCAATCCTTCCATGAGCCGCCTTGATGCAACGGTGCAGATGGACAGCGTCGGAACGTTCAGTGACGGCCTCGACAAGCATCTCAAAACCGCTGACTTCTTCGATACGGCGAAGTTTCCGAAAGCGAGCTTCCGCGCCACCGGCATTCGACTGGTGGACCGGGACACCGCCAAGATTGCTGGCAACCTCACGCTTCGCGGCGTGACCCGGCCTATCGAGATAGAGGCTGACTTCAACCAGGCCGGCATCAATCCTGTCGACAAGCAATATTCGCTCGGGTTCGACGGCGAGGCGAAGATCAAGCGGTCCGACTTCGGCATCGCCTATGGGCTCCCCGTAATTGGCGACGAGGTGACCCTCCATCTCGAGGCGGAGTTCAAGCTGAAACCGAAGGCCTGAGCCCGGGCGTTTGAACCCCAGTAGGCAAGTCTGACGGAGAGTGGAGATAAGCAATGGGAATGCTGGTCGACGGCAAATGGCGCGACGCCTGGTATGACACGGCGACCACCGGTGGTCGTTTCGTGCGCAGCGACAGCCAGTTTCGCAACTGGATCACGGCCGATGGCTCAGCCGGGCCGACGGGCGAGGGCGGTTTCAAGGCCGAGCCTGGTCGCTACCATCTCTACGTCAGTCTTGCCTGTCCCTGGGCGCATCGCGTGCTGATCATGCGGGCGCTCAAGGGTCTCGAGGAAATGATCCCGGTCTCGGTCGTGCACTGGCTGATGGCCGAGGATGGCTGGACATTCGCCGATGGACCGGCTGTGGTTCCGGACCCCGTCAACAATGCGCGTTTCCTCCGCGACATCTATACGGCAGCGGAGCCGCGCTACAGCGGTCGCGTAACTGTTCCAGTGATATGGGACAAGCAGCGCAGCAGGATCGTCAACAACGAGTCCTCCGAGATCATCCGGATGCTGACCCGTGCATTCGACGATGTCGGTGCAAAACCTGGTGACTATTATCCGGAAGAACTTCGGGCCAAGATCGATGCGGTGAATGCCCGAGTATACGACGGCCTCAACAACGGCGTTTACAAGGCAGGCTTTGCAACCAGCCAGGCAGCCTATGATGAAGCGGTGCAGGGCGTGTTCGAGACGCTCGACTGGCTCGAAGAACTGCTTTCCGGACAGCGATATGTTGTTGGCGACCAGCTGACCGAGGCTGACATTCGGCTGTTCACGACGCTGGTTCGGTTCGATGAGGTCTATCACGGGCATTTCAAGTGCAATCGCAGGTCAGTCGCCGACTATGCCAACCTGTGGGCCTTCACCCGCGAACTGTTCCAGCTGCCGGGCGTCGCTGCGACGGTGAACTTCGATCACATCAAGAACCATTATTACCAGAGCCACAGGAACATTAATCCGACCGGCATCGTCCCAGTCGGACCTTCGCCGGATTTCCTCGCGCCCCATGGTCGTGAGACACTTGGAAAGGCTCCGGGCCAGCTTCTGAAGGAAGACGCGTGATGACTGCGGTCTCCCTCCTCGGATTGTCTGGGAGCCTGCGCGCCCAATCCTATTCTACCGGTATCCTTCACACACTCCGGGAAAGAACCCCGGCAGGGATAAGGTTTCTGATCCATGACCTCGCAAACATCCCGCTCTACAACCAGGATCGGGATGGAGCCGATGTGCCCGCCGAGGTAATGGCGCTGCGCAGCGCGATTGCGGCTGCCGACGGTCTCGTCATTGTCACGCCCGAGTTCAACTATGGTATTCCTGGAGTGCTCAAGAACGCCCTGGACTGGGCATCGCGGCCCTATGGGGCGGCCGCTCTGCGCGGTAAGCCGGTAGTGACGATGAGCGCTTCCCCTGCATTTACGGGTGGAGTGCGTGCCCAGGCGCAGCTGCACGAGACCTTGCTCGCCACCCAATCGCTTATCGTCTCGCGGCCGCAGACCGTGATCGCGCAGGTCCACGAAAAGTTCGCAGCTGGCCGACTCACCGACCCCGCCTCGCTCGAGTTCGCCTGGCAGGCAATCGCCGACCTTCTCAACCTGGTTCAGCTCAACCGGCGCAGCAAGCAGGCGGCATAGTGGTCCATGTCGTAATTTGCATCTTCGGCAATGGAGCAGGCGCCTTATCCTTTCAGTAGAACTCCCTAGTGACTGGCAATCCCTGCCAGCTCATCATTTGACCAGCTTGGATGAGGAGGACTGTCATGGGTACCCGGTCTCCGTTCGGCGCGGGGCTGATCGCGGCGGCATTCCTGTTGCCTGCGCCCGTCCAGGCTCATTGTGATGGTCTCGATGGGCCAGTTGTTGCCGCCGCGAGGGCGGCGCTGGGCTCCGGAAACCCGGACCCGGCCCTGATCTGGGTCCAGCCTGCCGACGAGGCGCAGCTGCGCCATGCCTTCGCGGAGGCCATCAAGGTTCGCAAGCTTGGGCCCGATGCACGCGAACTGGCAGACCGATATTTCTTCGAAACGCTGGTGCGATTGCATCGCGCCGGCGAAGGTGCACCATATACGGGGCTGAAACCCGCGGGCCGGGACCTTGGTCCTGCAATTCCACTTGCGGACAAGGCAGTCGCCACTGGCTCCAGTGAGGAACTGGCCGCGTTCGTTGCGAAGGATGCCGGTGAGGGCGTCCGCATGAAGTTCGCGGATCTCCAAAAAAAGCGCGGGTTTCGCTCCGATGACCTTTCAGCGGGCCGGGAATATGTCGCAAGTTATGTGAGCTTCGTCCATTATGTCGAAGGCGTGCATCAGGCGCTCACCGCGGTCGCTGAAGGCCATTATACGGAGGATGGACCTGCGCCCGCCGCGCATCACGAATAAAGTGATGCGCGCCATTCCTCAGCGTCCGTGGGCAATGGCTTATGAAAGGCGTGGCATAGCAGTCTTTGCCATATCCTCGGAGAATTGGTCCGGACATTTC
>JAJJPO010000221.1:0-9235 GCA_032907585.1 Sphingomonas sp. | reverse complement strand
ACCAACCCGATCGCCTCGATCTTCGCCTGGACCGGCGGCCTCAAGTTTCGCGGCCGGTTCGACGACACGCCCGAAGTGGTTCGCTTTGCCGAGACGCTCGAGCGCGTCTGCATCGAGACTGTCGAAAGCGGCAAGATGACCAAGGACCTCGCGCTCCTGGTCGGCCCCGAGCAGGCCTGGATGACCACCGAGCAGTTCTTCGAGGCAATTCGCGAGAATCTCGAAGCGGCAATGACTGCAGAATCTGTCAGCGCCTGATCGACTCGAACGGCGCGCCATGCTTCAATAAAACATGGCCGCCGGAATGCATCTGACCCCAGCGCTAAGTGACGCGCTGACCATCCTGGGCGCGGCGGGAATCGTCATTCCCGCCTTTGCTCGCTTCAGGATCAATCCGGTTATCGGGTTCATCCTCGTTGGCATCATCGCCGGCCCGTTCGGCCTTGGGGCACTTGTCGAGCACTATCCCTGGCTCGAGTGGATATCGATCACCGAGCCGGAAGGGATAGCACCCTTCGCCGAGCTCGGGATCGTCCTTCTCCTCTTCAGCATCGGTCTGGAACTCAGCTTCCGCCGCCTCGTGGCGATGCGAAGGATGGTGTTCGGCATCGGCTTTGCGGAAATGGCGTTCACCGCCCTTCTCATCGGCGGCTTCCTCGTCCTGGTCGACTGGCCAACGAGGAGCGCGATGTGGCTTGCGCTTGCCCTTGCCATGTCCTCGACAGCGCTTGTCCTTCCGATCAGCGGCACCCAGAGCGCAGTCGGGCGCGCCGCGCTGGCGATGCTCCTCTTCGAGGATCTGGCGCTCGTCCCGATGCTCTTCTTCATCGGTGCGTCAGCCGGGGCCGAGCCGGGAGCCCTGTGGAAGGTGGCAGTCCAGGGAGCGATCGTCATCGCGGCGATCCTGCTCATCGGCCGATTCCTTCTCCCGGGCCTCTTTGCCCAGGCGGCGAGATCGAAAAAGCCTGAGCTGTTCCTCGCCATTTCGCTCCTGGTGGTGATCCTTGCCGCGACGGTGACCGCATCGGTCGGTCTTTCCCCGATCATGGGCGCGCTGGTCGCTGGCCTCGTCATCGCCGAAACCGAGTATCGCAACGAGGTCGAAGTGGTGATCGAGCCCTTCAAGGGCCTGGCGCTCGGCATCTTCCTCATTACCGTCGGCATGCGGATCGACCTCGCCGAGCTCGTCGGCCAATGGCCGACCCTGCTTGGAGCGCTTGCCGCAGTGCTGGTCGTGAAATCGCTGGTGACCGGCCTGCTGCTACGCCTCGCGGGGGCCCGCCCGGGAGTCGCTGCCGAGACCGGCGTCCTCATGGCCAGCCCCTCGGAAACGACACTCATCGTGCTCGGCGCCGCCGGTCTTGCGGGGATCCTTTCCGCCGAGACGGTGAGCTTCTGGTCCGCCGCCACCGCGATCGGCCTGACCATCACCCCGCTCCTCGCGAGCCTCGGCCGCGCCATGGCGAAACGGGTCGACCATGCCGCGCTTTCCACCGAACACCATGGTCCGACGGAGGGCAAGACGATCATCTTTGGCTTCGGCCGGGTCGGCCAGATGGTTGCCGACATGCTCACCCAGCATGACCGTCCCTACCTTGCCATAGACAGCGACGTCGACGGCTTCGTTGCCTCAAGAAATGCGGGATATTCCGTGCTTTACGGCGATGTCTCGAGACGCGAACTCATCGAGAAGCTCGACCTCGACCGGGTAGCCGCGGTGGTCCTGACAATGGACGACCCGGTGCTCACTGCCCGGATCGTCCGCAGGCTGAGGAAGGAATATCCGTCGCTCCCGATCATCGCCCGTGCAAGGGACAAGGACCATGCCGCGGCACTCTACCGCGCGGGCGTCAGCGACGCGATCCCCGAGACGCTGGAAGCCTCGCTCCAGCTGAGCGAAGCGGTGCTGGTCGATATTGGCGTCGCCATGGGCCCGGTGATCGCGTCCATCCACGAGAAACGGAGCGAGCTTCGGGCCGACATCATGCAGGCAGGAGAGCTGGAGGTCGAACCAAGCCTCGGCCGGAGGCGCCTGCGCGACGCCGGCCACGCGGCCTAGGCGGCTTTCGAAAGCGCTTCCCGGACCGCCTCGAGCGCCTCTTTCGCTCGCTCCCCATCCGGGCCGCCGCCCTGGGCCATGTCGGGGCGGCCGCCGCCCCCCTGCCCGCCAAGCGCCGCGACCGCGGCCTTCACCAGCTCGACTGCCGAGACCTTGGCCGAAAGATCGCCGGTGACGCCAACGGCGACGCTCGCGCGTCCGTCATTGACCGCGACCAGCGCGGCAACGCCCGATCCGAGCCGCTGCTTCATTCCGTCGACCTCGCCGCGCAGCCCCTTTGGATCCAGCCCTTCGACCACCTGGCCGAGGAAAGCATGGCCTCCCACTGTCTCCGGCCCGGCGGCCTCAGATCGGCCGCCGCCGCCCATCGCAAGCGCCTTTTTTGCCTCGGTCAGCTCACGCTCGAGGCGCCGCCGCTCTTCGACCAGCGCAGCAACCCGGGACGGGACCTCGTCGGGCGAGGCCTTGAGCGATGCTGCCGCCTCGCGAAGCTTTTCGTCGCGCGCCGAAAGCCACTGGCGAGCTCCTTCGCCGGTCAGCGCCTCGATCCGGCGAACGCCGGAGGAAACCGCGCTTTCCGCGATGATCTTGAACAGCTGGATATCCCCGGTCGCAGTGACGTGGGTCCCGCCGCAAAGCTCCACCGAGTAATGGCGATCCTCGCCCGGCCTGCCCATCGAGAGGACCCGGACCTCGTCTCCATATTTTTCGCCGAACAGGGCGAGCGCGCCGGATTCGACTGCTTCCTCGGGAGTCATCAGCCGGGTCAGCACCGGCTCGTTGGCCCGGATCTCGGCGTTCACGTCTGCCTCGATCTCGGCAATCTCCGCTGGCGAAAGCGCCCGGGGATGCGAAAAGTCGAAGCGAAGCCGGTCAGGTGCGACGAGGCTTCCCTTCTGGGTGACATGTCCGCCAAGCCGGTTGCGAAGCGCCGCGTGGAGCAGGTGCGTCGCGCTATGGTTGGCGCGGGTGCGCAGCCGGCGCTCGACGTCCACCTGCTGGTGAAGCGTCTCGCCGACGCCGATCTCCCCGCTTGCGACCCGGGTGCGAAGCGCGTGCAGCTTGCCAAGCGGCTTGGACGTGTCCTCAACTTCGCCGCGGAACCCCTTGAGGGAGGTCAGGATTCCGGCATCGCCAACCTGCCCGCCGCTTTCCGCGTAGAAAGGCGTCTGGTTGAGCAGCAGGGTAACGGTTTCGCCCTCGGACGCCTTTTCCGCGCGCTCGCCGTCTTTCAGTATGGCAAGCACCACCCCTTCGCCCTGGTCTCCGGTGTAGCCGGTGAACTCGGTCGCGCCATGCTCCTCGGCAAGGTCGAACCACAGCTCGTCGGATGCCTTTTCACCCGAACCCTTCCAGGCCGCGCGGGCCGCCGCCTTCTGCTCGGCCATGGCGGCGTCAAAGCCGGCCCGGTCGACGGTAAGGCCGCGGGCGCGAAGCGCATCCTCGGTAAGATCGTAGGGAAAGCCGTAGGTGTCGTAGAGCCGGAAGGCCGTTTCGCCTGGAAGCGTGCCGCCTTCCTCGAGGCCTGACGTCGCCTCGTCGAGAAGCCTCAGCCCGTTCGACAGGGTCTGGCGGAACCGGGTCTCCTCCTGGAGCAGCGTCGCCTCGATGAGCGGCTGGGCGCGCACCAGCTCGGGATAAGCGCTGCCCATCTCGGAGACCAGCCCCGGCACCAGCCGGTGCATGAGCGGCTCCTTTGCGCCCAGGAGATGGGCATGACGCATCGCGCGGCGCATGATCCGGCGAAGGACATAGCCCCTTCCCTCGTTGGCTGGCAGGACCCCGTCGGCAACCAGGAAGCCGGATGCGCGCAAGTGATCGGCGATCACCCGGTGGGAAGCCCGGCTGTCGCCCTCCGCGCGGGTCCGCGTCAGTTCCTCGCTCGCGGCGATGAGCGCCTTGAACGTGTCCGTGTCATAATTGTCGTGGACGCCCTGGAGGACCGCCGCAATGCGCTCGAGGCCCATCCCGGTATCGATGCTCTTCCTCGGAAGCTCGGCCACGACTTCGCCGGCCGCCTGCTCATATTGCATGAAGACGAGGTTCCAGATCTCGACGAACCGGTCGCCGTCCTCGTCCGGGGAGCCCGGCGGGCCGCCAGGAATATGCTCCCCATGGTCGAAGAAGATTTCCGAGCAGGGGCCGCAAGGCCCATCATCGCCCATCGCCCAGAAATTATCCTTGGTGGCAATGCGGATGATGCGGCTTTCCGGAAGGCCCGCGATCTTCTTCCAGAGGTCGAACGCCTCGTCGTCCGTGTGATAGACGGTAACCGTCAGCCGGTCAGGGCTGATGCCCCACTCCGACGTGACCAGGTTCCAGGCATGGTGGATCGCCTGGTCCTTGAAATAGTCGCCGAACGAGAAATTCCCGAGCATCTCGAAGAAGGTGTGGTGGCGGGCGGTGTAGCCGACATTGTCGAGGTCGTTGTGCTTGCCCCCTGCCCGGACGCACTTCTGGCTGCTCGCAGCCGTCGAATAGGGCCTTTTCTCGAGGCCGGTGAAGACGTTCTTGAAGGGCACCATCCCCGCGTTGGTGAACATCAGCGTCGGGTCATTGTGCGGGACGAGCGGCGCCGAGGGGACCCGCGCGTGTCCGTTCCTCTCGAAATAGTCGAGGAAGCTGCGGCGGATGTCGTTGGTCGATGTCATGAGCGGCAGATATGAGAGTTGCACTAGCGCGGCAAGGTGTGGCGTCAGAGCGACGGAAGCGGGTCCCAGTCACCTGCAAGGCAGGATTCCACGCCGAACCGCGGCCGATAGCCAAGCTCGCGGCGCGCAAGGCCGCAATCATAGACACGCCCGATCGAATGGGGCGGGGCCCACCCTCTTTCCGTCATTCTTCCGATGAGACCGGGGCAGCGGCGCTCGATCACTGCGGACGCATCCTCGAACAGCCCGTCGCAATCACTTCGGAAAAAAGGCGTCGCGGCACTGACCAGGAAGCAGGCGGGAGCCCCGGCTCGGCCCAGCGCCAGGGCATGCGCCTCGGCGACGTCGCGACGGTCGACGCCGCGGTGGAGGCGGTACCAGGCCATGGCGCCCGCGGGCTCGGGAAAGCAGCGCGACATTCGAAGGGCAGTTGCACCGGAAAAGCCCCCGCCCGCCGATGTCAGCAGCTGCTCGGCCTCCAGCTTGGTTTCGTCGTAAATGTCCCGCGGCGACGCAACGGTCGTCTCGTCAATCCAGGCGGCTGCGCCCCGCGGCTCTAGCGCGTCGCCATATAGCGAGGTGGTACTGGTCAGGACGAAATGGCTGCAGCCAAGTGAAAGGGCGAGGTCAATGAGGCATGACGTCGCCTCGACGTTGACCCTTCGGAACTCCTCGTCGGGCACGCGCCCGACATGGGGCGCGTGGAGCGCCGCGACATGGACGATGGCATCAAGCGCCCCTGCCTGGTGACGCCATTTCATCACCTCGCGGCAATCGCCGAGGATCCCGACCTCGGGTCCCGGCCTGAGGTCGAGGCCGATGACATGGTTGTCCTGTCTCAGGCGGGCTGCGACAGCGCTCCCGATCAGACCGGCAGCGCCCGTAACCAGAATGCGCATAGATCGAGGCTCCCCGCCCAATTGCCAGCGCCGGTGGCGCCCACTAGTCCTTCATCCATGGCCAGAACCCAAACGTCCATTCCGCGCTATCGCCGCCGACGCAAGGGCCGCCGCAGCATCCTTGGCTGGCTGTGGCGGTTCATCCTAGGCTTGTTCCTTCTCTCCATCCTCATCGTCGTCGTCTATCGCTTCGTGCCGCCACCAATCACGGCGACGATGATCGGCGATGTCGTCGCTGGCCGCGGCCTTGCCAAGGACTGGATGGGGCTCGACGAGATGGACCGCGACATGGTGCGGGCAGCGATCGGAGCCGAGGACTCAAAGTTCTGCCAGCACAACGGCTTCGACCTGGAAGCCATTGAAGACGCGATGAAGCGCAACGCTTCGGGAGGGCGCATCCGGGGCGGATCGACGATCAGCCAGCAGACGGCGAAGAACGTCTTCCTGTGGCAGGGCGGCGGCTATTTCCGCAAAGGGATGGAAGCCTATTTTACCTTCCTGATCGAGCAGATCTGGGGAAAGCGGCGGATCATGGAGGTCTACCTCAACGTCGCTGAAACCGGGATCGGCACCTATGGTGCCAATGCAGGCGCCCAGCGCTACTTTGGCCATGACGCAAGCGCCCTTTCGGCCACCGAGGCGGCGCGAATTGCAGCCGTGCTTCCGCTTCCCAAGAAGCGGGGCGCCATCGCCCCCAAGGGGTTCACCCGGCGCTATGGAAACACCATTGCCGCAAGGATCGGCGTGGTCCGCCGCGACGGACTGGATTCGTGCATCTACGAGACGGTCAGCGCGCCCCGCGAAAAGGCACCGCCCCGCTCGACTTCGCCGCAAGAGCTTCCAGGCGAGGAATATGAGACTGCAACGCCTCCGCCACCCGAGCCCTCGGTAGATGCTCCGTCGGCCATCGAGGAGCCGGCTGCGGACCAGAACCTCGTCACGACGGCGCCGGTGCTCCCCATGGAAGACCCGCTTCTCCCTCCCGCGAATGAGAGCGTGCCAGCGGTACCCGAGCCTTCTCAGCCGGAAAGCTGATCGCTGCGACGAACTGCCGGAACGGCGGCACCCTGCAAGGAGTTGATTGGCGCAAAACCCGAAAAGGAGGATGTGTCATGGCAACTCGCACCGCCAACCGTTCCAGTTCGTCCCGTTCGAGGAGCAGCTCCTCGTCGTCAAACGGCTCCAGGTCCAATGGACAAAGCGCCTTTCGCTGGGGTTCGACCGGCGCGATCGCCGGCGCCGCGCTCGGAGGCGCGGCCCTCGCGATCGCCGCCAACATGGGCCGCAAGTTCCTGAGCCAGGCGATGGTCAGCGGTCATGGCGACTGGGCCGAGAGCCTCGCCGAGGAACATCGGTCGGTTCTCGCACTGTTCGACCGAATGCTCGAGACCGACGAGACCCAGACGATGCAGCGCAAGATGCTGCTGATGAAGGTCGGCTATGCCATCGACAAACATTCCTATGCCGAGGAGCATGTCATCTATCCCGCGCTTCGCGAGGCCAATGACAAGGCCGACGCGGCCGCGCTCGAGAATGACCATGGCGAGGTCAAGGAATTCATCTACCGGCTCAACCACATGAGCGCCGATGACCCGGCGTGGATCGACACCGTCCGGGAATTCAGGGCGGCGGTCGAAGCCCATGCACGGATGGAAGAGGACCAGATATTCCCGCGCCTCAAGAGCGAGATCGGCGAAGAGCTTGATGCAAGGCTCACCAAGGAGGTGAAGAAGGCCGAGTTCATGATGGCCTGAGCCGCCGGCGAAACGGCGAACTTTAACCAGCCTGTTACCGTCGATTGAAGGAACCAGCGGGCAGCCGACGCAATGATCGTCGGCTACCCCGCTATTGTCTTCCCCATCTGTTTGAGAGCAGGCGAATATCCGGCTGAGTCAGACTGCATGGGGGCCCGTCGCAATATCGCTGCATTTCTGGCGGTGGCGGTCGCGACTTCCACGCGCCAGGGCTGCGCCGAAGCGCGGCAGCGAATGGGGCGCTACAGAAAGCTCCTGTGGGTTTTGGCCATCGTCGCCTGGGCGGCGCTCATCCTCGGCGGAATTTCCCCGCTGGCACCTAGGGGCCCGGCGCCTTTTTTCCGACAGTAAGAAAACCCCCAGGCAAGTGCTTGCCCTTAGCCGACCAGCGCCAGTCTAGGTGGTTCCTGCGCGCTAAGATCGACCGCCCCCTCGCCGAGTATGCGTGAAAGCCGGGCAGCAAGATCCGCGTCGAGTCTAAAGTCACGGCCAAGGACAAGGCGTGCCTCGCGTTCGCCGCTTACCGGTAGAATTGCGCGAATGACGCCATTGCCACCACGCGCCTCGGCAAGCTCGCGGGCAACGGCGCCAATTGCCGAACCGTCCGCGATCCGCAGCTCCATCAGCAGACGGGTCTTCCTTGCAAGGCCGTCCAGCGGCTGGAACCGCTTCACCGTGATCCTTGGAACATCGTCGCCAGGCCTGCGGTCGAGTTCGACGCTAAGGAGCCCGCACTCGCCCGACTTCGCGGCCGCTTCAAGGTCGGCCGAAGGCTCGTCGTCAAAGGCCGTGGCCTCATACTGGCCGCTCGCATCCGAGATGGTTGCGGTAAGGAAGCGCCGGCCCTTGGCAGAAACCCGCCAGCGAGCCCCTTCGACCAGCCCGGCCATGGTAGCGCTCGAGCGGCCCTCTCCCGATGACGAGGTCGCAAGCTCGGCAAAACTCCTGACCTTGTGCGCTGCAAGCAGGTGGCGCTGCGCATCGACCGGGTGAGCCGAGAAGAAGAAGCCGAATGCCTCGCGCTCCGCGTTCATGCGCTCGGCGAGGCTCCAGCGTTGGCCCTGGGCGAGGCGAATGGGCGCGACCCCGGTAGATCCGCCGCCGCCGAACAGGCCATGCTGTCCGCTCGTGCGCTGGTCATGGGCTGCCTGCGCGTGGGCAAGGATCGTTTCTGCAGATCCAAAAACCGTTGGGCGGTCGGCATTGAGCCGGTCGAACGCCCCGGCGGCGGCCAGGCTTTCCAGCTGCCGACGGTTGAGGAGCTTGGGGTCGATACGCTCCGCAAAATCGTCCAGGCTCTTGAACGCCCCCCCCGCCTGGCGCTCGGCGACAAGGGCATGCATCGCCTTCTCGCCGACACCTTTCAGCGCGCCGAGCGCGTAGCGGACCACAAGCCCTTCTTGGCTTTCCTCGACGGAGAAGTCGGCGCGCGACGCATTGACGTCAGGCGGAAGGCATTCGATGCCGCTCCGGCGCATGTCCTCGACGAACAGCGCAAGCTTGTCGGTCTGCGCCATGTCAAAGCTCATCGAGGCGGCGAAAAATTCCGCCGGGTGGTGCGTTTTCAGCCACGCAGTGTGGTAGGCGACCAGCGCATAGGCCGCGGCATGGCTCTTGTTGAAGCCATAGCCGGCGAACTTGTCGATCAAGTCGAACAGCTCGTTGGCCTTGGCGGCGTCGATGTCATTGGCCGCGCAGCCCTCGATGAAGCGCGCCCGCTGCGCGTCCATTTCCGACTGTATCTTCTTGCCCATGGCGCGTCGCAGAAGGTCCGCTTCGCCGAGCGAGTAGCCAGCAAGCACCTGGGCGGCCTGCATCACCTGCTCCTGGTAGACGAAGATGCCGTAGGTTTCCTTCAGCACCCCTTCGAGC
>JAJJPO010000220.1:0-9388 GCA_032907585.1 Sphingomonas sp. | reverse complement strand
TCGAACATGGTGCACTTGTCGGAGCAAAAAACCTTGCGCAGCTTGTCGTCGGCAAGAATTTCCCGCTTGTTGCTCGGGTTTTGCAGGTTGTTCTTGCGAATATGATCCCACACCTTCGAAACGACCTCGCTACGCGGCAGCGGGCTCGAACCCACGATTGCGGCAAGATCCGCCGACGGGGTTACGGGGCGGGCAAGTCCGCCTCCTGCTTTACGACCAGTCCCTTTTGCCATTTGGCCCTCCTGTTGTTCTGGTGAAAGATAGAGCGCGTTTCCCCTCTGTGTGCAAGAGGGAGAGAAGCATCTTCGTGGTTAATTTGCCCAATCATGGAACGGAACTACGCGGTTGGCCGCGTCGTGACCGATATCGGCATGGCCCCCGAACGGGATTTTCGAGCGTTGGCACCAGTCCCGCACGATGGATTCGGCGTTGCTTCCAAAGACCGGGTCATTGTCCGGTATCTCTGTCATCCGCCCCATGCGGATGGCCGAGGCGCGCCGCACCGCGAGGCTCCCGCAAACATGGAACATCGAGCGATCGATACGATATTCATGTTCCGCGACCTCCTCGAGTAACAGCTCGACGCCGCTGAAATCCGGTTCGATCGAAGTGCCAAGAAGGTTCGAAAGCACGGTGAGGTTGAACGCCATTGCCGGCTGCGTCCTTCCTATCCCCGGCTCGAGCGCGGACGCGCTTCGTCTCACCAGCCAGTCGAGAGCGCGATGAATGGCCTGGTCCCCGTCCTTGCGGGCCGCGTCCTGCACCATCGGGCCATGGGCGACCTTTAGCCCCTCTCGGTGGAAAGCGGCGAGCAGGAAGCCCGCATCGGAGTAGCCAAGATATGTCTTGCCCCGGGCCGCCCGGGGAAGGTCCCGCGCCGCAGCTTCGGCGATGCGGTTTGAGCCATAGCCGCCACGGGCAAACCAGACGGCGTCGACGCGATCGTCGGCCATTACCTCGCGAAGGGCAGCGAGCCGCTCCTCGTCGGTCCCGGCAAAATGGCCATCGGAATGAAAACATTGGGGGTGGATGACGATCTCGGCGTCGCCGCGCGCGCCGGCAATGGCGATGACCGCTTCGGCGGCTTCGGGTCTCAGCGTACAGCTCGGCGCGACAACCGCGATCTTCATCGAGCCATCATTTGCACAAGCACGCCCGCCCGCATAGTGCTGCCCCCCGATGACCAACCAATATTTCTTCTGCGGAATCGGTGGAAGCGGCATGCTACCCCTCGCCGCTATCCTCCGCGCGGGCGGCGCCCGCGTCGCCGGTTCCGACCGATCGCTCGATGCGGGCCGACTCGCCCGCAAGTTCGATTATCTTCGCTCCCTCGGGATCGGGCTCTCGCCGCAGGACGGCTCGGGCCTCAGGGACGGGATGACCCTGGTCACGTCGGCCGCCGTCGAGCCAACGGTCCTGGATGTCGTCCGGGCCAAGGAGCTCGGCCTCGAGCAGGTTACCCGGCCGCAGTTGCTGGCCAGGCTGTTGAATGGCGCCCAGCGCAGCATCGCGGTTGGCGGCACCAGCGGAAAATCGACCGTGACCGGCATGATCGGCTGGATGCTCCATGCCGCGCACCGCCAGCCGACGGTGATGAACGGCGCCGTGATGAAGAATTTCGTGTCTCCCGGCGCGCCCTTCGCCTCGGCGCTGGTCGGCGACCCCGAGCTTTTCGTGAGCGAAGTGGACGAAAGCGACGGCTCGATCGCGCTTTACACGCCCACGGTCGCCGTCCTTGGCAACATCAGCCTCGACCACAAGGAGATGGATGAGCTCCGTTCGCTCTTTTCGGCCTTTCTCGGGGCCGCCGGGAAAGCGGTCGTCAACCTGGACGACCCGGAGAGCCGTCTGATCGCAGACGCCCTGCCTGCCGGACAGCTCATCGGCCTTGGCTTCGACAGTCCCAACGCGACGCTCGTCGGCAGGAACCTCGAGCTGTTTGACGATGGCTCGAGCTTCAGCCTGTCGGTGGGGCAGGAAAAGCATGAGATAAAGCTCGCGGTTCCCGGCAGGCACAACGCGCTCAATGCCCTTGCCGCGCTCGGTGCGGTTCACGCGCTCGGCATCCCGCTCGAGGAAGTGGTGCCGGCCCTATCCCGCTTTGCCGGGCTGAAGCGCCGGCTGGAAAACGTTGGCACCGCCGGCGGCGTCACCGTCATTGACGATTTTGCGCATAACCCGGACAAGATCGACGCGACGCTTGCAACGCTGACCAGCCAGCCTGGCCGCCTGCTCGTCATGTTCCAGCCGCATGGCTTCGGGCCGCTCGCCAAGATGGGCGAGCCGATCGCCAAGGCGTTCGCCCGGGGCCTGAGGGAGGGCGACCGGCTTTTCCTGCCGGACCCCGTCTACCAGGGCGGGACCGTCGACCGGTCGCGCGGATCCGACTGGCTCGCCGAGACCGTCCGGGAACTGGGGGGCCATGCCGAGCATATCCCGGAAAGGGCGATGATCGGCGATCGCCTGGTCCGGGAAGCATTGCCGGGAGATCGCATCGCGATCCTCGGGGCCCGCGATGACTCGCTCAGCGAATTTGCAGCAAGCCTCGTCGAGCGGCTAGGAACCGCGCGGCGTTCAGACGATTGACTGGTCATGGCCAGTTCTGACCCAGTGGTCGGCTGGAAACTTGATCGCGGCCAGCGGGCCGAATTGCTCGATCGGTTTCCGCCGCGCTATCCCGACCCGATCGCCGACCATGTCACGCTGGCGGTTGGCGGCGGGCAGCAGCCGCTGCCTGGCCCGGTCGATGCGAAGATCGTTGGACGAGCCGACGACAGCCGCGGGCTGGAATGCCTTGTCGTTGCAATTGACGGGTCTACGGATCGGCCGGACGGCTCGACCTTTCACATAACCTGGTCGCTTGACAGATCGCAGGGCCGCAAGCCCAGGGAAAGCAATGACGTGCTGCGCGAGCAAGGCTGGGAGGCGATAGCCGATGCAATCCCGGTCGGACTGGAACCGGCCCGGCTTCGATGAGCCCGCAGCTGTTCCTTGACTGCGATGGCGTGCTCGCGGACTTCGAGGCTGGCGCAAGGGAGGTGCTCGGAGCCTCGGTGCGCGAGTTCGAGCAGCGGCACGGGAAGCGCGAATTCTGGCGCAGGCTGGCCCGCACCCGCGATTTCTACGCGACGCTCCCACTGATGGCCGATGCCCGTCTGCTGTTCGACGCGGTCGCCCATCTCGATCCCATCATCCTGACCGGCCTACCCCTCGGCAATTGGGCGGCACCGCAGAAGGTGCGCTGGGCCGAGGAACATTTCCCGGGAACCCACATCATCACCTGCATGGCGCGCGACAAATATCGTCACATGAAGGGCGCGGACGTGCTGGTCGACGATCGGGCCGACCATCGTGACAAGTGGGAGGCCGCTGGCGGGATTTTCGTGCATCACCGCAACGCACGGGCCAGCATTGCCGAGCTGGCCCGGATCTATCCGGAGCTTGAGGCACCGGCCCTTCTATCCTGAACCGCCGGGAGCTCCCGCAAAGGAAAGGCCGGGCAAGACTGCCCGGCCAGTCCGGTTCCAGTTAAAAAAGCTCAGGCGGCGGCGGCGATGTCGACCTTTTCCACCCACTCCGGCCAGAACACCGGTTCGCGGGTCGACCAACCGGGCGCGGTCGCCGCGCTCTCGCTGATCGACTGGAGCAGCGACCGGCGACGGTCGGGGTGAAGATGCGGAAGCGCAGCGGCGGCACAGAATGCAGCGGGCAGCCAGGGACGGACGCTCGCGCCGAGCAGCCGCTCGTAAAGAAAGCGGAAGGCCGCGAAATTCGGCAGGCGATCCTGGCCAAGGTCGAACGCGGCAAGCGTCACCAGCATCCCGAGGAAGGGCTCGATCATGTCGAGGCCGCTGTCATCGGGGATCTGCACCCTCAAATGCTCGATCTGCTTGTAGAAGCGTGACTGGGCAGTGATCGCGGCGGCCTCGATCTCGTCGCGGGCCCAGGTCTCGAGCGGGTTGGTCCGTCCGTAGGCAACGTCCAGCGAACGGCGGATGTACCTCTGCGTCGCTTTCGGGAAGGAGGCGAACTCCTTCAGTTCCGAAATGAGCAGCGCACCTCCGGCAGGCTGACTCGTCCTCGTCGACATGATCCCCGACTCCCTCCAAACTCAGGTAGGATCATGCGGCCGATTGGGTTGCCAATCTCTTAACCAAAATCCCACCCCCCGTTCATATTGAATCAAAGGGGAGTCACGCCCGCAACATGAAATTGCCGCGGGGCCACATCTTTTCCGTGGCTGTGTTTTTCAGGGCACGTTTGAATTCCGCAAAATGGCGGCAGATGCTAAATTGTTGCGTCGCCGTCACTTTTTCGCCGACTTGTCCGGAAAGCCGGAAGAGGGCGCAGGTTCCTTGGACCGACCGGGCTGGGCGGCTGCACTCGGGTCCGACGCATCCATTGATTCGTCGCTTCCAAGGTCGGCCTTTGCGTTCTCGTCGTCCGGCCGTTTCTTCACCTCGAGCTCGATCGAGCGTTCCGGGTCGCGGGCCAGTGTCGGGGGCGGCGGCTGCTCGCCCGACTTCTCGTCTTTCCTTCTCTCGTCGGTCATTTCGCGAGGCCTCCACTTGGCATTTGCGCCTCACCAACGAGCGCCCTCCAAGGCCGTTCCCGGCCCCCGGGCGGCATTCGTTCGACCGAGTGGCGGCCTGCCTCTGCCAATGGACAAGCAAGAGATTGTGGATTGCGCCCCAGATTCCCTAATGACAGTGGCAATGGCATCCACGAGATCATCTCAGCCGACTGGCCGATTTTCCGACTGGCGTCTCGCGACCCAGTCGATCATCGCCTTCTGGGCATTTTACCTCGTTACCGTGCTCATCCGCGGCCTCTTCGGCCCGGAGGCGGCATCGGCAATAGGCTATCGCGCGATCAACGCTGCCATCGGCCTCGTCTTGACCTTCGGCATCTACGTCGCGATCCGGCTGTTCGCCCGGGACGGCAGTATCCGCAGGATGGCGTTCATCGCGGCCTTGGCGGCTCTTCCTGCCGCGGTGCTGATGTCGATTGCCAGCCTCAGGATGGCAACCTGGTCGGACCCGATGATGCCGGCAACGAAGATTACCACCCAGGAGGGAGTGGCGATCGTCCAGCGCGGCAACAATGTGAGGATCGTCAAGGACGATGGCGACGAGCTGGAGGTCAACCTCCCGCCGATCGAGGAGCTCATAGCCTCGCGGATGCCGCGTCTCATCGCAGACGGCACCGTTACCTGGTACTTCCTGCTGGCCGCCTGGTGCGCCTTCTTCATAGCCATGACGCAGCAGCATCGCACCCGCATCACGGAGCGCATGCTCGCCGAGGCCGAGACCGCAGCCCATGCAGCACAGGTCCGGGCGCTGCGCTACCAGGTAAACCCGCATTTCCTGTTCAATACGCTCAACAGCCTTTCGTCGCTGGTGATGTCCGGCCGCGGCGACAAGGCCGAGGAAATGCTGATGGCGCTTTCCACATTCTTCCGGACCAGCCTGTCGATCGACCCGTCGGCCGACGTCAGCCTCGCCGAGGAGATCGGCCTCCAGCGCCTCTACCTCGACATCGAGAAGGTCCGCTTCCCCGACCGGCTGGAGGTGGTGATCGACATCCCCGAGGATCTGCAGGACGCTCCCGTTCCCGCGCTCATTCTCCAGCCGCTGGTCGAGAACGCGATCAAATACGGGGTTTCGGCGACCAATTCGCGGGTCGAGCTCGCAATCCGCGCGCGCCGCCTCGACGGGGGAAGAATGCAGCTCGATGTAACGAACAGGACCATTGGCGGACCGGGCAAGAAGGTCGCTGCGGTTCCAACCCATACCGGGACGGGCGTCGGCCTCTCCAACGTATGCCAGCGTCTCGAGGCTCATTTCGGCAATCGTGCAGATTGTCGTTTCGGACCTGTAGAAGGCGGCTACAAGGTGTCGCTAGCCATGCCGGTGGAAGAAGATGACTGAAAATAGTGCCGACCTGAGGATCCTCGTTGCCGACGACGAGCCGCTCGCCGCCGAGCGCCTCCAGATGCTCCTCGCGCGCATCGAGGGGGTGAACCTCGTTGGCACGGCCCATGACGGGGAGAGCGCCGTCCGGATGGCCGAGGCCCTGGAGCCGGAGCTGGTCCTGCTGGACATCGCGATGCCGGGCCTCGACGGGATTGAAGTTGCAAGGGCGCTTTGCCGCAATGGCCGATCGCCGGCGGTGGTGTTCGTCACGGCCTTCGACCAGTTTGCAGTTGCCGCGTTCGACGTTGCCGCGATCGATTATCTGATGAAGCCGGTCGATGCCGAACGCCTGTCCCGTTCGGTCGAGCGTGCCCGCGCGTTCCTCCAGAGCCGCGACCAGCAGCCCGCGGAGCCGGCGCCTGCGGGTACCGCATCGCCATGGCTCGAGGAGTTCTGGGCCTCGGACCTATCCGGGCTGGTGCGGATCGCTTCCCGCGACATCGACAGGGTCACGGCCGAGCGCGATTATATGAGGCTCCATGTCGGCAAGCGCAGCTGGCTGATCCATCACTCGATGACGGCCCTTGAAGAAGGGCTGGACCCCGAGCTGTTCGTACGCCTGCACCGCTCGGCGATCGTTCGCCGGGACTTCATTGCCGGCTTCAGCCGCAACCCCTCCGGCCGCTGGATAGCACGGCTGGCCGATGGCAATGAGCAGCCGGTGGGCCGCCTCTACGCCGACCAGGTCCGGGCGATCGCCGGGCGCTGATTTCTTCCCTCGACCCGGGGCGCCCCTCGCGAGGGGTGCGACGCGAAGAAGGGTCGGGATGTCAGGGGTCTTCCCTTCACTCGCGTCGCAGTCACAGCAATATCCGGTCCGGTAGCAAACTCACTCCATTGTCGACCGACTTTCCGTCCGGGTCGACGGGCGTCGTTACGTCCCCATGAACGATCCTTCCACGCCGACAAACGGCGGGTCAGGCCTCGCCGGGGACACGCTCCCGGCGCGAGGCAATGCCCGCGGCGGTCACGTCCCACACGACGTTGCCAAGCGTCCGGATGATGTCGGGGAGCACCTCGACGGCGATGAGCAGTGCGAGGGGCTCGATCGGGACCCCCATCGCCAGGGCAATCGGGGCGATGGAGGTAATGAAGGAAAGAGCGCCGGGAAGGCTCACCGCCCAGTAGCTCGCGACGGCGGCCACGGCGAAACCGGCGATGAGGGCGCCGGCGTGGAGCTCGATCCCCATCCAGTAGGCCACATAGATGGCGACCGCGATGTTCATTGCCGGACCGGTCGCCCTGAACAGCGCGACTGCAAGCGGAAGCGAGACGTCGGCATTGCGCTGCGGAATGCGAAGCAGCCGTGCTGCTTCCAGCATGGCGGGCAGCGAGGCGAGGCTCGACTGGGTGGAGATTGCGACCGCCTGGGGCGCGATCATCGCCCTTGAGAATTCCCCTAGCTTCCAGCCGGCGAACGCGATGGCGGCGAGATAGGCGCACAAGGTGACGACGATGCCGACCAGCGAGACCAGCACGACATAGTGGAGGACTGCTCCAAACGCGGCACCGCCCGCTCCGGCGCCGACGGCAAAGGCGAGCCCCAGAATGCCGACCGGCGCAAGCCATAATACCCAGCCAACCAGGACCAGCATGGCATCCTGCACGCCCTTGAAGAAGCGGCCGATCAACTGCCGTCCATTTTCATCGATGCGCGTCACTGCAAAGGCAAAGAGGGCGGTGAAAACGACCAGGGCCAGCACCTCGTCCTTTGCCGCGGCCGCGATCGGATTGGTCGGAATAAGGCTTCTAAGCCAGTCCTGGACGGTTGGAACCGATGCCGCGGCGGCGGAGCTGTCGACGCTGGCGAGCCCGGCCCGCAGCGCCGCTGCCGCCTCGGCCGGGAGCGGGAATATCTCGAGCATCGCAGGCATCAGCATCGCGCCCAGCGCGGCCGACGCCGTCAGGACGACGACGAAGATGATGATCGAGTTGGCAGCCACCCGTCCCGCTCGCGCCTGGTCAGCGCCCGAGACGATGCCGGTGACAAGGAGCGAAATGATGAGCGGGATGACGGTCATCTTGAGAGCGTCGAGCCAGAGGCCGCCAACCGTCGAGGCGAACATGATCATCGGCTCGCGCGCGGCGCCGGCATGACCGGACAATGCGCCGAGCAGCAGCCCGACGATGAGCGCGCCAAGGACCAGCCAGGTCGCGCGCCTGCTCCCCTTGATCACCGGGCTTTTCTGAACTTGAAGAAGAAGCGATCGGTCCTGCCGCGGATCTTGTCGTCGAACACGTTCAGGCTGTGATCGTCGGCGCTATTGCGCAGCAGGTCGCTGCTACCCTCGAGAAGGAAGCCAGCGCGTTCGAAGTCGGCCCTGACCAGCTCCGGATCGATCCGGTGCAGCTTCTCGACGGTTTCGCGGGTATCCCCGCCTGGCTGGGCAACATGATCAATGATCCCGACGACCGCGCCGGGCCTTGCGGCCGCATACAGCCGTCGCAGCCACTCCGAAGGCTCCATTCGCGGGATGTTCCGCTCGGTGCTCTCCCAGTAAACATCGTGGTAGTCGAGGTTCATCAGGATGAAATCATAGGCATTCTCGCCGATCGCCGGCCGTTCGAACGGGCTGTTGATCAGGAGCACGTTCTTCTGCCGGGCGGCGAACTCGGCAAAGCTTGCCCTTCGCTTGTCGTTGAGAAACTGGCTTGGCTGCCAGACTGTCACGAAGCCATTGGGTCCGACCGCTGGGGCAAGTATCTCGGCCCAGTATTGATTGGCCCCGAACATGTCGAGGACGCGCATTCCAGGTTCGAGGCCGAGGTAGCCCAGCACCTCCACCGGCTTGCGGCTCTCGTCGAGCTTGACGTTGGCTTCGGTTCGCGACCCGGTCGCCGCAACCGCCGCGGCGACGTCGGCCGGTTGCGCCGAAGCCGCCGTCGCCATGGTGCCTGCCAAGAAGATCGCCAGAAGAATTGCCCGCATGCCGGCCTCCATTTTTCTCGACATCAGGCTTATCGCGGCCCCGGGCGTATCGCCAGACCCGTCGGAACGATCGCCCGGTGAGCGATGCCAGAGGCGACTAAATGAACGGCTTTCGAGCCGAATCGTGCATCTCCGTAACGAACCGAGCGTTGGCGGGGCTGTGACCCTGCCGACCGATCGTTCCCGGCGGGGTGCGAGGCGGCGGTCCGGCCAGCACCGCCGCCTCCTTCACGTCCCCCGCGCCTGTCGGCAATGAAGACGCTCGCCCGGTGGCGGCGAGATCCTCTCCCCATGTCCGCCTGGCGGCGTTAGGTTTCAGGTGATGCCCAATAGAAATGGGGGCCGGCATTTCTGCCAGCCCCCATCTGCGCCGACCTAGGATTCGCCGGTGTTCGCTAGCCTGGTGGTCCGCAGACCTCCCTCTTTTCGATCCTGGCTCACCAGATCAGGCGTGGCTTCCGGATCCTCGTACTGCACGAAGGCC
>JAJJPO010000219.1:0-9425 GCA_032907585.1 Sphingomonas sp. | reverse complement strand
GTCGAAGATGCACTTCGAGTCCGGGTTGTCGCGGCCGGGGTTCGGCGTCTTGAGCGCTTTGTACGACGAGCCGCGGATCACCGGGATGTCGTCGCCGGGGAAGTCGTACTTGCTGAGGAGCTCGCGGACCTCCATCTCGACCAGGTCGAGCAGCTCCGCGTCGTCCACCATGTCCACCTTGTTCATGAACACCACCAGCGCCGGAACGCCCACCTGGCGCGCCAGCAGGATGTGCTCCCGCGTTTGCGGCATCGGGCCGTCCGCCGCCGAAACCACCAGGATCGCGCCGTCCATCTGCGCCGCGCCCGTGATCATGTTCTTCACATAGTCGGCGTGGCCCGGGCAGTCGACGTGCGCGTAGTGACGCTTGTCGGTCTCATACTCGACGTGGGCGGTCGAGATGGTGATGCCGCGCTCGCGCTCCTCGGGAGCCTTGTCGATGTTCGCATAGTCGACGAAGGTCGCACCACCGCTGGTCTCGGCCAGCACCTTGGTGATCGCCGCCGTCAGCGACGTCTTGCCGTGGTCGACGTGACCGATGGTGCCGATGTTGCAGTGCGGCTTCGTCCGCTCAAATTTCGCCTTCGCCATTTTACGCCTCTTCTTCTCTTAGATTTTCGGGCGGCCCGCCCTAGCGAGCGCGCCCATAGCCACAAAATTTGGGTTACGCCAGCTTCGCCTTCACTTCGTCGGCGACGTTCTGCGGCACTTCCTCATAGTGCGAGAACTGCATGGTGTACTGTGCACGGCCCTGGGTGAACGAGCGCAGCTGGTTCACATAGCCGAACATGTTGGCCAGCGGGACCATGGCTTCAACCGCCTGCGCGTTGCCGCGCGTGTCGGTGCCCTGGATCTGGCCACGGCGCGAGTTGAGGTCGCCGATGACGTCACCGAGATAATCCTCGGGGGTCACCACCTCGACCTTCATGATCGGCTCGAGCAGCTTGATCCCTGCCTTCTGTGCCGCTTCGCGCATCGCGCCGCGCCCGGTGATCTCGAACGCCAGCGCCGAGGAGTCGACGTCGTGGTACTTGCCGTCGATAAGCCGGATCTCGAAGTCGATGATCGGGAAGCCGATCAGCGAACCCGTCTCGGCGGTCTCGCGCATGCCCTTCTCGACCGAGGGGATATATTCGCGCGGGATGTTGCCGCCCTTGACCTCGTCGAGGAAGGTGATGCCCGAGCCGCGTTCGCCCGGCGAAAGCGCGACCTTGACCTCGCCGAACTGGCCCGAGCCGCCCGACTGCTTCTTGTGGGTGTAGGTAAGCTCGACCGGCTTCGCCAGCGACTCGCGATAGGCCACCTGCGGAGCGCCGACATTGGCCTCGACCTTGACCTCGCGCTTCATCCGGTCGACGAGGATCTCGAGGTGGAGCTCGCCCATGCCCTTGATGATCGTCTGGCCCGATTCATGGTCGGTGGTCACCCGGAACGAGGGATCCTCCGCCGCGAGACGCGACAGGGCGATGCCCATCTTCTCCTGGTCGGCCTTGGTCTTCGGCTCGACCGCGACCTCGATCACCGGCTCGGGGAATTCCATCCGCTCGAGGATGATCGGCTTGGCCGGATCGCACAGCGTGTCGCCGGTCGTCGTCTCCTTGAGGCCGGCAATGGCGACGATGTCGCCCGCGCGCGCTTCCTCGATGTCCTCGCGGCTGTTGGCATGCATCAGGAGCATGCGGCCGATCTTTTCCTTCTTGTCCTTGACCGAGTTCATCACCGTGCCCTTGGTCAGGGTGCCCGAGTAGATGCGGGCGAAGGTCAGCGAACCGACGAACGGGTCGTTCATGATCTTGAACGCCAGCGCCGAGAAAGGCTCGGCGTCGTCCGCCTTGCGGGTGTCCGGGGTTTCGCCGTCGAGCTTGACGCCATCGACCGGCGGGATGTCGAGCGGCGAGGGAAGATAGTCGACCACCGCGTCGAGCAGCGGCTGGACGCCCTTGTTCTTGAACGAGGAACCGCAAAGCACCGGGACGAACGAGAAGTTGAGCGTCCCCTTGCGGATAAGCGCCTTCAGCGTGTCGACGTCGGGCTCGGTACCCTCGAGATAGGCTTCCATCGCCTCGTCATCCTGCTCGACCGCCATCTCGATCAGCTCCATGCGAGCGGCGGCGGCGGCATCGACGAGGTCGGCCGGGATATCTTCATAGACGAACTTGGCGCCGAGGCTTTCGTCGAGCCAGATGATCGCGCGGTTGCGAACGAGGTCAACGAGGCCCTTGAAGCCACCCTCGATCCCGATCGGCAGGTAAAGCACCGCCGGGCGGGCGCCCAAACGGTCGCGGATCATCTCGACGCAGCGCTCGAAATTGGCGCCGGTGCGGTCGAGCTTGTTGACGTAGCACATCCGCGGCACGCCATATTTCTCGGCCTGCCGCCACACCGTCTCCGACTGCGGCTCGACGCCGGCAACGCCGTCAAAGGCGGCAACCGCGCCGTCGAGCACGCGAAGCGAACGCTCGACCTCGATGGTGAAGTCGACGTGGCCCGGGGTGTCGATGATGTTGATGCGATGCTCTTCGCCCTTGCCGTCCTCGGCCCGCCAGAAGCAGGTCGTCGCGGCCGAGGTGATGGTGATGCCCCGCTCCTGCTCCTGCTCCATCCAGTCCATGGTGGCGGTGCCTTCATGCACTTCGCCGATCTTGTAGGACTTCCCGGTGTAATAGAGGATGCGCTCGGTCGTCGTCGTCTTGCCGGCGTCGATATGCGCCATGATGCCGATGTTGCGATAGCGTTCGAGCGGATGGCTGCGGGCCATGGGGAAACTTCCTTAGCAATGTGGGAGGATCGACCGGGCGATCCTCCACGATATAGGTACGAATTTTACCAGCGGTAGTGCGAGAAGGCGCGGTTCGCCTCCGCCATGCGGTGCGTGTCCTCGCGCTTCTTCACCGCGTTGCCGCGGTTCTGCGAGGCGTCCATCAGCTCGCCCGACAGGCGGCCGGCCATGGTCTTCTCCGAGCGCGAACGGGCAGCGGAGATCAGCCAGCGGATGGCAAGGGCCTGGGCACGCTCGGCGCGCACCTCGACCGGGACCTGGTAGGTCGCACCGCCGACGCGGCGGCTGCGGACCTCGATGCCCGGCTTCACGTTGTTGAGCGCATCGTGGAAGACCTGCAGCGGGTCCTTCTTGAGGCGCGCCTCGACATTGTCGAGCGCTCCGTAAACGATGCTCTCTGCGACCGACTTCTTGCCGTCGAGCATGACCGAGTTCATGAACTTCGACAGGACGATGTCCCCGAACTTGGGATCGGGGAGGATGACGCGCTTTTCAGGGCGACGACGACGGGACATGGGCTTGTTCCTTCAAAGAGCGGTTCGCCGGCCAGCGTTGAAAAGCGGCGGCGGAAACCGACGATCCAGCTTATTTCGGGCGCTTGGCGCCGTACTTCGAACGGGACTGCCTGCGGTCCTTCACGCCCTGCGTGTCGAGAACGCCGCGAAGCACGTGATAACGGACACCGGGAAGGTCGCGAACGCGCCCCCCGCGGATCAGCACCACCGAGTGCTCCTGCAGGTTATGCCCTTCACCCGGGATGTAGCTGATGACCTCGCGGCTGTTGGTAAGGCGCACCTTGGCGACCTTGCGCAGCGCCGAGTTCGGCTTCTTCGGGGTGGTGGTATATACACGGGTGCAGACACCGCGCTTTTGCGGGTTCTGGTCCATCGCAGGGACCTTTGACTTGGCCTTCTGCGGGTCGCGACCCTTGCGGATCAGCTGGTTAATCGTCGGCATGAAGCCTTCACCTTCTCTTGGTTACTTTGCGCAACGCAAAAGCGTGAACGCCTGGTGGCCCCAGGGCCGCCCGGCCTTCACGTCGTTGAGCAATGTTCAGCTCTGTGTCCTCGGGGGATGCATAGAATCACAGGCCCCTTGGACGAGCGGCCCCTTAGCGGTCAGCCAGCTGGCGGTCAACCGCGGGAACCGGCCCGCGGGCGGCCCGTTTGTCGGTAATCGGGGGGATCAAGCCATGAGCAGCCGCCTCGCAGTCACCGCCCTCCTGGCAATAATGCTCGCCGGCTGCAGCGGCGGCAAGGAGAATGTCATGACTAGCTTCATGCTGAAAAGCAGCGCGTTCGACGACGGCCAGCGGATCCCCGAGCGATTCTCCTGCGACGGTGATGACAGGCCGCCCCCGCTCAGCTGGTCGAACCCGCCCTCGGGGACGAGGAGCTTTGCTCTCGTCGTCGACGATCCCGATGCACCCAATGGAACCTTCCGTCACTGGGCGGCGTGGAACATCCCGCCTCAGACCGCGACCCTCGAGGAAGACAGCAAGGTCCCCCAGGCCAGGAATGATTTTGGAAACAGCGGCTATGGCGGCCCCTGCCCGCCCAGGGGCCACGGCCAGCACCGCTATCGCTTCAAGCTATACGCGCTCGACACGGACGATCTTGGCCTCTCGCCCGGGACCCCGGTCGAAGAGGTCGAGCGGCTGGCCGAGGAACATCAGCTCGGAAAGGCCGAGCTCACCGGGACCTATGAACGAAGCTGACCGGCCCGGGCTGGGTTGTCACCTCGGCTAGACGCCTCACCCGGTCAGCTGGACATCAGGCGGCGAGCCGGTGGGCGGAAAGCCGCTCGTAAAATGGCCGGCACCGGTCAGCCAGTCGCCGGGCATCATCCGGTAGCTGGGCCGGGCCGGGTTCTCCGGGCCCGAACCCTGTGCTTTTCTCGACCGCGCCATACCAATGGGCTGCCCAGGGCCCGTCGGTCTCCCTCCGCCCGGGTTTCCAGTGCAGCATCGCCGGGTCGAAGGGGATGAAAAGCGCAAGACAGAGGGAGCGGAGCAGCCCTTCCGGGTCGGAAAGGACGTCATTGGCATCGATGACCGGCGGCGCATGGCCGAGCCGGTCGGCCTCCCGCTCGAAGAACTCGGCCTGCCGTTCCAGCCCGAAGTCTTCGAACGCGGCCAGCTCGCGTTTGCGAAGATAGGAGGCGATCACCAAACGAGAGCGCGATCATCCGCTCGGGCTCGCGGATCAGGAACGCATGGGTAAAGCCCGGGAAATCCTCGTAGCCGATCGGCCCAACCATGTGGTGCCACATATGTTTCTGGTACCAGATAGGAGAGCCGCCCGGCGCCTCCCCCCTGAGACTTTTGATGACGGTCTTCCAGTCGCAGTCCATCGCCGCGATGACCTCTTCCCTCATCGGGTGGTCAGCGCCGCTCTCCTTTAGAAAGCAGCCGTAGAAGGGCTCGTCCGATACATGGGTATCGCCCCGGCTTTCGAAGCTGCGCATCATCGCGGTGGAGAGGTTCCTTGGCCCCGACCACATGGCAATGCGCAAGGTCATGGGCGGCGCTGGCCGGCGACGTCGCGCTCGAGACGCTGGCGATAGAGCTCCTGGAGACGCCCGACCATCGGCCCCGGGCAATTGAAGGCGCGGCCATCGACCTCGTTCACCGGGACGACGCCGGCAAAAGTGCCGGTGACGAATGCCTCGTCAGCCCCATAGACGTCGGTAAGCGAGAAATCCTTTTCGCTGACCGGGATCCCGGCATCCCGGCAGATCTCGATGACCACCGCCCGGGTGATCCCGCCGAGGCAATATTTGCCCGTGGAGGTCCAGACCTCGCCCTTGCGGACGATGAAGAAATGGGTCGAGTTGCAGGTCGCGACAAAGCCATGGGGATCGAGCATCAGCCCCTCGTCCGCCCCGGCCTGGACGGCCTGGATGCAGGCGGTGATGCAGTTGAGCTTGGAATGGCTGTTCAGCTTGGGATCCTGGACCGCTGGATCGCCCCGCCGGACATGGACGGTGAAGAGACTGAGGCCGCGGGTGAGGAGGGAAGGATCCGGCTCCTTATACTCCGGGATGATGACGATGGTCGGCCCGCCGACCACTACCCGCGGGTCCTGGTAGGGGGTCGAGCGGACGCCGCGCGTTACCATGAGGCGGATATGGACGCCCTGCTCCATGCCGTTCGCCTCGAGCGTGTCATAAATCCGCCCGGTCAGCTCTTCCCTCGACATGCCGAGGTCCATGGCGATCGCCCTCGCGCCCTCGAACAGCCGATCGAGGTGCTGGTCCAAAAAGGCGATGCGCCCCTGGTGGACCCTCAGCCCCTCCCAGATGCCGTCGCCGAGCATGAAACCGGAATCGAACACCGAGACGAGCGCCTCGGCGCGGGACTTGAGCTCGCCATTCACATTGATGAGGATCGAGGCGTTACGGGGGTCGGAGACATCGTGCATCTGGGCCATGGCCCGACCGTGCTGCGGCACGCCGGGCTTGGCAAGTGCGGGTGGGCGAAGCTTAAAAGCCTAGCCGGCCTTCCGGCCGAAAACCGCTCGCTGCTGGCGAACGAACGGCTCGGGTTCGAACAGGGGAGCGACCGGCGGATGCTGCGGCTCCTCGGTAAAGAGCGGGCCCGCGTCATCCAGGGCCTCGGCCACGTCCTCGACCGCGTCCTCGACCGGGGCCGGCGGCTCGGAAGCGAGCGGCGCAATTACAGCTTCATCCACGACTGGAAGTGCGGCACTGGCCTTCTTCGATGCGCTCGACTTTTTCGGGCGGGTTGATCCCTTGCCTCGAGAGGCGCGGGATTTTGGCGCGACCTTTTCATCGGGCACGAGCACTTGCTGCTGCCCGGCCGCTACTGCGTCCCCGGCAGGTTCGATGGCGCCCGCGGCGATGCTGCTGTCGAAATCGATCCGCTGCGGCTCGTCAGCAGGTGCCTTCGTTTCTCGCTTGAGGTCGGCGGCGAGGATCATCGCGCAGATGAGCGATGCCAGCGAGGCTGGAAGCAATGCCCATGCGCCGGTCTGCTGCCAGGCCCCGGCGAGGGACAGCGAAATGGTCAATGCGCAGACTATCTCAAGCGAGACCCGTCCACGTGATCGGCGAAAGCGGTTCATGGGCCTTCTCCCGAGAGAGAGGCTACGCCTGGTGACCCTGCATAAGGGTTAAGAAACAAGCTTACCGATCTGGAACCGAAATCCGCCCACCGACGGCAAGGCCCTGGTTATTCGGTGGTCTTGCCGTCCCATTCCTCGTCGTGGTGGCTGGCCTCGGCCTCTTCCTTGGTCGACTGGACAGTGCCGTCCTTGTGCTCGGGCGGGCCGTAGAGGGTGTAGAGCTTGAGCGGGCCATCGCCGGTATTGCGGACATTGTGGCGGGCGCCTGCGGGTACGACGACCGCGCTTCCGTCAACGACGTCATAGCTGTTGTCGTCGATGTCGACCTGGCCGCGCCCTTCCTCGAAGCGGAAGAACTGGTCGCGGTCCTCGTGCACCTCGGAACCGATATCGCAGCCCGGCGGCAGGCTCATCAACACCAGCTGGAGATGCTCGCCCGTGTAAAGCACGCGCCGGAAATCCTCGTTGCCGGTGGTCTGCTCTTCGATGTCGTCGTGATAACCCTTCATGCTCACCTCCGGCAGCCGATCTTCGACATCATAAATGGCGCTGGCCGCGATTGGTTCAACCGCGAAATAATCGCTCAATCTGATCGAGAGCCGGCCTCCCCCTCAGTCGCGGTCGACCAGCACGCCGCCCTTCACCACCGCGTCGGGCGCTTCAAGCAGCCGGACATTCCTCGTCGGATCGCCGGTCACCGCCACCAGGTCACCATAGCGTCCGACCTCGATCGCCCCGACATCATGCTCGCGGCCGAGCGCCTGGGCCGCGGTCCGGGTCGCGGCCTGGATCGCCTCGAGCGGGCTCATCCCATATTCGACCATCACCGCGAACTGCTGGCCGACCATCGAGTGCGGCATCACCCCGGCGTCGGACGCAAAGACGATCGGGATCCCGGCCTCATGGGCCTTTCGAAAATTGTCGCGCTGGACCTGGCCGATTTCCCGGTCCTTTCGGATATTCTCGGGAAGCTCGCCATTCTTGAGCCCCTCGGCCTGGGTATAATCGGTATTCTTGATATCCATCGAGAGCCAGACCGGGCGCTTGCGGGCCTTGGCCAGCCTGATGCTCTCGTCATCGAGCAGGCTTGCATGCTCGATCGTGTCGATCCCGGCGCGGATCGCGGCATTGATCCCGGCCGAGCCATGGGCGTGGGCGGCAACCCGCATGCCCTGCATATGGGCTTCCTCGGCAATTGCGCGAAGCTCCTCCTCGGTCACCTGCTGCTGGCCTGGCGTGGTTCCGCGCGAGAAGACCCCGCCCGTCGCGCATACCTTGATCAGCTCGGCACCGAACTTGCGCTGCCTCCGGACCTGGTAGCGCAGTTCCTCGGTCCCGTCCCCGATCCCCTCCTCCTTCTCCTTTGGCTGGAGCTGGGGCGGGAGATAGGTGTCGTCGCAATGGCCACCGGTCGTGCCGAGCGAATGACCCGCCGGGATGATCCGGGGCCCGGCGACATAGCCGGCCTCGATCGCCTGTTTCAGGCCAACGTCATTCCAGTCGCTCGAGCCCACGACCCTGATCGTGGTGAAGCCGCCGGCCAGCATGTCCCAGGCGGTGCGGGTCGAGACCGCCGGCCAGAAGGTGCGGGTGTACTGGAGGAAACGGTATCCGCCGATGTCCGCCGGCCCGAGGTGGGTGTGCATGTCGATGAGGCCGGGAACCAGCGTCTTCCCGCCAAGGTCGATGTGCTTCACCTCTGCGCCCCAGCGGACGGTCCGGGCATCGGCGATCGAGCTTATCCGCCCGTCGTCGCCGATGAAGATCGCCGGGTGCTCGACATAGTTGCCGGTAGCGACATCAAGGTAGCGATCTGCTGTCACTACCGTTGCCGCGCCAGCCGGCACCGATGCGCCGAGCAGCGCTGCAGCAATCATCAAGCGCATGACACCCCCCAATTGTAGGATCAGATGTGAATTACCCTGCCGAAGGCTCCAAGCACGCTTTCATGCATCATCTCGCTCAGCGTCGGATGCGGATAGACGGTGTTGATGAAGTCGGTCTCGACCAGTTCCGCGGTCTTGCCCACGGCATAGCCCTGGATGAGCTCGGTGACTTCCGCGCCGATCATGTGGGCGCCGAGAAGCTCCCCGGTCTTCGCGTCGAAGATCGTCTTGACGAACCCCTCGGCTTCACCGAGCGCGATCGCCTTGCCATTTCCGATGAAGGGGAACTTGCCGACCTTTACCTCGTGGCCGGCTTCCCTCGCCTTTTCTTCGGTCAGGCCGACGCTGGCGACCTGCGGGTGGCAGTAGGTACAGCCGGGAATCCGGTTCTTGTCCATGGGGTGGACGCCCGGCAGGCCGGCGATCTTCTCGACGCAGATGACGCCCTCGTGCTCGGCCTTGTGGGCCAGCATCGGCGGGCCGGCGACGTCGCCGATGGCGTAGATCCCCTTCTCCGCCGTGCGGCCGTATTCGTCGATGACGATGCAGCCGCGGTCGGTCTTGACCTTGGTGTTCTCGAGGCCGATGCCCTCGATATTGCCCTGCACGCCGACGGCGGAGATGACGCGGTCGACCTTGATCTCCTGCGTCTTGCCGTCCTTGGTTTCCACGGTG
>JAJJPO010000218.1:0-9472 GCA_032907585.1 Sphingomonas sp. | reverse complement strand
CCTCGGCGTCGAGGCCTTCCGAGTGATATTGAAGCGGGACGTCGTAGATCGACCGGGCATCAAGCGCCTGGATCACCGCTTCCTTGGGCACGTTGCAGAACAGGGCGATCTTTGCCCGTTCGCTGTCGGGGATCGGCCGGTCGGCCCGGCAGAGCAGCACGTCGGGCTGGACGCCATAGCTGGTCAGCTCGCGAACCGAGTGCTGGGTGGGCTTGGTCTTCAGCTCGCCTGCAGCAGCGATATAGGGGACGAGGGTCGTGTGGACGAAACAGGTCTGTCCGCGGCCGAGGTCATTCTTCAGCTGGCGGATTGCCTCGACGAACGGCAGGCTCTCGATATCGCCGACGGTCCCGCCGATCTCGCAGATGACGAAGTCCAGGCCCTCGGTATCGGCCTGGGCGAACTCCTTGATCGCGTTCGTGACGTGGGGGATGACCTGGACCGTTGCGCCGAGATAGTCGCCGCGCCGCTCGCGGGCGATGATGTCGCGGTAGATCCTGCCCGAGGTAATGTTGTCCGACTGGTGCGCGGACACGCCGGTGAACCGCTCATAGTGGCCAAGATCGAGGTCCGTTTCAGCCCCGTCGTCAGTGACGAAGACTTCGCCGTGCTGGTAGGGCGACATCGTCCCCGGGTCGACGTTGAGATAGGGGTCGAACTTGCGAATGCGGACGGAATAGCCACGCGCCTGGAGGAGCGCCCCGAGGGAGGCTGCCAGAAGACCTTTGCCAAGCGAAGAGACCACGCCGCCGGTGATGAAAATGTACCGCGCCATGGGTCTCGAGCCTTAGGGTCGCTTTGCCGTTCATGGCAAGCGCCCGAATCAATATGGTTCAAATAAACTGCCGAAACAGTCGAAAGTCGGATGTCGGTCCGGCGCCTATTGGGCGAGCGGAACTGCCGGGGCGGCCTCGTTGGTGGCCGGCGGCGTCGGCGCCTGTTGCGCCGGGGCCGTGACAGGCTGTTCACCTGCCGGCTGGACGAGGGACGTATCGATCGTCGGCGCCTGGCGGGTCACGCCCGCGGTTGCCGCGAGCACGATCGAGAGAATGATGAACAGTCCACCAAGGATCGCCGTCGAGCGCGTCAGGAAGTCGGCAGCGCCGCGTGCAGTCATGAGCCCGGCCGACGAGCCGCCGACGCCAAGGCCGCCACCTTCCGAACGCTGCATCAGGATGACCGCGACCAGCATGGCGGCGATCAGGGTCTGGACGACTAGGAGGAAGGTGAACATCGGTTGGGATCCGCCAGAATTTCAGGAACTGGCCGCGCCTTAGCCAGCGCGCGCGGAAAACTCAACGCGCGCTGGCTGGCTTTTCTTCAGTTGACCGCGGCTTCGAGGTCAGCAGCGGTGAGGCCGACAACCGCACCGGTCGAGCTGCCGGCAATGCCGGCGCGCGGGATGCGGACCGACTTGCCCGAGGCAAGCTTCAGGGTCACGAACTCGGCGTCGATGGCCTCGATCGTTCCGGCCTCGGCGCCGGCGCTGTCCTTGAAGGGCGCGCCAACCGCGAGCGAGGCTTCGGCCTTAGCCTGCTCCGCCTCGACGAAGGCGTTGAGCTCGGCCTGGGTCATGCCAACGTAGAGCTTGCCGTCCTGCTGGGCAAAGCTGCCCTTGCCGAGACTGGCATCGAGCCGGTCCGTCTTCACGGTCACGACTTCGCCGTCAACGGCGGAGACCGTCCCGACCGGATTGCCGCTGCTGTCAAGAACCTGGGCACCAACGACGAAGCCGTTGGTCTGCGCATATGCCGGGCCAGCAAGCGCCAGGGTGGCGGAAGCGAGTGCAATTAGAAGACGCATTTTTACCTTTCCGATTGAGAAGAATGCGTTTTCATAACGTCTCTGGGATGAGTGACAAGTGAACGGTCTATTGATCGCCTCGCGAGGCCGCTTCGAGAATCGGCAGGAAGTCGGAGGCCTTGAGGCTGGCTCCGCCGACCAGCGCCCCGTCCACGTCCGGGGTCGAGAAGATTTCCGAAGCGTTCGAGGGCTTGACCGAGCCGCCGTATAGAATGCGGATCTCCTCGGCCTCGTCACCATAGGCAGCGGCCAGCTGCCGCCGCAGCGCCGAGTGCATCTCGGCAATGTCGTCGGTAGAGGGAACCTTGCCGGTCCCGATCGCCCAGATCGGCTCATAGGCAACCGAGAAGCGCCTGCCCTCGGCAAGCCTCGCCGGGAGCGACGCCGAAAGCTGCGAGGCAACTTCCTCGACGGCGCGCCCGGCGACCCGAACCTCGTCGGATTCGCCAACGCAAAGGATGACGTCGAGGCCGGCGGCAAGGGCCGCCTCCGCCTTTGCCTTGACGTCCGCACTTGTCTCGCCCTGGGCCTCGCGGCGTTCGCTATGGCCGACGATCGTAAGCTTGGCACCGGCATCGAGCAGCATGGCGGCCGAGATGCAGCCGGTATGGGCGCCGCTCGCGGCCGGGTGGACGTCCTGGCCACCGATCCGGAAGCCCGGGGAAGCGCGCACCGCCCGCTCGATGAGCGTTGCCGGAACGCATAGCGCGGCCTCCGCCCCCGCGGTTTCGGCGGCGATCGATATTGCGGTCACCTCGGCCAGCTCGCGCGACGTCCCGTGCATCTTCCAGTTGCCGGCTACCAGCCTGACCCTCTTCATCATTCTCCCCTTCAAGCTTGCTTGCTGTTATCCGAACCGGCCCCTAAAGCTGCCGGCAACCATTTACAAAGCATGGAATCCCGATGTTCGCAGCCTTTCGCCGCCTGTCCAAGTCCGCACTGGGCTCCATCCTGACGATCCTTTTCCTGCTGATGATCGCGGCATCCTTTGCGCTCGCTGATCTCAGCAACGTCGGGTCGGGCACGCTCGGAGGAAGCAGCGGAGCGCTCGCCACGATCGGCGACGAGCAGGTCACCGACCGCGAGATGAGCAACGCCATGCGCCGGGCACTGGAGCAGGCGCGGCAGCAGAACCCCGAGGCGACCTACGCCACCATTGCCGACCAGTTCGAGCCGATGCTCAACTCGATGATCGAGGAGAAAGCGCTGCTTGCCTTCGCAAGCGACCATGGCTTCATCCTCTCCAAGCGGCTGGTCGATGCCGAGATTGCAAAGCTGCCGGCAACGCGCGGGCTCGACGGCCGGTTCAGCGAACAGGCCTATGCAGCCTTCCTCCAGCAACAGCAGATGACCGATGGCGAGCTGCGCCAGCTGCTTCGGACTGCAATGACGCAGCGGCTGGTGCTTGCACCGGCGGTGGTCGATGCGCGGGTCCCGCTTGGCGTCGCCCGGCCCTATGCCTCGATGCTCCTCGAGGAGCGCGAGGGCCAGTTCGCGTTGATCCCGACCGAGCTGTTTCGCGCTGGCCTCGACCCTTCTGACGGCGATCTCCAGTCCTTCTATGCACAAAATCGCACGCGCTACATGGTGCCGGAGCAAAGGGTGCTGCGCATGGCGAAGCTCGGGCCGGACCTGGTTGCCAATGTCGCCCCGACCGACGCCGAGATAGCCGCCTATTACCAGGAGAACCGCGCCCAATATGCCGGCAGCGAAAAGCGCGTGATCAGCCAGGCAGTCGTCCAGGACAAGGCCGCGGCAGACGCCATTGCCTCGCGGGCGCGCGGCGGCGCGGCCTTTGCCGCAGCGGCAGCGCCTGCGGGCCTCTCGGCAGCGGACGTGAGCGTCGGCCCGCAAAGCCAGGCGGAATTCTCGAACCTCGCCGGCGAGGCGATCGCAAGGGCGGCCTTCGGTGCCGCGAAGGGAGCCATTGTCGGGCCCCTGCGGTCGGACCTTGGCTGGCATGTCATCAAGATCGACGACATCCAGGGCGCTTCGGGACGAAGCCTTGCCCAGGCCCGCGATGAAATCGCTGCCCTTCTCGCCGCCAACAAGAAGAAGGACGCGCTCACCGAACTGGTCGCGGACGTCGAGGACCAGATCGCCGAAGGCGCCAGCTTCGCCGAGGCAACCGCAGCGGCCAAGCTCCAGGTCACGACGACACCGGCAATCAATGCCAATGGCCAGGCCCGTGGCGAGCCCGGCTACCAGTTCCCTGCCGACCTTGCTCCCGTGCTCAAGGCCGGCTTCGTCATGGCCGCGGACGAGCCCGAGGTAGTCACGCTGGAAGGTGACGCGGGCTATGTCCTCGTCGGGGTCGAGAGGATCATCGAGGCGGCGCCGGCCCCGCTCGCCCAGATCAGGGACCGGGTCCGTGAAGACTGGATCCAGCGCAAGGCCAACGAGCGGGCCCAGGCGGTCGCGTCCGGGATTGCAAAGAAGGTCGCTGCCGGAGCGAGCCTCGAGAAGGCGACTGCCGAGGCGGGCGTCGACCTCCCCGCGGTCCGCCCGGTAAAGGCCCAGCGGATCCAGATCAGCCAGGCGACCGAGGAAGCCGCCGCCCCGCTGAGAATGCTGTTTTCCCTTACGCAGGGGAAAAGCCGGATGGTGGCCGATCCGAGGGGCCGCGGCTTTTTCGTCGTCAAGACGGACAAGATCACGCCGCACGATGCTTCGACCAGCCCGACCCTCATCGCCAGGACCCAGGCAGAGTTCCAGAGCGCGGTCTCGGACGAGCTTGCCATGCAGATGATTACCGCGATGAAGCTCGACCAGGGCGTCGAGCGCGACGAGAAGGCGATCGCCGCGTCCAGGCAGCGGATCACCGGCGGCGGGCAGTAGGGGTAGCGGCAGCGGTGTCCGCGCCGCGGATCCTCGTCATCGACAATGTCGACAGCTTCACCTTCATGCTGGTCGATTATCTCGTAGCCCTCGGAGCCGAAGTTGCAGTCAAGCGCAACAATGCACTGACCGCCGCCGAGGCGCTGGATTCGGGCGCCGATGGCTATCTCATCTCCCCGGGGCCCGGCACGCCCCGGGACGCCGGCGTTTCGGTCGGACTTGCCGCGGCCTGCATCGAGCGCAGCCGCCCACTGCTTGGCGTCTGCCTCGGCCACCAGGCGATAGCGATTGCCTGCGGCTCGAGCGTCGAACGAACGATGCCGATGCATGGCAAGGTCACGGCGGTGCGCAACGATGGCACCGGCCTCTTCGAGGGGCTTCCAGCGACCTTCGCGGCGACGCGATACCATTCGCTGGCAGTGCCCTCGCCCAAGCGGCCGCTCATTGCCAATGCCTGGAGCGACGATGGAACGGTGATGGCCATGCGCCACGAACATGCCCCGGTCCACGGCATCCAGTTCCACCCGGAGAGCGTCGCTTCAGAGCAAGGCAGGCAATTGCTCGCGGCCTTTCTGGCCAACTGTCACGCCATGGCTTGACGAAATCCATTTCGTTTCATAGACGTTCCCTATTCGTTCCCTTGGGACATGGAGGGCCCGGTGCTGACGGTAAAACAGCATGAGCTGCTGAACTTCATCAATGAGCGCCTTTCCGCGACTGGCGTTTCACCGAGCTTCGACGAAATGCGCGAGGCGCTCGACCTCAAGTCGAAGTCGGGCGTGCACCGGCTGATCTCCGCGCTCGAGGAACGGCAATTCATTCGCCGCCTGCCAAACCGCGCCCGGGCGCTTGAAGTGCTGCGGATGCCCGACGTTGCTTCCTCGGCCGCGCCAAGGGCCGGAAAGTCGCTCCCGCCGGCTGCCAACGACATGATCGACATCCCGCTCCATGGGCGGATTGCGGCCGGCACGCCAATCGAGGCGCTGCAGGGAACCGAGGCATTCGCGGTGCCGGCAGCGCTGCTCGGCCCGGGTGAGCATTACGCGCTCGAGGTGTCGGGTGATTCAATGGTCGAGGAAGGCATTCTCGACGGCGATTATGCACTGATCCGCAAGGTCGACAGCGCCAGGGACGGCGAGATCGTGGTGGCGTTGATCGACAATGAGGAAGCGACGCTCAAGACCTATCGCCGCGAGGGCCAGATGATCCGGCTCGACCCGGCGAACCGCAGCTATGAGCCGCAGCGCTACGACGAGGGACGCGTCACTATCCAGGGCCGGCTGGCCGGCCTCATCCGGCGCTATTGAGAAGGCAGCATGGCGCGGATTGATTATGTCGAGCTGCCAAGCGCCACCGCGCACGAGCTGACCCGTGCATTCTATTCGAGGGCATTTGGCTGGACGTTCACCGCTTTTGGGCCCGATTATGCAGCCACCACCGGCGGGGACGTCGACCTCGGGCTGAACGGTCAGCCGGAGGAGGCGCTTGCAGCTCCGCTGCCGGTCATCCGGGTAGAGGATCTCGAAACCGCCTTTGATGCGGTCGCCAAGAGCGGCGGGGTCATTGCCAAGCCCATATTCTCATTTCCCGGTGGCCGGCGCTTCCATTTCATCGACCCGTCGGGAAATGAGCTGGCAGTCTGGCAGTCATCCTGACCCCCGGGCTGATGGCGGAAGGCGGGCGCCGCGGCATGCCCCGCAAGGTCGGCTCTCCCTCCTGAAGGCCTGATCGAACCCGCCAGGACCGATGGCATCTCAAAAAGGGGCCGCCCGCCGGTTCCAGAGCCGCTTCCTCTATGATAGGGGCCCTCGTCCAACCCTTTTCGGCCCCTTCAGAACAAAGGAAAGCGTGCTTGAGCGCAGGCGGTAAGACGGAGACTGTTGTAACCCGGTTCGCGCCATCTCCGACCGGCTATCTCCATATTGGCGGTGCCCGCACCGCGCTGTTCAACTGGCTGTTTGCCCGGCACCATGGCGGCAAATATCTCCTCAGGATCGAGGACACCGACAAGGTCAGGTCGACCAAGGAAGCGATTGACGACGCCAAGGCGGCTGGTGTGCCGCTGATTGTTGCCGTCAACAAGATGGACAAGCCGGAAGCGGATCCGGAGCGCGTCAAGAGTGAGCTGTCCCAGCTGGAAGTGATTTCCGAAGAGTGGGGCGGTGATTACCAGTTCAAGTATGTGTCGGCGCATACCGGTGAGGGCGTGGACGACCTGCTCGATGCCATCCTGCTGCAGGCCGAGCTGCTTGAGCTCAAGGCCGTGCCGACTGGCCCGGCCCGTGGTGTGGTGTCCAGTCGCAATTCGAGGAGCGCCATGCACAGGTCGCGCACGAGCTCCTGGACAAGGGCGCTGCATATCGCTGCTACATGACCCAGGAGGAGTTGGCTGCCGCCCGGGAGGAAGCGCAGGCCGAGCGCAAGCCGTTCAAGATCAACAGTCCCTGGCGTGACCGCACCGACGGACCGGAAGACCAGCCTTACGTGATCAGGATCAGGGCTCCGCGCGACAGTGAGACGGTCATCGACGACCTCGTCCAGGGCGAGGTCAGGGTCGCGAACCAGGAGATCGACGATTTCATCCTGCTCCGGTCGGATGGCTCGCCGACCTACATGCTGGCAGTCGTCGTCGACGATCATGACATGGGCGTAACCCATGTCATCCGCGGCGATGACCATCTGAACAATGCATTCCGCCAGCTGGCCATCATCAAGGCGATGGGCTGGCCCGTGCCGCGCTATGCCCACGTCCCGCTCATCCATGGCTATGACGGCGCCAAGCTCTCGAAGCGCCACGGCGCTCTTGGCGTCGACAACTACCGTGACGAGCTCGGCATCCTTCCCGAGGCGCTGTTCAACTATCTGCTGCGGCTCGGGTGGGGCCATGGCGATGACGAGATCATCAGCCGCGACCAGGCGATCGAGTGGTTCGATATCAGCCACGTGGGCAAGAGCCCTTCGCGTTTCGACCTCAAGAAGCTGGAAAGCCTCAACGGTCACTATATGCGCGAAGCCGAGGATGCCCGGCTCGCGACCCTCATCTCGCCCAAGTTCGGGCTGAGCTACGAGGAATTGCCGCTCCTAATCCGGGCAATGCCGGAGCTGAAGGCGCGCGCGAAGAACCTCAACGAGCTGGCGGAAGGCGCGGAATTCCTGTTCGCCCAGCGCCCGATCACCATCGACGAAAAGGCCGCCGGCCTGTTGACGATCGAGGCCCGCGCGATACTGGAAAAGACCCATGCCGCGCTTCTTTCCTCGCCGGCATGGGACCATGACACCCTCGATGCTGCGGTGCGGGATGTTGCCGAACGCAGCGGACTTAAGCTAGGCAAGATCGCCCAGCCGCTCCGGGCGGCACTAACGGGCAAGGCAACATCCCCGGGGATTTTCGACGTGCTCCTCCTGTTGGGCAAAGACGAGAGCCTCGCGCGTATCGCCGATCAAATGCTGGAGCCAAATTCATGAACAAGACCGTGACTCTCGCCACAAAGGCCGGCGACCTGTCCTATCCACTACTCGAGGGCTCGGTCGGCCCTGACGTCATCGACATCCGCAAGCTTTACGGCCAGTCGGGGATGTTCACCTATGATCCCGGCTTCACTTCGACGGCGAGCTGCCAGAGCGCGATTACCTATATCGACGGGGACGAGGGCGTGCTCCTGCACCGCGGCTACCCGATCGACCAGCTCGCCGAGCAGTCGAGCTTCATGGAAGTGGCCTACCTGCTGCTTCACGGAGACCTGCCGAAGCAGCAGGAGCTGGACGAGTTCGCCTACACGATCACGCGCCACACGATGGTGCACGAGCAGCTCGTTCACTTTTACCGCGGGTTCCGGCGCGACGCCCATCCGATGGCCATCATGTGCGGCGTGGTTGGCGCACTTTCCGCCTTCTACCACGACAGCACCGACATCACGGACCCGCAGCAGCGGCTGATCGCCTCGCACAGGCTGATCGCCAAGATGCCGACGATCGCGGCGATGGCTCATAAATATTCGATCGGCCAGCCGTTCCTCTACCCGCAGAACAGCCTGAGCTATACCGGCAATTTCCTGCGGATGACTTTCGGCGTGCCGGCCGAGGAATATCTGGTCAACCCGATCGTCGAGAAGGCGATGGACCGGATCTTCATCCTCCACGCCGACCATGAGCAGAATGCATCGACCTCGACCGTTCGGCTTGCCGGCTCCTCGGGCGCCAATCCCTTCGCCTGCATCGCGGCCGGCATTGCCTGTCTCTGGGGCCCGGCCCACGGCGGCGCCAACGAGGCCGCGCTCAACATGCTGCGCGAGATCGGCGATGTGAAGAACATCAAGCAATATGTCGCCCGGGCAAAGGACAAGAACGACCCGTTCCGCCTGATGGGATTTGGGCACCGGGTCTACAAGAATTACGACCCGAGGGCGAAGGTCATGCAGCAGACGGCCGAGGAGGTGCTTCGCGAGCTCAACCTCTCGGACCCCGTCCTCGATGTCGCCAAGGAGCTTGAGCATATCGCGCTGCACGATGATTATTTCATCGAGAAAAAGCTCTATCCCAACGTCGATTTCTACTCGGGCATCATTCTCAACGCGATCGGCTTCCCGACCGAGATGTTCACCGTCTTGTTCGCTCTGGCGCGAACCGTTGGCTGGGTCGCCCAGTGGAACGAGATGATCTCGGACCCCGAGCAAAAGATCGGTCGCCCGCGTCAGCTCTACGTCGGCGCGACCCACCGCGACTATGTGCCGGTAGCCAAGCGCTAGGGCTTCCCCGCAGCCGTCCGGAAAGCTGGAACTCTCCCCGTCGCTAGTGTGTTGATTTCGCATCATTTCCCTAGCGAAGGAGGAGG
>JAJJPO010000217.1:0-9535 GCA_032907585.1 Sphingomonas sp. | reverse complement strand
CAGCTATTAACTTATGGCCGACTGCTCGAGGGGACCGAGGACGCCCTTTGCGGCTACCGGCTGGAACGCCTTCCCGACCGGGATCCCGAGGCGGTAAGGATCAGCGGCCTCAAGAGCCACCTCATAGTCCGGCCGACCGGCATCAAGACCGACAGGGTAGCAGGCATGGTCTATTTCCTCAGCCCGGATGAGCTCGAGGCGACCGACCGGTACGAGGGAAGTGATTATCGGCGCGTGGTGCTGGAGCTGGAATCCGGGCGACGCGCCTTCGTCTATCTGGATCCCATGGTCGAGGAAGCAGGCCCTACTTCCTGAGCGCCTTGCCGAGTTCGGGTCCGAGCCTTCCCGTCAGCCACAGCCACCACATCCTGAAGTCCGCGGCCAGTGACCACAGCGGATAGGTAAAGGTCGCCGGCCGGTTCTTCTCCACGGCGAAATGGGCGAGCCAGGCGAAGCCATAGCCGGCGATCGGGAGAAACAGCAGCCAGGTCCACTTCCCGCTGAGCGCCGCGTAGAGGGCGATGGCGACTACAAGGGTCGTTCCCAGATAATGCAGCGCGCGAGTGCGCGGCCTTGAATGCTCACGCAAATAATAGGGCCAGAAATCTTCGAAAGTCTGGAGTTCGCGGGCCATTGGTCAAACCTGCCACCAGATGGACTGCCAAGGCAATGTTGTGGCGCCGTTTTACAAAGCAGCGGGGCGTCCAGCTACTTGGCCTGGGCCCTCGATGATCCGGAACTTGCGTTCGCAACACGCCTTCCGGTCTTCCTGCCATGGAGCCAGCTCATCCCCTGGCCGAGGGTCATGACCGGCGTGAAGCGACCGTGCTGCGCAGGCGTCAAAAGGTCGTTCACCTGGTCGTCCAGCACGAAAAAGCCATTGGCGGTCCGCGCCAGGAGCAGGATGTGAGCTCCCCGCGTCGAATGGCGGCCCACGCTGATGTAGAGGTCTTTCGGATTAAAGCCGGCAGCTTTCAGGACCTGCATCTTGGCGATGGCGATATCTTCGCTGTCGCCGGTCCCGCGCTTCAGCGTCTCCCCGGCGTTGGCCCAGAAATCGGCAACGCCCATGTTGTCGAGATCGTGCATCCAGCGAACCCGCGAGTTGATTTCGCGCTGGACCATCCGGAGCTTGCCCATCGGATCGAGTGTCCGGGCCGCCGCTGCAAACCGCTGCACCAGCGGGTCGGCCGTATCCGTCGATGCCACCCTCCGGAAGCGCGCGTCATAGAAGGTGACGCCTGCATTGAGCGCGACCGTTCCGAAGACGTCGGGGCTGGACGGGCGATTGAGGATCATCGGGTGGGTGGCCGCTCTCGCCCGCCTTGCCTTCGGGTCAAGAATGAGTGGCCGTTGAACTTCACTGACCGATGGGGTGGCCGCGGCGCTGCCGCCGAACGCCCCGGCGGGCGCCGCGGCCGCCATACAGGCGCCGGCGATGATCGCTCCAACCATCTGAATTTTCACGAGGCACCCCTCCCCGAAAAGTTCGAGGAACTAAGGTGAGCCGTTTCGGCCATTAACGGAAGAGGTTAATATCGCTCCCGGAAATTAACCGAATAGAGTGCAATCATAACAACTTAGATGGTTAATGCGTCTATTGGGCAACACCCTTATGCCCGGCGCACCCGTTTCAATGTCGCATTCGCGACTCGGCGGCAGTCCAGCCTCGTCGGAAGCCGCATTGGGTACTCCGGCCAGGCTTATTTCCAGGATAATCGAAATATCCATTGACTTGCGCCTGCCTCGACGATATTTCGACTTTTATGGAAATGACTTCCCCTGCCGCCGTCGACGCGCTAGCTGCCCTTGCCCAGGAGCACCGCCTCGCTCTCTTTCGGCTGCTGGTCCAGGCCGGTCATGAAGGACTGCCGGCCGGCGCGATTGCCGAGGCGCTTGGCGTCCCGAATTCGTCCCTTTCCTTTCATCTCGCCCACCTCACCCGCGCTGGCCTCATCCAGCAGCGGCGGGAGGGGCGATCGCTGATCTACACGGCGAGCTTTGCCACGATGAACTCGCTGCTCGGCTATCTCATGGAGAATTGCTGCGGGGGCGCTCCCTGTGCGCCGGAATCCCGCAGCGAGGCTGCCCCATCAACCAAGAAGAGGATTTCCGCATGAAGCGCCTGCACGTCCACGTCGGTGTGAATGACCTCGACCAGTCCATCCGTTTCTATTCGACCCTGTTCGATGCCGAGCCGCCGGTGGTGAAATCGGACTATGCCAAGTGGATGCTGGAGGACCCCAAGGTCAACTTCGCCATCTCCTCGGGCAATGCGCACAAAGGTGTCGAGCATCTCGGCATCCAGGTCGAGAGTCAGGATGAGCTGAAGGACGTCTATGGCCGGCTCCAGGCCGCCGACCGCCCGGTGCTCGAAGAGGGCGCCACCACCTGCTGCTACGCGAAATCTGAAAAGAGCTGGATCTCCGATCCCCAGGGCGTGGTCTGGGAGGCTTTCTTCACGAACGGCGAGGCCACGGTTTACGGGGACGGTCCCGAACTCACCGCGCTTTCCGGCAACGCCGCAGAGGCGAACTGCTGCGCGCCGGCGATCCCTCCGAAGGAAGGCTGCTGCGGGTGAGCATCACAATCCGCCACGACCCGGCGTGCGGCACGCAGCGCAACATGCTGGCACTGGTCCGGGCAACCGGGACGGAGCCGCAGCTCATCAACTGCCCGTCGGTCCTTGATCGCACGCTTCCGGCCGACTTTACGGAGGAAGCGGGCGAGGTCGTGCCGGCCAATGGGTGAAGCGCAACCGGCCGCACGGCCCGCGATCTCGCTATTCGAGCGCTACCTCACCCTGTGGGTCGCGCTCTGCATTGTCGCCGGAATCGCCCTCGGCGCGGTTGTACCGGGAGCTTTCGCTGCGATCGCGTCTGCCGAGATTGCCCGGGTCAACCTCCCCGTCGCGGTGCTGATCTGGCTGATGATCATCCCGATGCTGCTCAAGATCGATTTCGGGGCGCTCGGTTCCGTCCGACAGCACTGGAAGGGGGTGGGCGTCACCCTCTTCATCAACTGGGCGGTGAAGCCCTTCTCTATGGCGGCCCTTGGCACCTTCTTCATCGGCTGGCTGTTCGCGCCATTGCTGCCAGCCAGCGAGATCTCCTCCTACATTGCAGGGCTCATCATCCTCGCCGCAGCGCCATGCACCGCGATGGTTTTCGTCTGGTCGAACCTTTGCGATGGCGAGCCCAATTATACGCTGAGCCAGGTGGCCCTGAACGACCTCATCATGGTGTTCGCCTTCGCGCCCATCGTCGGGCTATTGCTGGGCATCGCCTCGATCACCGTCCCGTGGGACACGCTCCTTCTCTCGGTACTGCTCTATATAGTGATCCCGGTCGTCATCGCGCAGCTGCTGCGCAGGCGCCTGCTTGCTGCGGGCGGGCAGGCCGCGCTGGACCGGCTGCTCGGCGTCCTCGGCCCGATATCACTGGTCTCGCTGCTGGCCACGCTGGTCCTCCTCTTCGGCTTCCAGGGCGAGCAGATCCTGGCCCGACCCCTGGTCATCGCCCTGCTGGCCGTGCCGATCCTGATCCAGGTCTATTTCAACGCGGGCCTCGCCTATTGGCTCAGCCGCAGCTTTGGAGTGGCCTGGTGCGTCGCGGCGCCTGCAGCACTGATCGGCGCATCGAATTTCTTCGAGCTCGCCGTCGCTGCGGCCATTTCCCTGTTCGGGATCAACTCGGGCGCGGCCCTTGCAACAGTGGTCGGCGTATTGGTCGAGGTTCCCGTCATGCTGTCGGTCGTGGCGATCGTTAAGCGGTCACGCGGCTGGTATGAAGAGCGGCAAGTATCAGCTCCGGCCTGAGACCCGGACAGATGATGCCCAAGCCAGCTGGCACAACCGTCATTTCTTCAAGGATCGTACCGCGGCGCGCGTCTTTGCGACATGGCCCTTCCAGTCGAGGTCCGAATGGACCATCACGATCTTGCCGCTCCTGTCGATCACGTAGCTCGTCCGGTCGGTGAGCTCGGGCTTCTGCTTTAGGACGACGTCATAGGCCCGGATGGTGTCAGGCGAGGCCGTCGCCACCGGGAACCTGCTTCGGCAGGCCTCGGTGGAAAATTTCTTCAGCGTATCGAGATCGTCCGCGCTCATTCCAACGACACGGGCTCCGGCCTTCCTGAACTCGGGCATCGCGTCGGCGAAGGCCTTGGCCTCGAGGGTGCAGCCCTGGGTAAAGGCCTTCGGGTAGAAATAGAGCACCAGCGGCCCGTGCTTGAGCTGGTCCTTGAGGTGGAGATTGAAGGCCTTGCCGGCCAGCGCTCCCGTGGTCCGGAAATCCGGGGCCTCCGCCCCCACCGGCAGAGCCGCCCCAAGCGGCGCGGCCAGCGAGATGGTCGCCAGGAAAATAATGGCTCGGCGCATCATCGGTCGACTCCCTGATTGCCCGGGGGCGAGCCTAGGCCCTCTCACGCCCGGCCGGCAATAGGTGGCCGGTTGACACCGCTCGGCCGGTCTTCTCGCCCCCGAGCTTGATGCCGGGACGTTAATCACGACGTTAAGCGACAAGTAGGGAGATTTTTGATGAATGCTTCCGGGCCGATGGCCTGCCCGAACGACGGGACCACGCTCGTGATGAGCGAGCGCCAGGGGATCGAGATCGACTATTGCCCGACCTGCCGCGGCGTTTGGCTGGATCGCGGCGAACTCGACAAGATCATCGAGAGGAGCGGCGTGGAACAGGCCGCGGCACAGCCGGCCCAGCCCCATCCCGGCCACTCCTACCAGGGCAAGCCCTACAAGAGACGCAAGAGCTTCCTCGAGGAGCTGTTCGACTAGGAGCCCTCGGGAAAGGCCGAGCGCTCGGGATGCCTCGGGACAAGCGTCCGGAAGAATTGGAACGCTGGTTTCAGGTCCCCGGCATAATCGCCGGTCGGCTGGATGACCGGCCCGATGACGCCGCGTCGGCTCGGATAGTCCGGGCCGGCGCAGACGATCGGCACATTGGCCCTTAGCGCGATCTGGTAGAAGCCCGTTTTCCAGCTGGTCGTCCGCGAGCGGGTTCCCTCTGGAGCAAACACCAGCACGAACTCGTCATGGGCCTCGAACTCGGCCACGATCTGGCTGACCAGGTCCTGGGGTGCGCTTCGGTCGACCGGAACGCCGCCGAGCGCGCGCATGAACCCTCCCATCGGCCAGCGGAACAGGCTGTCCTTGGCGATGAACCGGACCTGCCGGCCAAGCGCGCTGACGGTCCCGACGAAGACCAGGAAATCCCAGTTGCTGGTGTGGCTCGCGCCCATGATCACGAATTTGGGAATTGGCGGAAGCTCGCCGATGGCTTGCCAGCCGGCCAGCCGGTAAATGCCGATCAGCGCCAGGCGAACGAGGCGCTCGAGGGGATTTAACTGGAAAATGTCGCCGCTGCGGGCGGGTCCTGCCATCGACTGGGAATGCAGCGCCGGGCGCCCGCTGTCCAGCGGGCTCTAAGGGACGCCGTTAGAGGATCGAGCCCAGGATCCAGATCGCGGAGAGGGCGATGACCACGAGGAGCAGCGAAAAGCCGAGGACATATCTCACGCCCTGCTGCTTTACGCCGGCAGTGGCCTCGGTTTCATTGAGATGCACTTCCTCGCCTTGCCGTTCCATTACCGACCTCCTGTCGCGCCTAACGTACAGCAGCCGGGAAAAGTGCCACAAGCCAATGTTCCTCGACAAGGGGATTGCTTGGTGATGCGGTGGCATCCCTTTGCCGGGTAGGCGGCGGTCCGCATTTTAGCGGTCGTCCGCCGCCAGCCAGCCGGTGAGAATGTAAAGAAGGATGGCGACCGGGCCGGTCATGAGCGTGGCAGCGATCAGGCCGAGGCGGATGACGAGCACGTCGACATTGAGCCAGTCGGCGAGGCCGGCGCACACACCCATGATCTTGGCGCGGCTATGGTTGACGACAAAACGTTCATTCATTGTTGGATACCCTTCTACCGATTGCATGTGTCAGGCGATGGGCAGCGAAGCGGCGGCCGAGATGAACAGCATCGAGGTGAGGAAAGCACCGGCGAGGCTGACTGCGAGCTGACGGCTGTCGATGAACGAGAAGGTCATTGTTGTTACTCCCTTTTGCGAACCCCCGATTGGGCTCGCCAGATACAATGCAGGGAGCGTGCCAAATGAAATTTATCGTTGTTTTTCAGTAGCAGTGGCAAATATGCCCGTTCAATGGGCGGGAATTCCCGCGACACATTGGGAAATTTCCCCAACCTGCCGTCGGTCGATAAGGCCGGGACCGCGGTCTAGCCGTTGACGATGACCCCGCCGTTGGGGTGGAGGACCTGGCCGGTCATGTAGCTCGCGTCCTCGCAGGCGAGGAAAAGGAAGCATGGCGCGACCTCGTTGGGTTGGCCCGGCCGGCCCATTGGCGTGTCCTTCCCGAAATCGGGAATATCCTCGGGTGGCTTTCCGCCTGACGGGTTGAGGGGCGTCCAGATCGGGCCGGGCGCAACCGCGTTCACGCGAATACCCTTCTTGACGAGATTTGCCGAAAGCGAGCGGGTGAAGGCTGTGATTGCGCCCTTCGTCGCGGAATAATCGAGCAGGTCCTCGCTGCCCTTGTACATCGTTACCGAGGTGCAGTTGATGACGGAGGCGCCCCTCTCGAGGTGCGGCAGCGCTGCCTGCACCAGGTAGAACATCGAGAAGATGTTCGACTGGAAGGTTCGCCTAAGCTGCTCGTCGGTTATCGAGCGAATGTCCTTGTCCGGATGCTGCTCCCCGGCATTGTTGACGACTATGTCGAGCCTGCCGAAGCTGTCGACGACCCTTTGGACGGCCTCGGGAGCGAATTTGGGATCGCCAAGATCGCCCGGTACGAGGAGCGCCCGGCGCCCTTCCTGTTCGACGATCGACCTGGTCTTCTCGGCGTCCTCGTGCTCGCAAAGGTAGAATATGGCTACATCAGCGCCTTCGCGGGCATAAAGCGCTGCAACGGCCCGGCCGATGCCGCTGTCGGCGCCGGTGACGATGGCGACCTTCCCCTCGAGGCGACCTGATCCCCTGTAACGCGGAGTCCAGTCGGGCTTGGGCTCGAGCCTTTCCTCGGAACCCGGGAGCTCGTCCTCGTGGACCATTGGCTCAACGTCGGTATCGGCCATGCTGCGGTCAGCCCCGCCGCGCGCCCTCGGGACGCCGGCCCGGTGAGAGGTCGGCGGCCGGCGCCTTGGCCGGCCGGCACTGGGCCAGCAGTGTCGGGAAATCAAAATCGCCGCTTGCCTGTAGAGCCCCGGCGGTTGCTGCCTCGCAGGCCTGGTGGCTCTCGTAGCGGGTCGGCATCGTCGCGACTGGAGTGCAGCCCATCGACCCATCGGCGCAGCCCATGATGGCGATGACGAAAAAACCGGGACCCATGAAAACTCTCCGTTGCGACTGATTTGATAACGGCGAGAAAATGCCAGTTGTTCCAATCGGTTCGTCGCATCCGTTGCTTAAGTAGCGCCACCTTCCTACCTGATCAGTGATGACGAGCACTGCCAGCGAAACGGAACAGGCCCGGGGCGGCTTTGCAGTGCTTTGGCGGTTCATTCCGCTGCTCTGGCCGAAGAATGACAGCGCAATTCGGCTGCGGGTCGTCGCGGCGTTGGCGCTGGTCCTGCTGGGCAAGGGAATAACCCTTGCGATGCCCTTCGCCTACAAGGCCGTCGTCGACGCGATGAGCGGGCCGCGCCAGCTATGGGTAGCCGCGCTCACCCTCGTGTTCGCCTATGCCGCCGCCCGCTTTGGCGGGATACTGGCCGACAATCTTCGCAATGCATTGTTCGAGAAGGTCGGCCAGAGTGCCGCGCGCAACCTTGCCGCCCGGGTCTTTCGCCACATCCACTCGCTTTCGCTGAGGTTCCACCTCGAACGCCGGACCGGCAGCCTGTCCAAGATCGTCGAACGGGGAACCAAGAGCATCGACATGATGCTCTATTTCCTGCTGTTCAACATCGCCCCGACCATCATCGAGCTGGTGGGCGCATGCATCATCTTCTTCATCAAGTTCGGGGCGGAGCTGGTCATCGCGACGCTGGCGATGATCGTCATCTACATCTACTTCACCCGCAAGGTCACCGAGTGGCGAACCCGGCTCCAGCGTGAAATGAACGAGGTCGACAACAAGGCAATCGGCCGGGCGGTCGACAGCCTGCTGAATTACGAGACCGTCAAATATTTCGGTGCCGAAGAACGCGAGGCGAAGCGCTACGACGAGGCCATCGCCTCATTCACCCGGGCGGCGATCAGGAACGAGACGTCCCTTGCCTGGCTGAATATCGGCCAGAGCTTCATCACCAACCTCATGATGGCGGGCGCCATGGGCTTTACCGTCTGGGGCTGGAGCGAGGGCCGGTTCACGCCGGGCGACGTCGTCTTCATCAACACCATGCTGCTCCAGCTTTTCAGGCCGCTCGACATGCTGGGCTGGGTCTACCGGTCGATCCGCCAGGGGCTGATCGACATGGAAGCGATGTTCGGGCTCGTCGATACGCCCGCCGAGGTCGTTGATGTTCCAGGCGCTCCCGACCTCCTTGTCACCGAAGGCGAGGTACGGTTCGAGAATGTCGAGTTCGGCTATGAGCCCGACCGGTCCATCCTCAACGGTATCACCCTCCATGTGCCGGCTGGCTCCAGCCTCGCGGTGGTCGGACCATCGGGCGCTGGAAAGTCCACCCTCGCCCGCCTGCTCTACCGCTTCTACGATCCGACCGGCGGCCGCATCGCCATCGACGGGCAGGATATAGCGAAGGTCAGCCAGTCATCGCTCCGGGCGGCAATCGGCATCGTCCCCCAGGACACGGTGCTGTTCAACGACACGATCGGCTACAATATCGGCTACGGACGCGAGGGCTCGACGCAGCGCGATATCGAGGAGGCCGCCCGCGGCGCCGCGATCGACGAGTTCATCGCGGCGCTGCCGCAGGGCTATGGTTCGATGGTCGGCGAGCGGGGCCTCAAGCTGTCCGGCGGCGAGAAACAACGGGTGGCGATCGCTCGAACGCTGCTCAAGGATCCACCGATCCTGATCCTCGACGAGGCTACCAGCGCGCTCGACAGCAGGACCGAGGAGGCAATCCAGGCAACGCTCGCTGCAGCGTCGAGGGGTCGAACCACCATCATCATCGCCCACCGCCTCTCGACGATCGTCGGGGCCGACCAGATCATCGTTCTCGACAGGGGGCGCATTGCCGAGCGGGGAACCCATGGCGAGCTTCTCGCGACCGGCGGCCTTTACGCCGAGCTATGGGCCCGGCAGGCGGCAGAGCAGGAGCTGGAAGAAATCGTCGAGGGCTAGTCCTGCTCGAGCCGCATGACTGCGCCCCCGGACGCGGCGAGGTCGATCGTAAGGCTTTCGCCCGGGTTCACCTGCCTCGTCTCGCGCCGGACGGCTTCGGGTGAATTACCGTCAAGCCAGAGTTCGGCTTTCCAGCTTCCACCCCCGAGAAAATCCAGCGGCAGGCTTATGGCCCGCGCTGCATCGCCGTTCATTGCGCCGACATACCAGCGCTTGCCGCTCCGCCTCGCGAGCGCGATATACTCTCCGACTTCGCCGGC
>JAJJPO010000216.1:0-9744 GCA_032907585.1 Sphingomonas sp. | reverse complement strand
ATGCTTCAAAACGCTCTGCCGGGGTCTGGAAGTCAAGCGTCTTCCTTGGTCGCTGGTTGAGCTGCCGTGCGATCTAAAAGCTGAAAGGCTGGCGAATGATCCTGCAAGCGACCCCGTCACGAGCGGCCCAGCAATAAAGTCACCGGCCCGATTGAGACCAAATCCTTCTCATCCAGGCAAGGTCATGCCGCCACATGGTGCGGAACAAAAGCCAGAAGCCGGTCACCGCCAGCCAGGTCATTGCGAAGCCGACCAGGATGATCAGCGGGTGATTGAAACTTGTCCGCTTCGCATAATCCATGTTGTGGAGCATCCAGAAGAAGTCCCACCAGCGCCAGCTGTCATTGCGGCGCTCCAGCAACTCGCCGGTCTTCCCCGACACATAGTAGCTGCTGCGGTTATCGTCGGCGAAATCGGCCTGCCAGATGGGTAGTTCATGTTCGCGAACCGGAAGGGTGGCCTCGGTAAGCTGCTTGACGCTCGACGGTTTCAAGCCCGCTGGATGCGCGGCGCTTGCGATGGACGCCGCCATTGCGCGGTCGATCGAGATCGGAGTGCCGCCGTCGGTATCGAAAAGCTGAACGCCGTTGGCGGTCGCGACTTGCAGTGCCTGGCGATCGGGGAGTGAGCGCGTGCGGACAGCCGTCACCGGCTGGTCACCGAGTGCCTTTTGCACTGCCCGCCACGCGTTGCTGTCCGTGGACCGTCGAGAACTAGACTGCCCTGCCATCTCGCCGCCGGCGACCTCGTCCATGTCTAGCAGGGCCATGGCCGTCCCGCTGATCGCCCAGATCAGGAATTGGAGACCGATCACCAGCCCTACCCATTTGTGGATCCTGCGCAGCCAAATGGATTTGATGATGATCATCGCGCCGTCGCCTTCTTCTTCTTCTTGGGGAAGGCGAAGAACAGCAACCACGCGCCGGAGAGGGCCATCAGGACCGCGCCCGAGGTGAAGATGCGAAGCAGCGGATTGTTCACATTCTCCCGCTCGTCATAGTCCATGATGTGCAGCATCCAGACGAAGTCGAAGACGCGCCACAGCTCATGCCGGCGCGAAACGAGCTCGCCGGTGACAGGTGACAAGTAGAGCGTAGGCTTGTTCCAGTGGTCGAACTCGACGCGCCACAGTGGCGGCTTGCGGCCGCGGATTTCACCGGGGATGTCGGTGATTAGCTCGGTCGAGCGGATGGGATCGTCGCCGGTGTAAATGGCAGACGCCAGCTCCCTAATCTCCGCTTCGGTTGGCTGGCGGACTCCTGATCCCGTTCGAGCGTCGAGCGCAGCCTCTCCGGCGTCACTCTTCACGACATAGATCGGCTGGTCGCGTAGCCAGGTAAGGCGAAGGAACTGAGCATCTCGTGCGGCCGCGACCGCAATCGGGTCTGCCAGCTCTACGGCTGGAACACTGCGTGCGCCCGGCTCAAGGACGAGGTGGTCACCGTGGATCGTGTCGATGTGGACGACGGTCATGTAAAGGCCGCTCAGCGACCAAATAACGACCTGAATGCCAATGAACAGGCCCAGCCATTTGTGGGTCTTGCGGGCGGCAATATGAAGTCGCATCGGCGGAAGCGTTGGCCCCGAGGTGGAAGTGGATATTCGCAACGACCGACGGGGCGGAGCGATGTGTCCAAAACGAAGCCGAACCGCGACTGCTAGTCAATGGGCAGGCAGTCATCCCGCAGGGTTTTAGCCGCGACTGATCAGCAGTGTCCCGCTGCGCGATGCTCGGGCGCGCAATCGGGAGCGGGAGCCTTGGGCTCGGCGGTCACTTCCGGCCCTGGCTTCGCTGGCTCTGGCGACGGTTTGGCAGCAGTCGGCTTCGCGGGAGCCGGCGCCTTCGGTGCTGTCGGCGCAGTTTGCGTCGCGGAAGATGCAGGTTCGGCGCTGGCCGTTGCCGTGCCGCTTAGCATCCCCTCGATATGCTCGATCTCCTTCTGCTGCTCGGCCTTGGTCTTCTCGATCTGCGAGCGGACGGCACCAGTTGCACCATTCGAGAGCGCAATGTCTGACAGGGCCACAGCGCCCCTGTGGTGCTCCAACATCTTGCGAACGAAGGTATCGGATACATCGGCACCTTTCGCTGCCATCATCGCGTCGTGCATCTGGGACTCGGCGGCTGCATAGAGCTGGGCGCTCGCCGGATCCGCGTTCCCCGACGCAACGAGCTTCTTGAGCGCCTCAATCTCCTTGCCCTGTTTGTCGATAGTCTGACGGGCCATGTCCGCGACATGGCCAGTGATGCCCTGGTTGAGCAGAATCTGCGACATCTCGACCGCACCCCGGTGATGTTCGATCATTTTCTTGACCCAGGTATCGGCTGCGTTGGTGCCGACGGCGGTGGCCATCGCATCCTTCATCTTCATCTCTGAGGCGCCGAATGGGTTGTTGAGATCCGACGTCATGGAATTCATGTCATTCTCGACCGCCATGTTGTTGGTCGGCGCTTCCGTGCCGCCGCAGGCTGCAAGCGAGGCAATCAGGAACATCGTGGCGGCGCACGTAATCGGTTTTAGCATCTATTATCCATTCTACGCTGAAAGCGGGGCAGGAATTACGGCTCGCTGAATCGACTGCTATTTCACGGCCTGTCTAATTTTCGGAAGCATGTCGGGCGTCACAGCAGCTTCGCGGGGCGGCAGTGACGCCTTTCCACGACGACCATTCTTCTCGATGTCGTCGATCAGGATCTTCATCTCCGCAATTTCTCGCACCTGGGATTCAATTATCTCATCAGCAAGCTTGCGAACCCTGGGATCGCGAATGTCTGCCTTGCGCGCATTGTTGATGGCGATCGAGTGATGCGGGATCATCGAATTCATGAAGTCCTTGTCGCCGATAAGAGTCTGGTCGCGATTGACGGCGAGCAGTGCCACGCCAGCTGCGATCGCCCCAACAAGCACGGCGACTTTTACCCCCTGTCCCTTATACATCTGCCACATGAAGCCGAGCATGATGACGGTCATGACGCAGCCCATGACCAATGAGGCGACCAGCCGGTTCACGCTGAAGTGAGCATGATCCCAAGTGTAGACGAGCTGATACATGAGGAAGAACATCACGACGACCGAAGTCCCGATCATCGCTGCAAACTTGCCCCACGACATGCTCATCTTCTCTTGATGCTGATCCAACGCAGCTCTCCCGGCAATTATCAGCCCCCGTCACTCACCAGTTCATATGGTCGATACCGTGGACCATGGCTCCACCGAACCAGCCCTGGATGACGACGGAAACGGTGATCAGGCTCAGTCCGGCAATCATGCCTGCGCCCTGACTCGCCTCCGGCTTCCGCCAGGACCAGATCGCCAAGCCCAACGCGCCAAGACCTATTCCGGTCCCCAGCCAACGATGGAACTGGAGCAGCCAATCATCGGTCGCATAGTCAAAGCCAGCATCGAACCAGCCAAGCAGCGCGGCTAGTGGCGCGACTATGCCGCCGGCGATCACCAGAAACTGGACAGGTGCCAGAAAGGCAGGTCGCTTCCTTCCGACGACCGCCGTGACAAGTGCCGCTGGAAGGAATGCAATGGGAAAGTGGACCAGCATCGGGTGGAGCCGCCCGAACCAGTCCATGAGCCGCTCCACCGTCGACATCTCCGAGCGGTCCTCCGCCGGTTCCATCATCTCGCCCATCTGGGCATGCATGGCGCCGGGGTCGTGTGCGCCGTCCGACGACACTGGTGTCGCCATGACCTGTTCGGTCTGTGCCGGATTTTTCTTCTGTTCCTTGTGGGCAAGCGATGGCGACGAGGCGATCAACAGGAACAGGACCAGGCCCCACAGCAGGGTCAATGAGCGCACGGATGTCCTCCTGATCTGGCTGCACGGTGCATCAGAACCAGAGCCGCAGGCCTGCGAGCAGGTTGAAGCCGCCGAGATCGTCGCCCTCAGCTCGACGAAAATCGCGAGTGTTTCCGAAGGCTCGCTCATATTCGACGCCGATGTATGGCGCGACGAGCGGCGAGATCTGATAGCGCAGCCTGGCTCCCAGCGAAGCTTCGCTGATGCCCGCGCCGATGCCCAGCTCGTCGATGTCCTGCGCGGAAAGCTCCACCTCGGCGCGGGGTTGGAGGATCAGCTTCTGGGTGATGCGCAAGTCATATTCGGCTTCGGCTCGAGCCGTCAGCTCTCCCTTGTTCGAGAGGAACAGCGCGCCTTCTACCTCCCACCAATAGGGCGCGAGACCCTGTACGCCGAGAACGACATGGGTGCGGTTCGGTCCCGGCTGGGCGTCGAAGCGGACACCGGTCTGCAGGTCGAACCAGGGGCCGATCGCATGGCTCCAGAGCGCCTGGACCTCGGCATGTTCAAGCCTCTTGCCCCAGTCACCCTCGATCTCGCTCTTTAGCCAGAGCTTGTCGATGTCGCCGCCATACCAGGCCTGGGCATCGAGCAGGTAACCGTCGCGCCCGTCGCGGACGCGGGTCTCGGCCCGGTCGATGAAGATCTTGTGAAAGGCTCCGCCGCCGTGCTCCTCCCTCAAGATATTACGGCCGCGCTGCTGGTCCGCACCGTAATAGGCATCGGCCGCATGTCGGGGCCCGCTGAATGCTTCGGGCGGCGGCGGCCCAACCGGCACCTCGGTCGTTGTCGTCTGGCCCATGCCATGTCCGGCGTGGGGGTCCATGTCTCCTGTTTGCGGTCCAGTAGGCGTCGACGGCTTGCAATGGCCCATGGCCGCATGCTCCGGCGGGCATGCGGGGTCGCTTGAGGAAGCAGCCGGCGCCGGGTGCGGCGCAACAGTTGGCAGCGCGCAATGTCCCATCGCCGCGTGCTCGGGGCTGCAGCTGGAACTGCTTACCGGCGGCGCTTGCGCCGGCTCTGGCGTTGGCGACGGGAGCTTGCAATGGCCCATCGCGGCGTGTTCGGGCGTGCAAGTCGCACTGCCTGTCGGCGGGGCTGGCGCTGGCTGAGTTTCGGGAACGGCAAGCGTGCAATGGCCCATCGCGGCGTGCTCGGGCGTGCAGGTCGCACCAGGAGCAGGAGCTGCGGGGGCCGTCTCCCCGCCATCTTGAGCGAAAGCCGGCGTCGCCGCCCCTGCGAGCAGGAGGATCAGAAAGGTCCTCATGCCGCGTCTCCTTCCAGGGGTCGAACGCTGACCACGCGCATCATCCCGGCATGCATGTGGTAGAGCAGGTGGCAGTGAAATGCCCAGTCGCCCGGCGCATCCGCGGTCAGGTCCAGGTCGATGAAGCTCCCGGGCAGCACGCGCACCGTATGCTTCAGCGGCTGGTGCCCGGGATTGCCATTCACGATCTCGAAGAAGTGGCCATGCAAGTGCATCGGGTGTGTCATCATCGTGTCGTTAATGAGCCTCAGCCGAACACGCTCGTTGCGGGCGAAGCGGTAGGGCTCGGGGTTCTCACTCAGCTTTTCTCCATCCATCGACCACATGAAGCGCTCCATGTTGCCGGTCAGGTGGATGTCGATCCGCCGAGTCGGGACGCGGGTGTCGGCATTCGGCTTCAATGACACCAGGTCATTGGGCGTCAGCACCTTGTGCCCGACATTATCCAGTCCCACGCCGGGATGGTCATTCCGGTTCATCGGCATCGGTGCGATCATGTCCACGCCTGGCCCGACCTTGAAGTCGACCTTGGACTTGTCACGCATTTCATGGTCCATCGTCATGCCAGAGCCGCCATGCGCGCTATGGTCCATCATTCCCATGTCGGCCATCGTAAGCGTGGGCCGCTCGCGAAGTGGCGGGATGGCGGCTCGCATTCCAGCGCTCGGAGCAAGGGTAGCAACGCCCATGCCCGACCGATCGATACCCTCTGCGACAAAAGTGTAGGCGCGATTGTCCGGCACCACGATGACGTCGTAGGTTTCGGCATTGCCAATCTGCAGCTCGTCTATCTCGACCGGACGAACATCGATCCCGTCCGTGGCAACAACGATCAGCTTGAGGCCGGGAATACGGACGTTGAAAATGGTCTGCGCGGCTGCATTGATGAGACGCAGCCTGACCCGCTCGCCGGGCCGGAACAGGCCAGTCCAGTTCTCCGTGGGACTGTGGCCATTGACGAGATAAGTGTAGGTGGCAGCCGTGACATCGGAGATGTCGGTCGGGTCCATTCGCATTTCCGCGAACATCCTGGCGTCCTCGGGCGACAGCGGGTCCGGCTTGCCACCCATCTTGTCCGCCAGGGTGCGACGGTTCCGGTTGAAGAACCCGCCCTCCTGCTTGAGCCGGGTAAACAGCCCGTGAGGATGCATGAAGGTCCAGTCGGAAAGGACGATCACATGCTCGCGGTCATATTGGACGGGATCTGGGCCGGCCGGATCGATGATGATCGGGCCATAATGGCCCAACTGCTCCTGGAGCCCGCTGTGGCTGTGATACCAGTAGGTCCCATACTGCTTGATCGGGAACTCGTAGGTGAAGCTGGTCCCGGCGCGGATGCCGGGGAAGCTGATCCCCGGAACTCCATCCATCTGGAACGGAACGATAAGGCCGTGCCAATGGATCGAGCTATCCTCGTCCAGCCGATTTTCGACGATCAGCCGGACATTCTGTCCCTCCTTCAACCTGATCAGCGGAGCCGGCACCGTGCCATTGATGGCGACGGCATGGCCGATGCGCCCGTCGACCGGGAAGGCGAGCTTGTCGACGGTCAGGCGAATCTCTTCGCCGCCTAGGGTGGTTGATCCCTTGGCGGCGACGCCCTGGCTTACGCTGCTCGCCCAGGCAGGCCGAAGGGCGGCAGCAGTCGCGAGCGCCGCGCCGCCGCCAAGAAAAGCCCGGCGGGCAATGATCAAATCGTGATTCATCAGGATCTCCGCGCTCCATACGAGCGCAAGATAAAAAAAGTTTCTCGGGAAAAAATCGGGGCGCCGATGATGGCGCCCCGAAGCGGATTAATGGCCGGCGTGATTGCCAGTAGCCGGAGCGCCGGTCGTGCCCGACTTGGCCCCGTGGTCCATTTTACCGTGATGCTTCATCATTTCGTCGCAGTGCTTGCGCATCTCTTCCATCTTCTTGGCATGCTCTTCATGTTGCTGGTGCTGGCCAGCCTGATGCTGAACATGCCCCGCGTGCGGGTCATTGGCCGGAGTGGCCTGACCTGCCGCCGGAGCAGCAAGCGCTAGCGCGAATGCGCCAAAAATGATCGTCTTCATTAGTAATCTCCGAGAATATGCAATTTGGTGAAAGTTCTGGCTTTCAGCCACGTCTCGGAGGTGGAGTGGAGATCTCCAGCTCGATGCCGTCGAAGGGGAACACAGGTGCAATGATGCGCGGTGCCGTCTGCTGGAGATCGGCGGCGGAAGCGGGCGGTGGGCTCGCCGGCAACGCCGCGCACATCGCGCAATGCACTTGTTGTGACTGGTGCAACGGCGCCTGGGTCTGGTCAGCTTGATCGTCGCAGTGACCGGCCCGCGCCATTGAATGACCGGCAGGCATGGGCTGCGCCATGGCCGGTGCGCCGGTCATGCCAAATGGCATCAGCACAAGGGCGAGCAGGGCTATGATCCTTAGCAGAGCCAGGGGCATGCGTGCGCCATAATGGCCGGGCGATGACTGGACAATGACCGAAATCAATTGTCGCCTTCCAGGCCGCCTAGAATGGGACAATCTGGCCGGTCGTCGCCATGGCAGCGCGCCGCGAGATGCTCCAGTGACTTGCGCATTTCATCAAGCTCGCGAGCCTTCCGCTTGAGCTCCGCTGCGCGCGAAAGCGCCAGCGACTTTACATCGGCGCTGGAGCGGTCACGGTCGTTCCAAAGCGCCAGTAGCTGCCGAATCTCCTCGATCGGAAAGCCGAGGTCGCGGGCGCGGCCAATGAAACGCAGCGTATGGATATCCCGCCCATCATAATCACGGTAACCCGACTCTCGTCGCGCCGCGGCAGGCATCAGGCCGATTTTCTCATAGTGCCGGATCATCCGCTGGCTGACGCCGGACGCAGTTGAGGCTTCGCCGATCTTCATAGCGTCACCCGGTTTAGGCGCAGCGAGTTGCCAATCACCGCGACCGAGCTGAACGCCATCGCCGCGCCGGCAATGATCGGCGAGAGGAGGATGCCGAACCAGGGATAGAGCACGCCGGCCGCGATCGGCACGCCGGCTGCGTTGAACACGAACGAGAAGAAGAGATTCTCGCGGATGTTGCGCATCGTCCCGCGGCTGAGCTTGCGGGCGCGGACGATGCCCACCAGGTCACCCTTCACCAGCGTCACATGGGCGCTTTCCATGGCTACATCGGTGCCGGTACCCATCGCGATGCCGACATCGGCCGCGGCAAGCGCCGGAGCGTCGTTGATGCCATCGCCCGCCATGGCGACACGGCGGCCCTGTTTGCGCAATGCCGCGACCTTGGCCTGCTTCTGATCGGGCAGGACATCGGCCATCACCTCGTCGATTCCGACGCGGCGGGCGACGGCCTCGGCCGTGCGACGATTGTCGCCGGTCATCATCACCACGTGAACGCCGCCCCGCTGAAGCTCGGCAACCGCACCGGCTGCGCTCTCCTTGATCGGATCGGCGACTATCAGCAGCCCGGCCAGCTTCCCATCGATGGCAACAAACATCACGCCCTGGCCTTCGGCGCGATGCTGGTCCGCGTCGGCCTCCAGGCTGGAACTGTCGATGCCGAGGTCGGCCAGGAGCGCCTTGTTGCCCAAGGCAACCTTCCGGTTCTCGACCGACCCGGTGACGCCCTTGCCGGTGAGCGACTTGAAGTCGCTGCCCGATTGAAGCTCGAGTCCGCGCTCATGGGCTCCTTCTACTATCGCTGCGGCAAGCGGATGTTCGCTGCCGCGCTCCAGTGCCGCTGCAAGGCGCAGCACCTCCGCCTCGTCAAAACCATCGATCGGTTTCACGGCAATCAGCTTCGGCTTGCCGAGCGTCAGCGTGCCGGTCTTGTCGACAACCAGCGTGTCGATCTTCTCCATGAGCTCGAGCGCCTCGGCATTCTTGACGAGCACGCCGACCGTCGCGCCCTTGCCGGTGCCAACCATGATCGACATTGGCGTCGCCAGGCCCAAGGCGCAGGGACAAGCGATGATCAGCACGGCGATGGCATTCACCAGCGCGTGAGCCAGCCTCGGTTCGGGACCGACCAGGTTCCAGACGATAAATGCCGCGATCGACACCAGCACCACGCCCGGCACAAACCAGGCCGACACCTTGTCGGCCAGCTTCTGGATCGGAGCGCGGGAGCGCTGCGCATCGGCGACCATCCTCACGATCTGGGCCAGCATCGTGTCGCGGCCGACCCGCTCTGCGCGCATGAGAAGACTGCCGGTGCCATTGACGGTCGCGCCGGTAACTTTCTGGCCTGGCAGCTTTTCGACGGGCACCGGTTCGCCGCTGATCATCGACTCATCGACCGAGCTGTGACCCTCAACCACTATCCCGTCGACAGGCACCTTCTCGCCGGGGCGAATGCGCAACAAGTCGCCTACGTGGACATGCTCCAGCGGGATGTCCTCCTCGCTGCCGTCCCGGACTCGCCGTGCAGTCTTCGGTGCGAGGCCGAGCAATGCCCTGATGGCCGCCCCTGTGGCCGATCGCGCGCGAAGCTCCAGCACCTGGCCGAGCAGCACCAGTGTCGTGATGACCGCCGCCGCCTCGAAATAGACCGGCACCAGCCCGCCCATCGTCCTCAGTGACGCCGGGAAGATCTGCGGTGCCAGTGTAGCGACGATACTGTAGCCATAGGCCACCCCGCCCCCGAGCCCGATCAGCGCGCACACCTTGAGATCGCGCGCCCCGCGGCTGCCCCACCATCGCCCG
>JAJJPO010000215.1:0-9778 GCA_032907585.1 Sphingomonas sp. | reverse complement strand
CGAACCTTCCAAATCCCTGTTCGACCTGGTCGATATCCTTGGCAACCTGCTCGGTCTCGGAGCGGATCGCGGCGATGGTCGAGCTCATCGAGTCGGCGGCGAGCGCGGTCTCGTCGACGGCAGCGGTGATCATCGTCACCGTCTGGGCCTGGACCTCCATGGCGGCGCGGATGCGGTCGGCCGAGGCCTGGACTTCCTCGACCGTGGTGCTGATCGAGCCGTTGGCCTCGACTGTCTGGCGGGTGGCCTGCTGGATGGCGGTGATCTTGTTGGTGATGTCGTCAGTGGCGCGGGCCGTCTGGGCGGCGAGCGACTTCACTTCCTGGGCGACGACCGCAAAGCCGCGCCCGGCATCGCCTGCACGGGCCGCCTCGATGGTGGCATTGAGGGCGAGCAGGTTGGTCTGTCCGGCGATGTCGCGGATGAGGCCGAGGATCGATTCAATCGCCTCGACATGGCTCGAGAGCGCATGGCTGACCTTGACCGCCACCTCGGCCTGGTCGCCGGCCCTGGTGGCGACACCAGCGGCGATCTCGACTTCCGAGCGGGCATCCTCGATCGCGCGGATGAGGCCGGCAGCGGTCTGCGCTGCTTCCCGCATCGCCACCGCCGACTGTTCAGCCGCCGCAGCGACCTCGCTCGTCTTGCCAAGCATGCCGCGGGCGGCGGAACTGGTCTGGACCGCCTGGCCACGCAGTTGCTCGCTTTCGCGGGTGCAGTCCTGGACCACTCCCATCACCCGGCTGTTGAAAGCGTCGGCCTGGTGCTGCTGCACCTCCTCGCTCTCCCGGCGGGTGATGGATATCCCGTGATGGATGAAGCAGTCGATCTCGATCGCCTGGACCTCGGAGAGGGTGCGCGCATGACGGACGACTTCCGCTTCGTCGCTGACCTTGCTCCTGACGATGACATAGGCGGCCTCGGTCTCGGCATTGAGGCCGGCGAGGAGGGTCGAAAGGGTCAGCTCGGCGCCAAGCGCCCGGGACACGAAATCATGGGCCTGGCGGGCCCAGCCCGGTTCGTCGAGCCGGTCGAACTTGCTCTCGACATAGGGAAGGATCTTCTGCGAAAGCTGCTCGATCTTGCTTGCATCGAAGCGGTCGCGAACCTCGGGAGACTTGGCGTAGCGGCGCCAGAACTCGCGGGCCAGTTCGATTGCCTCGTCGCCGATCAGTGACCAAAGCTCGCGCGACCTTGCAGGAAGGTCACCACCCGCGTCGTAGAGGCGCAGGCTCCGCTCCAGGTCATATTCGCCGCTCGTCGTTCCCTTAACCACGCTCGCCATTGGTCCAACAATCTCCACGACAGCCGTCATCGCCTCAGCGCTGCTATGGACGGTCAATGGTTAAAGGCGGGTTAGCTCTCGCTAATCTTGCAAGGAGGCCGGATGCTCCCTAGGGGTGCGGTGCCTTTAGACAATGCGGTTTAGGAACCCATGAGCAGCAAGCACGCCCGGCCATTGTCGCCGCACCTTACGATCTGGAAATGGGGACCGCACATGCTGGTCTCGATCCTCCACCGCATTACCGGCGGCGCACTAACCGTGGTCGGGCTGGCACTGCTCAGCTGGTGGCTTGCGGCCATCGCCGGCGGCGAGGTCGCCTATGAGCGCTTCACTGCCATCGCCAGCCACCCGCTGAGCCTCGTCGTCCTGGCAGGCCTCACCTGGGCTTTCTGGCAGCATTTTTTCTCGGGCCTTCGCCACCTCGTTCTCGACACCGGCGCAGGATATGAGCTGAAAATCAACCGTTTCTGGTCGGTAATGACCCTTGCCGGGTCGTTGCTCGCAACCGCGGCCACCTGGTGGTTCCTGATGGGAGTCGGCGAATGAGCCGGGGCGAAAGCGCAACGCCGCTGGGCAGGGTCCGCGGCCTCGGGTCGGCACATCAGGGCGGGCACCACTGGCTCGAGGAGCGCTTCACCAGCGTCGCCCTCGTCCTGCTCTCGCTCTGGCTGATCTTCTCGCTGGTCATGCTGCCCGAGCTCAGCCTCGACATATTGACCGAGTGGCTTGGCTCGCCCTGGGGCGCCATCCCGATGGCGCTGCTTGTCATCATCGGGTTCAAACATGGTCTCGACGGGCTCAAGGTCGCGGTCGACGACTACGTCCATGATGACGGGATGCGCATCGGCATCCATTTTGTCCTGACCATGCTGGCGGTCGCGGGAGCCTCGATCGCGCTCTTCTCGCTGGCAAGGATCGCATTCGGAGCGGCCGCATAATGAACGCCTACAAGATCATCGACCATGTCTATGACGTCGTCGTCGTTGGAGCCGGGGGCTCCGGGCTTCGCGCGACGATGGGCGCAGCCGAGAAGGGGCTGAAGACCGCCTGCGTCACCAAGGTCTTTCCGACCAGGAGCCACACGGTCGCGGCCCAGGGCGGCATTGCCGCCAGCCTTGGCAACATGGGTCCCGACCACTGGACCTGGCACATGTACGATACCGTCAAGGGCTCCGACTGGCTCGGCGACCAGCACGCGATCGAGTATCTGTGCCGCGAGGCACCGGCGGCCGTCTACGAGCTGGAACATGCCGGCATGCCCTTCAGCCGCACCGGGGAAGGCAAGATCTACCAGCGCCCGTTTGGCGGAATGATGCAGAACATGGGCGAGGGGCCGCCCGCGCAGCGGACCTGTGCAGCCGCCGACCGGACCGGCCATGCCATGCTTCACACGCTCTACCAGCAGAGCCTGAAGTATGACGCCGACTTCTTCATCGAATATTTCGCGCTCGACCTCATCATGGAGGACGGCGTCTGCCGCGGCCTCGTCGCCCTGTGCCTTGATGACGGGTCAATTCACCGCTTCCGTGCCCAGGCCGTGGTTCTTGCAACCGGCGGCTATGGCCGCGCCTTCTTCTCGGCGACCTCGGCCCATACCTGCACCGGCGACGGCAACGCGATGGTGCTTCGGGCCGGGCTCGGGCTCCAGGACATGGAATTTGTGCAGTTCCACCCCACCGGCGTCTATGGAGTCGGCGTCCTCATCACCGAGGGCGCGCGCGGCGAGGGTGGCTATCTCACCAATTCCGAGGGCGAGCGCTTCATGGAGCGCTACGCTCCCTCGGCCAAGGACCTCGCCAGCCGAGACGTCGTGTCACGCTCGATGGCGATGGAAATCCGCGAGGGACGCGGTGTCGGCGAGCACAAGGACCATATCTACCTTCATCTCGATCATATCGACCCGAAGATCCTGCATGAGCGGCTCCCGGGGATCGCCGAGACCGGCAAGATCCTCGCCGGCGGCGCCCTTAGCCGCCAGCCGCTCCCGGTCGTTCCGACCGTCCACTACAACATGGGCGGCATCCCGACCAATTATCATGGCGAGGTGGTGACGCTGAAGGATGGAAATCCCGACACGGTCGTGCCGGGATTGTTCGCCGTCGGCGAAGCGGCCTGCGTCTCGGTCCATGGAGCCAACCGCCTTGGCTCGAACAGCCTGATCGACCTCGTGGTGTTCGGCCGGGCTGCCGGGCTGAGGCTCGCCGAGGTGATCAAGCCGGGCGTTAACCAGCCGCTCCTGAAGCAGGACTCGGCGGAACTCGCGCTGACTAGGCTCGACCGGTTTCGCAATGCCAAGGGCTCGCTCCCGACTGCCAAGATCCGCGAGGAGATGCAGCGGACGATGCAGGCGGATTGCTCGGTGTTCCGTACCGAGCGAACGCTGGCCGAGGGGATGGCCAAGATCGACGCGGTTTACGGCAAGATGTCGGACATCCACGTGTCGGACCGCAGCCTCGTCTGGAACAGCGACCTCGTCGAGACACTCGAACTCGACAATCTCATCGCCCAGGCGGTGGTGACGATGCACTGCGCCGCCAACCGCAAGGAAAGCCGCGGGGCGCACATGCGCGAGGACTATCCGCAGCGCGACGACGCCAACTGGATGAAGCACAGCATCGTCTGGTTCGACGGCTGGGGCGGCCAGGGGGGCGGCGTCAAGATCGACTCTCGCCCGGTCCATGCCTACACGCTCACCGACGAGATCGAGTATATCAAGCCCAAGGCGCGGGTTTACTGACCCTTGCCGCAAGGAGCGCCGGGCGGTTGAATTGGGGCAAGAAAATTTGCCGTGCCCGCGGGGGGGCCACGGCGCGCGGCTTGGCACTGGTCGCGGGCAGCGACTGCGGCTAACGCTCTGGCGTGATGACTGATCCAAAACCTCCAAGGCGCATCTTCCCTGAAGCCAAGACCGACGCGAGGGCAGCAACCCATGTCCCCTCGTCGCCCCAGACCGAGAGCGAGGCGTACCGGCTGGCCTTCCAGGACACCGACTTCCTGCTCCGCGAGGATTTGCGGCCGGTCCGCTTCCAGCTCGAACTGCTGAAGCCAGAGCTCCTGATGAACGAGGCGAACATCGCCTCGACCTTTGTCTTCTACGGCTCGGCCCGGGTCCCCGAACCGGCCAAGGCGCAGGCGCTTCTCGACGCGGCCAGGACGGATTGGGATCGCAAGGTGGCCGAGCGACTGGTCGCCAAGTCAAAATATTATGACGAGGCGCGCAAACTGGCCCGGCGGGTGAGCCGCTTTCCAGTCGACGAGGACGGCAAGCGCCACTTTGTCGTCTGCTCGGGCGGCGGGCCAAGCTTCATGGAAGCGGCCAATCGCGGAGCACATGACGAGGGCAAGGAATCCATCGGCCTCAACATCGTGCTTCCGCACGAGCAGCTTCCCAATGGCTTCGTGACCCCGAGCCTCAGCTTCCAGTTTCACTATTTCGCCCTGCGCAAGATGCACTTCCTGCTTCGCGCGCGGGCAGTCGCGGTCTTCCCGGGAGGATTTGGAACCTTCGACGAGTTCTTCGAGCTGTTGACGCTGATCCAGACCGGCAAGGTGCGGCCGCTGCCGATCCTTCTGTTTGGCCGCCAGTTCTGGGAGCGGGTGATCGATTTCCACGCGCTCGCCGAGGAAGGCGTCATCAGCCCCCACGACGTCGAGCTCTTCACCTGGGTGGAGACCGCAGAGGAGGCGTGGAACGCCGTCTGCCGCCACTATGAGGTTTGCTGACAAGGCCCCACGGCCCCTCAAGGTCGCAGGGCAGAAACGCGGCGAGGAGCCGCTTTAGCCAGGTTCACTTCCCCGTGCGATGCGGTGGCATGCCTGTTTCCCGGGGCATGCCACTCGCCGGGACCGGCTTACTGGCCAGGTGCCTCGCCCGGGGCGCCTTCGCCGGCCAGCGTGCTTCCGCCCTTCGCAGCCTGGGCTTCGTTGAGGACGGGCTCATTCTCCGCCTTCTGCGCGCCGGCATCATCGGCCTCCGCGGCCGCCTGGTCAGCCGATGCCTCGGGAGTCGCAGCCGGGGGCGGCGGAACCGTCAGCGTGCCGCCACGGGAGTTGAGGAACAGCAGCAGGTCGGCACGGTCCTGGGGGTTTGAAAGCCCGGCGAACGTCATCTTGGTCCCCGGCGCGAACTTCTTCGGATTGGCGATCCAATCCGACATATTGTCCCAACCCCAGGTGCCGCCCACGCTCTTCAGGGCGTCCGAATAGGCGAAGCCCGGGTGGCCAGCGATGGGCTTGCCCATCGTTCCGAACAGCGCCGGTCCAAGCGCATTGGCGCCGCCCGGGTCGGCGTTATGGCAGGCAGCGCACTTCTTGAAGACCTGCTCGCCCTTGGCTGCGTCCCCGCTTGCAAGGTAGAATGCGATTGGCTGCTCAGCCTCGGCGCTCGCGCCTTCGACCTCGACGCCCTCGATCGGGTATCCCATTTTCTCCGGGCGTTCGCCCTTGAAAATTTCACCGGTGACGATCGACGCGCCAAGCGCGACGACACCCGCGAACAATACCCAGCCATTGATGGTGTTCTGGCGATCCTTCATGAAACCCCGCGCGGCCTAGCCGGAAGATGGTTGGAAATTTGAACGTGGCTTTAAGGCCCACTCCAACTTACTTCAAGCCATCGGCCCATGCTTGAAGCAGCGTATGGGCAATTGCCGTTCGCGGCGGAGCCTCGAAGGCAGTATTTGGCTGTCTTTCGAGCGCAGCGACCACCTCCTCGCGCGTGAACCAGCGGGCATCGTCCAGCTCCATCTTGTCGATGGTGAGCGAATCATCGATCGCCTCGGCCCAGGTCCCGATCATCAGCGTGTTGGGAAACGGCCATGGCTGGCTCGCGATATAGCGGACGTTGCGGACCTTGATCCCGGCTTCCTCCTCCAGTTCGCGGGCGACTGCCGCCTCGATCGTCTCGCCCGGCTCGATGAAACCGGCCAGCGCCGAATAGCGGCCGGGATTATATTGCGGCTGGCGCCCCAGCAGCAGCCGGCCGTCATGCTCGGCCAGCATGATCGCCACCGGGTCCACGCGCGGATAATGTTCGGCGCCGCACGATCCGCATATCCGCGACCAGCCTCCGCGGTTGGGGTCGGTGGGACTGCTGCAGGCGGGGCAGTAGCCATGGCGCCGGTGCCAGTTGGCGAGGCTGAGCGCGGCGGCGAAGACCGGGGCGTCCTCGGCGTCAAGCTGGCTCAGCAGCTGGAAATGGCTATAGGCGGTGGTCGGCGGCATTCCCTCGGGCAGCGCCGAGAAAAGGGGTGTTCCGCCGCGAAACCCGAGGAATAGCGGCAGCACGCCCTCGACTTTTTCCCAGCGCAGGCGGCCTTCTTCGTCAATGGCGGGCGCCTCGTTTTCCCAGGCAAGCTGGCGAGCCTCGGGTGAGCGTTGCAAGGCAATGACGGCTTCCGGTTCGCCGCGAAGCCGGTCGGCCCGGTCTAGGCCTTCGCCGGAGAAGAAGGGATTAGGCTGCAAGCTGCTTCTCTTGGTTGAGCATGGCCTCGATTGCCTTGCGGTAAAGGGTAGGTAGGCCAGCCTCGGTAAGCCCGCCAATGGGCTGCCACCAGCCATCGCCACTTGGTTCCCTGGCCGGAACGACGTGGAGGTCGAGCGTAAAATGAGTGAAGCCGTGGCGGATGGTCACCAGTCCCGGCTCTACCGGCGCGCTGCTGTCCCAGGCGGGCCCGGGCAGCGCTGCCATCCCGCCAAGCATTCCTTTTGCGGGCCGGCGGACCAGCCACAGCGCCCCATTCCTTTGCGTCCACCAGGCAATGCCGTGCCGGTGCGGCCGATGCCGCTTTTGGGGAGGCGCCGGAAAAGCCCCTGGGTTCCCGCTTGCACGGGCAAGGCAGCTTCCCGCGAGCGGGCAGGGCCCGCAGTTCGGCCCGCGCGATCGGCAATGGCTGGCGCCAAGGTCCATCATCGCCTGCGCGAAATCACCTGGTCGGTCGGCCGGCACCATCTCTCTTGCCCGCAGCCGGATGTCACCAATCGCGCTGGCGAGCGGCCGGGCGATCCCGTGAAGGCGGGCCATGACCCTCGCCACATTCGTATCTATGGGCACGGTCGGTTGGCGAAAGGCAATCGCCGCAATCGCAGCTGCGGTATAGGCGCCGACGCCTGGCAACTTGCGAAGCTCCGCTTCGGAACGCGGAAAAGCGCCGAGTTCGGCGACGCGCCGGGCACAGGCGATGAGGTTGCGTGCCCTCGCATAATAGCCAAGCCCCGCCCATTCGCTCAGCACCTCCTCGTCGCTAGCGGCCGCCAGCGCCTCTATGGTTGGCCAGCGCTCCACGAAGCGGCGGAAGCGGGGCTTCACCGTCGCGACGGTGGTCTGCTGGAGCATGATTTCGCTCAGCCACACCAGATATGGCTCTGGCGGCGGTTCGCCAGGCGGGGCACGCCACGGCAAGGCCCTCGCGTGATCGTCATAATGGGAAAGAAGCTGCCTTGCAGCACTGGCGGGCATGAAAACGCTATGGCATGGTCCGCGCAAATGGCGAAGTCCCAGCGTTCCGAATCCAAGAAGAATGGCCCGCGCGTGCGGTCCACCGAGGCGCGCCGGGGCTCAGCGAGAGCCTGCGGCGACCTTGTTTCCGACATTGCCGGCACTTCCTTCCGGCGCTTCGGCTTTGTCCAGGGCGCCGTGGTAAGCCGCTGGGCGGAGATCGTGGGCGAGCGCTACGCAAAGGTGTCATCGCCCGAGTCGATCCGCTTTCCCGCTGGGCGAAAGGCCGGTGGAACGCTCACCCTTTGCGTCGACGGCGCGCACGCGCCGCTCATCCAGCACCTTGGTCCGCTCATCATCGAGCGCGTCAACCGTTTCTTCGGTCATGAAGCCGTGGCGAGGGTCGTGTTTCGCCAGGGACGCGCGCACAAGCCAGAGCCCAGGCCCGAGCGTCCTCCCGCGGCGGCAATTCCGCGGGAGCTGGGTGAGGGCCTGCGGCAGATCGCCGATCCCGAGCTTCGTGCCTGCCTTGAGTCGCTTGCTGCAAAGCTGGCAGGATCAAGCGGAACTCCTGCAGTGGACGATATTTCGGTTCCTTCCATTCCAATCATCCGGAGCAAATGACACCCATGCGAATTTCTGTCCTGTTCCTCGCCTCCGCGGCGCTGCTCGCTGGCGCCTGCAATGCGGAAAAATCATCCGCCCCGACGTCGAACGGCCCCGAGGTTACCGCCGCGCCGGTCCCCGCGCCGAACAATGGCGACTGGTCGACCATCGTCACCCAGACGCCGGAGGGTGGGTTCCTCATGGGCAACCCCGACGCCAAGGTGAAACTGGTCGAATTTGGCTCGATGACCTGCCCGCATTGCGCAGCGTTCGACGAGGAAGGCGGCAAGCCTCTCATCGAAAATTATGTGAAGAAGGGCCTCGTCAGCTGGGAATTCCGCAACTACGTGCGCGACCCGTTCGACATGACCGCCTCGCTCCTCGCGCGATGCGCCGGGGAAGCGGGCTTCTTTGGCCTGACCCGCAACCTGTTCGCGGACCAGAAGGACTGGATCGGAAAGGCGCAGCAGGCCGACCAGGCAACGCTTCAGGGGCTGCAGAACCAGCCGCCCGCGAAGCAGTTCTCGGCGATCGCGGACCTCGCCGGTCTCAAGCAATATGTCTCGATGCGCGGCGTCCCTCGCGCCAAGGCCGAACAGTGCCTCGCCAACCAGGCCGAGGTCGACCAGCTGGTGCAGATGACGAGCGATGCCGTCGCCGTCGTGCTGCTGCCCGATTCCGGCTCTCGCGTGATCAACGGCTCGCTGGTCGAACAGGTCGCCGGATGGGACCTGCTCGAGCCCAAGATCAAGGAAGCGCTTGGCGGCTGACATGGCTCCCAGGGGGGTAGATAGTTGCGCTTTCGCCGGCTGAAACTCAGCGGCTTCAAGAGCTTCGTCGAGCCTGCGGAACTCAGGATCGAACCGGGGCTGACCGGCGTGGTCGGCCCCAATGGTTGCGGCAAGTCCAATCTTCTCGAGGCCATACGCTGGGTGATGGGCGAGGCTTCCCCCAAGTCGCTGCGAGGCGGCGGCATGGAGGATGTCATCTTTGCCGGGACGGCTACCCGGCCGGCGCGCGACTTCGCCGAGGTTTCGCTCCTGATCGAGCGGACTGCCAGCGACGCGGACAATGACGGTGGCGGCGAAAGCGAAGTTACCAGGCGCATCGAGCGCGGCGCGGGGTCTGCCTACCGGCTCGATGGCCGGGATGTTCGCCAGAAGGACGTGGCGCTCCTGTTCGCCGACGCGGCGACGGGCGCCCATTCACCGGCCCTCGTCAGCCAGGGCCGAATTGGCGCGGTGATCTCTGCAAAGCCGGTCGAGCGGCGGATGATGCTCGAGGAAGCCGCCGGGATTTCCGGGCTTCATGCAAGGCGCAAGGACGCCGAGCAGAAGCTGCGCGCGACCGAGCAGAACCTGCTGCGGCTTGACGAGCTGCTGAGTGACCAGGAAGCGCGCGCCTCCGCGCTCCGCCGCCAGGCCCGTGCAGCCGAGCGGTACCGGGCGCTT
>JAJJPO010000214.1:0-9844 GCA_032907585.1 Sphingomonas sp. | reverse complement strand
CCTGGATGCCGACCTGCGACATGACCTGGCGCATGGCGCCTTCGGCACCCTGCCTGATCCCATCCTCGGGAGCCGCCAGTTCGTAGATGAACTGCTCGGGGTCGCGGATATTCCAGCGGACCTGGTAGGCGATGTCGATGATGTTCTGGTCGCCAGTGAGCATCAGCGTCTCTTCGGCTGCCGAACCAAGGTCGATGTTTCGGATCTCGTCGACATTGACCTTTTCCACCTGGTCGATCGGCGCTGGAAGCGTGATCCCGACGCCAGGGGTCAGGGTATGGCTGTAGCGTCCGAAGCGCGTCACCACGCCGCGCTCCTTGCCGTCGATGCTGTGGAAGCTGGTCACCAGCACCCACAGCGTGACGAGCGCAATCAGCGCCCAGGTGAAGAATGAGCGGCCGGACTGTCCGCCGAAATTGAAGCCGCCTCCGCCGCCGCCCATCCGGCTCCGGCTGCGCTGCAGGAACTCGTCGAGCGAGGTCACCGGCGCCCCCTTGCTGGCCCGTCGCCGGGGTTGTTCACCCCAGGGGCCCGGCGACGGGTCCTCGCCACGGGGAGGCTCCTTGTCACCATCGGATCCGGGACGAGACCCCCAGGGTCCCTTGCTGTCACTGAAGAAGGCGCGTCCGCGCGCTGCCCACCCGAGAAAAATCGTCATGGGCTACATAATAGGGGCGGTTCGGCCAAAAAACAGTGCCACCGGTCGAAAAGCGGCCTAAGGGCCCGGCCATGAGCAACGACCATGAACTGGCGGCGCTTGACCGGCTGCCTGAAGCGACGCGAATCCGTTCCCGAAAGCTTGCTGGTGGCGTTGCCACCATCGTCGCCGACGCGAGCGGCCTCTCCACCACCGAGCGCCAGGGGCTCGAAAGGCGCCTGAAGGACGCCGCGCTCCTGCTTCCCGGGGTCAGCGATGCGCGTATCGCGCTTACTGCGGCAAGACCGAACCGGACGCTGGTTGCCATCGGCTCGGGCAAGGGCGGCGTTGGCAAGTCGACGCTTACGGCCAACCTCGCTGTGGCGCTGGCCGCCATGGGCAAGAAGGTCGGGCTGATCGACGCGGACATCTATGGCCCCTCGCAGCCGACCCTCTTCGGCACCTCGAAAAAGCCAGAAGCCGAGGGCGAGAAGCTGATCCCGGTCGAAGTCCGAAAGAATGTCAGCCTTCTTTCCGTCGGCCAGCTTGTTTCCGCCGAGACCGCGCTCGCCTGGCGCGGCCCGATGGCGACGAGCGCGCTCAACCAGCTTATCGAGGGAGACTGGGGCGACACCGACCTCATCCTGGTCGACCTGCCACCTGGAACCGGTGACGTGCAGCTGTCACTTGTCCAGAAAGCCCGGCCTGCGGGGGCAGTCATCATTTCGACGCCCCAGGACCTGTCGCTGATCGATGCAAGGCGGGCGATCGACCTGTTCGGCAAGACGAGCGTCCCGGTGCTCGGCGTCGTCGAGAACATGGCCGGCTACCAGTGCCCCCATTGCGGCGAGAGCAGCGACCCGTTCGGCCAGGGCGGAGCCGAACAATCGGCAGCCCGGCTCGGCGTACCCTTCCTCGGACGGCTCCCACTGTCAGCCAGCCTGCGGACCGCATCCGACGCCGGGGTCCCGCCTGCCGGCGAGCCCGGGCCTGCCGCCGACGCATTCCGGGCAATCGCCGAGCGCCTGCTGGATGAACTGGAGAAAGTCAGCGCCTGATGCATTTTCCAGGGACGAAGGAGGTATGGAAATGCCACTGACCAAGGACGAGGACATCGCCGACCTGCTCAAGGGCGTCAGGACGATCGCGATGGTGGGCGCATCCGACCGGCCCGATCGCCCCAGCAACGGCGTGATGAAGTTCCTCCAGGGCCAGGGCTACCGGGTAATCCCCGTCAACCCGACCATCACGGGCGAACATGTCCACGGAGAATATGTCTGGCGGGAACTCGCCCAGATCGGCGAGCCGGTCGACATGGTCGACATATTCCGCCGCAGCAGCGAGGCCGGGGCGATCGTGGACGAGGCAATCGCAATCGGCGCAAAGGCGGTCTGGATGCAGATCGGGGTAATCGACGAAAGCGCCGCACGCCGTGCTGAGGCCGCCGGCCTCCAGGTGGTGATGGACCGCTGCCCGAAGATCGAGATCATGCGGCTCGGCGTCGAGCCCGTCGGAGCAGACTAGCAACCGGCTTCGGCGTCTGTCGATCAGGCGGAAGCCACGGTCATCTCGGGGACGAGCAACGTTGGCGAATCAATCCCGCGACGGAACCGGAGGTCGTTCGCTGGCTCGAGGGTCGCGAACATCTGCCTGAGGTTCGAGGCGATGGTGATTTCCGCGACGGCCGGGCCGATCTGCCCGTCACTGATGAGAAAGCCGGCCGCACCTCGCGAATAGTCCCCGGTAACGCCGTTGACACCCTGCCCGATGAGCTCGGTGACGAGGATGCCGGTCGAGATCCCGGAAAGCATCTGCTCGCGGCTTCGCTCGCCGGCAGCAATGTGGAGGTTGGCCGGCCCCGCGCCGGGGGAGCCCGACACGCCCCTTATGCCATGGCCGGTAGGAGCGATACCGAGCTGCCGCGCCGCTGCGCTGTCCGCAAGCCAGGTAGTGAGGACCCCGTCCTCGACCAGGTTCATCGGCCTTACCGGCAGGCCCTCGCCGTCAAACGCGCGGCTGCGAAGCCCGCGCTTGCGGAACGGGTCGTCGTGGATGGTGATGCCCGGGGCAAATACCCTGGTGCCGAGCGCCTCGAGAAGGAAGCTGGCCTGGCGGGCGATGGCCGATCCGCTAATCGCCCCGACGAGGTGGCCGAGGAGGGTCGTTGCGACCCGCGGGTCGAACAGGACCGGCATTACTCCCGCCCGGATGCTGACCGGGCTCAGCCGGGAAACCGCCCTTTTACCGGCCCTCGCACCGATATCCGAGGCCGGTTCGAGGTCTTCGAGGTGGCGCGCCGAGTGCCAGGCATAGTCGCGCTGCATTCCCGAGCCTTCGCCGGCGACCACGCTCACCGAGTTGCTGTAGCCTGTCGCGCGGGTCGATCCCGAAAAGCCGTGGCTGGTGGCGAGCGCGAATATGTTTGCCGACGCCGAGGCACCGGAGCCCCCCGAGTTGGTGATGCCCTTGATGCCGAGCGCCTCGTCCTCGGCGGCCATGGCGCGGTCCTTCAGCACGGCGGGGTCCGGATCCCCGCCGTCGTCGAGATCGAGATCGACCGGGGCTCCCCGGAACAGCATCTCGTCCGGGGCCAGGCCGGCGAACCGGTCCTCCGGGGCCTCGGCGGCCATCGCCAGGGCCCGTTCGACGAGCGTGCCCAGCGCATCTGGCGCCAGGTCGGACGAGGCGACGGTCGCGTTGCGCCTTCCAATGAAGACCCTCAGCCCGATCTCCTCGCCCTCGCTGCGGTGGACGTCCTCCAGCTTGCCAAGCCGGACACTGACGCCCTGGGAGCGTTCTCCGACATAGACGGCATCGGCAGCGTCGGCGCCTTTCTTCAAGGCGAGTTCCACGAGCGAATTGGCCCTGTCGCGGGCGGCGGCCGGTTCGAGCATGGCGGTGCGCCTAGGCGCTCAACCGACCGACGACAAGCCAATCACGAGAAAGCCGAGAAACAGGAGCAGCCCGGTGAAGCGGTTTGACCGGAACAGCTGGAGCGCCTTGTGCCCATCGCTGGCCCTGGCAAGGACGGCCTGGCGGCCGAGGTGAATCGCGGCCGGCAAGAGAGCCAATAAGGCTAGCGGATCTGGTCGAACCAGCCAGATCGCGATCGACCAGCCGACGATTGCCAGGAGGTAGCAGACCGCAACGCCCGCCCGCACCCTTTGTCCAAGCGCCCGGGCGCTCGACTTGACGCCAACGAGGGCATCGTCCTCGATGTCCTGGACGGCATAAAGCGTGTCGTAGCCGATCACCCAGAAAATGCTGCCGCACCACAGAGCGAGCGCCGGAAGCGCGAACGACCCGGTTACCGCCGGCCAGCCGACCAGCGCTCCCCAGCTGAACACGAGGCCGAGCCATGCCTGGGGCCACCAGGTGATGCGTTTCATGAAGGGATAGGCTGCAACAAGAACCAGGCTCGCGAGCCCGATTGCCTGGGCAGCCGGCGACAGCTGGAGGAGGACGACGAGCCCGGCCAGCGACAGCGCGATTGCAAGGGCCCAGGCCTGCTTCACGGAGACCCGTCCCGAGGCAAGCGGTCGCAGCCTCGTTCGCTCGACCCGCGCGTCGAGCTTCCGGTCGACGATATCATTATAGACGCAACCCGCGGAGCGCATGACGAATGCGCCCGCGAGGAGCCAGGCGAAGAGCAGCCACCTGCCGCCGACTCCAGCGAGGGCGACGCTCCAGGCGCAGGGCCAGTAGAGGAGCCATGTCCCGATTGGCCGGTCGATCCGCATCAGCGAGGCATAGGGCCGGATTGCCCGCGGCAGCGCCCCGATCAGGCCGATGCGTTCGCTGTCCGGCACGAGCTCGTTCATGCAGCCTCTGCCCGGTCTATCCAGTTGACCAGCGCCGCAAGCGAGCCGAGCTCGACGAAGCGCGGATGGTCACTGGGCGGAGCCTGCTGTTCATGGCTCCAGGCAAGCGGCTGCGGGATGTAGGCGGCCCAGGCGCCCGCCTCGAGGGCAGGCAATATGTCGCTGCGCATCGAGTCGCCGGCCATGAGTGCACGGTCCGGCTCGACTGCGTTGCGCCTGAAAATGCCGTCGAAAGTGGCGGGTCGCTTGTCGCTCACAATCTCGATCCCGGTGAACAGGTCGCCGAGCCCGGAGGCGGCGAGCTTCGCCTCCTGGTGGAGAAGGTCGCCCTTCGTGACAAGCACGAGCCGCGCCCGCTCGGCAAGCGCGTGCAAGGTCTCCTCCACCCCGTCGAACAGCTCGACCGGGTGGGCGTGAAGCTCCTTGCCGGCCTCAAGGATGCCGCGGATCACCGGCGCCGGTACATCATCGCCTCCCAGTTCCAGCGCGGTCTCGATCATCGACAGGGTGAAGGCCTTTGCCCCATAGCCGTAAAGGCGCAGGTTGCGCACTTCGCACGCGTCCAGCGCCGAGCGGGCGATGCCGGCGTCGACGAAGGGCTCCAGCATCCTGACCAGCGCGTCCTGGGTCGCGCGGAAGAAGCGCATGTTGTGCCAGAGGGTATCGTCGGCATCGAGGCAGATAAGGTCGATTGGCATGGGGCACCCGACTAGCATCCGCTTCGCAACATGGCGATAAGCGAGCTTTCGTGACCCAGGCCTGGGTGCCTTCAGCCTAGCTGGTCCCGCGGCGCCGCGACAGCCGGCGGGAAATCAGGGCACGGCCCTTCGCCCAGCTCCTCGAGAGCCCTCTTCGGGCGACGGGCTCGAACATCGCTTCGGGGCTCTCGGGATCAAGCAGCTCGTTTGAAGCGATGAACTCTTCTGCTGCCCCCAGTTCCTCCATCGGCAGCGGGACCAGCGAACGCCCGTCACTGCGCAGCGCCTCGATCGCGGCGAGCATCGACCCGTGGCGTCGCTCGGCCTCCTCGAAATCTTCGGGCGAGCAGCCGAGATGCTCGGCGCACAGCCGGTGCCGGAGCCCGGTGATTGCCGGCTCGCACCCGCGGTTGGCTGCAAGGCCCGCATCGATGACCAGGTCGCACTCGCTGTCGAGGCCCATGCTGCGATTGTTGAGATTGGCGGAGCCCACCCGGAGCAGGCGGTCGTCCACGACCGTGACCTTGGCATGGACATAGATCGGGTCGCGGTGCTCGGTGACGGGAACATATACCCGGAAGCGGTTGAGACGGTCCCTGCGTCCGATTGCCCGGATGAGCTGCAACCGGGCACCGTCCATTGCTTTCTGCTCAAGCCACCCATCGGCTCGCCGCGGCATCACAAGCACGAATTCGGGCGGGTCCTCCTCTTCCAGCCGCGTGCAGATCGCCGCGGCAATCCTGCCCGAGGTGAAATACTGGTTCTCGAGGTAGACGAAGCGTCGGGCAGCGGCGATGAGGTCGAGGGCGAGCGCCTCGATTTCACGGATCTCTTCTAGATCGCGATAGGCGGCGCGGGTACGGGCGATCGCGATCTCGACATTCTCGAACATGGCGGGAAGATCCTCGGGCCAGTCGTCGTTGCAGTGCTCGATCGCATCCAGGTCCCGGCGCGTCGCGGTCTTCCATCGTTCCCGGCCGAGCTCGCCGAGGTCACGGGCGACATCGCCCATCACCAGCATGGTCGCATCATGCCAGGGCATGTACGGTTTTCCGTCCGGGCCAGTTCGCCTGCCGTCCTCGTCGAGGTGCCTGCTCGTGTCCCAGCGGCAGGTTGAAATGTCGATGCCGCCGCAGGCCGCGAGACAGTCGTCGATCACGACGATCTTCTGGTGATGACTGCATCCCGGCGGGTGGGCGCTGTCGAAGCGGAAATCGATGCTGCGGGTGCGCCACCATCGGTAGAGCCAGTAAAGCGCCGCCGGGCGAAACAGCTGTTTCAATGCCCCGAAATTCCACTTGAGGATATCGATGTCGCGCTCCGGCTTCTGCCTGGCGAGGCGAAGGAAAAAATGGCCAAGCGTCTCGCCCTTCCCATTGTCGTCGGGGTCGAGTGCAATTCGCGTGTCGAAGTCCCACCCGACGACCAGGACGCGCCGCTCGGCCGCGGCCATCGCGATGCTGATGAAATGATAATAGTCGCAAGCATCGACGATGACCGTCGCGCGATCTGCCCGCGATATGCGCCAGCAGTTCCGCCCGACGGCAAGGATCGGCTTCAAATGCTCACCAGCCACCGGCCACCTTTCGTTGCAACAGCGTCACGAGCGATGAAAAGCTTGACGGTGACGCCCGTTCCCAACGCCGCTACCAATCGACAAATGCCCGCAATTCCCGCCTGGCCCCCGAAAAGCCTCCCCCGCCTCTTCACGGCCCAGATCCAGGGGAGCGGCGCGCAGATCGATCTGGAAACCGCCCAGAGCAATTATCTGGGGAACGTGCTTCGCCTTAAGCCCGGCAGCCAGCTGCTCCTTTTCGACGGCGAGTCGGGCGAATGGCTGGCCGAGGTCAGTGACGCTGGACGAAGGCACATGACGCTAAGGGTCCTCGAGCCGACGCGGCCGCAGGAAAGCGTGCCGGACCTGTGGCTCGCCTTTGCCCCGGTGAAGAAGGGCCGGGTCGACTGGCTGGTCGAAAAAGCCGTCGAGCTTGGCGTCGCGCGCCTGCTCCCGGTGATCACTCGCCGGACGATCGTCGACAGGCTCAATCTGGGCCGGTTGCGGGCGCACATCATCGAGGCGGCGGAACAGTGCGGAAGGACCGCGCTCGCGCCGATCGACGAGCCGCGGCCTCTCGAACGTCTGTTGGGCGGCCTCGACGAGGGGCGCACCTTGTACTTCGCGGATGAAAGCGGGGGCGAGGTCGCGGCAAGCGCCTTTGCCCCGGGCCCGGCGCTGATACTGACCGGCCCGGAGGGTGGCTTTACGCCGGAGGAGGCGCAGATGATCCGGGCATCGCCTGGCTGCAGGGCCATCAGCCTCGGGCCAAGGATCCTCCGCGCCGAGACCGCGGCGCTTGCAGCCGTTGCGGCCTGGATGACCGCCGTGGGAGACTGGCGATAAACGCAGCTCGGCATGTCATAAGCAGGAAGTGCTGGCGCAGGTTTCGGCGCGCGGCTAATGGCGCGCGCCAATGACCCAGCGTACCGACACCGGCGAAAGCCCGCTTATCGAGACCCGCGAGGATCTCCTGACAATATTTCGCGGCGGCGAGAAACCTAGCGACAGCTGGCGCATCGGCACCGAGCATGAAAAGTTCGTCTACCGCACCAGCGATCATCGTGCCCCCAGCTGGGAAGAGGAAGGCGGCATCCGGGACCTTTTGCTCGGGCTCACCGAGTTCGGCTGGCAGCCGGTGGAAGAGAACGGCAAGGTCATCGCGCTTACCGGCACCGACGGGACGATCAGCCTCGAGCCGGCCGGCCAGCTCGAGCTCTCGGGCGCGCCGCTCAGGAACCTTCACGAAAGCTGCGCGGAGAGCGGTCGCCACCTCCAGCAGGTGAAAGCCATTGGCGATCGCCTCGGGCTCGGCTTTCTGGGCCTTGGCATGTGGCCGGACAAGAGCCGGGCCGACCTGCCCGTCATGCCCAAGGGCCGCTACGAGATCATGCTTCGACACATGCCCCGCGTTGGAACGCTGGGCCTCGACATGATGCTTCGCACTTGTACCATTCAGGTTAATCTCGATTATAGTTCTGAAGCCGACATGGTTAAGAAGTTCCGTGTCGGGCTTGCACTCCAGCCGGTCGCAACGGCGCTCTTCGCCAACTCCCCCTTCACCGAGGGGAAGCCAAACGGCTTCAAGAGCTACCGAAGCCATATCTGGGAAGACACGGACCCGGCCCGAACCGGGATGCTGCCGTTCGTGTTCGACGAAGGGTTCGGCTACGAGCGCTACTGCGATTACGCGCTCGACGTCCCGATGTACTTCGTGTTCCGGGACGGCAAGTATATCGACGCCGCCGGCCAGAGCTTTCGGGATTTCCTCGAGGGAAAGCTGCCGGCGCTTCCAGGAGAACGGCCAAGCCTCGTCGACTGGACCGATCATCTCTCGACCGCCTTTCCCGAGGTGCGGTTGAAGAGCTTCCTTGAAATGCGCGGCGCGGACGGCGGCCGCTGGGGCCGGATCTGCGCCCTTCCGGCTCTATGGGTTGGACTGCTATATTCGCAAAGCGCGCTCGACTGCGCCTGGGATCTCTGCCGGAACTGGACCATCGCCGAACGCGAGGAGCTTCGCCACGCCGTGCCGCGGCTTGCGCTCGATGCCCCGTCGCCTGGTGGCGGCACGGTGCGCGACCTTGCCCGTGAGGTCCTGGAAATCGCCTCGGCCGTGACCGATCGCGCCGAACTCAACACGGCCGGAGACAATGAGGGAGGGTTCCTCGATCCGCTTCGCGAGGTGGTTTCCAGCGGCAGCACCTTCGCCGACCGGCTGCTCGAGCGCTACCATGGCGAGTGGAACGGCGACGTTTCGCACGTCTACGAGGAATTCAGCTTCTAGCCTCTCCCTCCGGGCAGAGGGCTGTGACCGGCAAAGCGCACCACTTGCCTAAAATTTCCCGTAACGGCCCCGTCACATTGACTCGAAGTGGTGGCCGCGTAGAGGCGCTGAAGGCATCGGGGCGGGGCGTTGCATCTGCCCGCCCGCAAGCTCCTTCTTCCGGAAAGATGACGATGCGCTTTGCCCAGACCTCGCTCCTTGCAATTGCAACCGCCTGCATATTCGCAGCGACACCCGCCCTCGCCCAGGCAACCGGCGACACGGACACGCCGGCCGCGGACGACACCCTGCCCAGCGCAGAGCCGGGCACGGGCGTTGCCGACATCGTCGTCACCGCGACCCGCCGGAGCGAGAATCTCCAGGACATCCCGCTTTCGGTCGCGACCGTCAGTGACGAGACGCTTGCCGCGGTAAGCTCGGGCGGAGCGGATATTCGCGGACTCTCGGGCCGCGTTCCGAGCCTCAATATCGAGAGCTCGTTTGGCCGAACCTTCCCGCGCTTTTACATCAGGGGCCTTGGCAACACCGATTTCGACCTCAATGCATCGCAGCCGGTCAGCCTCGTCTATGATGACGTCGTCCTTGAAAACCCGATCCTCAAGGGCTTCCCGGCGTTTGACGTCGACCGCGTCGAGGTCCTGCGCGGACCCCAGGGGACCTTGTTCGGGCGCAATACGCCGGCAGGCATCGTCAAGTTCGACACGGTAAAGCCGGGCCAGGGTCGCAACTATGCCCGGGTCAGCTACGGAAGCTATGGGACGATCAACGCCGAAGGAGCAGTGGGCGCGGAGGCAGGCGAGCAGTTCGCGGTCCGGCTGTCCGGGCTCTGGCAGCACCGCAACGACTGGA
>JAJJPO010000213.1:0-9914 GCA_032907585.1 Sphingomonas sp. | reverse complement strand
CCGGTGATGTATGTGAATCACGATCGCGGGACGGCGTCCAACACCCTGCTCGGGCTCTGGATGGCGCGGCACAAGTCGGGCGATCCGTGGCGTCTCTGGCGCGTCGCGCTCTACGACTTCGAGCGCCCGAGCAGGGCGTGGGTCCCGATGACGATGTCCACCTTGCCATTTTCCAGGCCCTCGCGGGTGGCCTTTGCCTCTGCTGCCGGTACCAGCCTCGAGAGGCGCCCGATCTCCATTGGAAAGCCGTGGAATCGATCGAGGAAGTTGCGGTAGTGCTGGCGGGCGAGCAGGGTCGTCGGGCAGATCAGCGCTACCTGGTAGCCTGCCATGGCGGCGACAAATGCCGCTCGAAGCGCCACCTCGGTCTTGCCGAACCCGACGTCTCCGCAGACCAGCCGGTCCATCGGCTTTCCGCTCTCAAGGTCCCCGAGCACTTCCGCGATCGCCCGGTCCTGGTCATCCGTCTCTTCAAAGGGGAAGCGATCGACGAACTGGGGATAGCTCGCCTGGTCGACCGGAGCGACCTGGCCGGGCCTCGTGGCCCTTAGCGCTGCGGTGCGCACGAGATCGCCGGCTATCTCGCGGATCCGCTCCTTCATCCGCGCCTTGCGTCGCTGCCAGGCTTCGCCGCCCAGCTTGTCGAGCGTGGCAGTGTCGCCCGCTCCGCCATAGCGCGAGAGGACGTCGATGTTTTCCACCGGCACGTAGAGCTTGTCGCCGCCGGAATAGGTCAGGGCGACACAGTCGTGCGGCGCCTTTCCGACCATTACCGAGGTCAGGCCCTCGTAGCGGCCGATGCCATGCTCCATGTGGACGACGAGGTCGCCCGGAGAGAGAGCCGCGAGTTCGGCTAGGAAGGCGTCCGCGCCCTTGCGCCGCCGCTTGCGGCGGACGAGCCGGTCGCCGAGCATGTCCTGCTCGGTGAGCACCGCCACATCAGGCGCTGTGAACCCATGGTCGAGTGGAAGGACGATAAGCGCCGCTTCCGCGCTGGCGCCGAGCGCCTGCTGCCAGCTGTCGGCGAGTTTCAGCCGCTTCAGGCCATGGTCCTCGAGCAGGCCTGCAAGGCGCTCGCGGGCTCCGGCCGTGTAGCTGGCTAGGACGACCTTCTTCCTGGCCTTGACCAGCTTCGCTACATGCTTTGCGACCGCATCGTAGACATTCGCATTCTGGGCCCGCTCGGGCGCGAAATCTCGAGGTCCCTCGACGCCAAAGGCGATAACCTTGCCGCTTTCAGGCTGGGGGAAGGGCGTGGCAAGGTGGATCGGTCTTTCCTCGAGAGCCGAGCGCCACTCCTTGCCCGAAATGTAGAGCGCGGACGGCGCGAGCGGTCGATAGCTCCCCGGCTCTGCGACCATCGCCCTTTCGCGGTTCGCAAAATAATCTTCGATTGCCTCGTGGCGCGCTTCGAGGGCGCCGTCGACGTTGGAGTCGCGTACGAAGATGTCGTGCTCACCGAGATGGTCGAACAAGGTCCCCAGCCGGTCTTCGAACAGCGGGAGCCAATGCTCCATGCCGGCAAGACGGCGACCATCGCTGATCGCCTGGTAGAGCGGGTCGCCGGTGGCGTTGGCTCCGAACTGCTCACGGTAGCGGGCGCGGAACCGCTTGATGCTTTCCTCGTCGAGCAATGCCTCGCTCGCGGGCATGAGCGTGAAAGCTTCCGCCTTGCCGGTGCTCCGCTGGTCGGCGGGATCGAAGCGGCGCATCGTCTCGATTTCATCACCGAAGAAATCGAGGCGGATTGCCGATGCCTCGCCGGCCGGGAAGAGGTCAACGATCGACCCGCGAACCGCGAACTCGCCCGCGTCGTGGACCGCGTCCGTCCGCTGGTATCCATTTGCCTGGAGCATCGTGACCAGCCGGTCGCGGTCAATTCGCTCGCCCTCGGAAAGACGACGCGTCAGCTGCCGGATCCTGAACGGGGTCAGTATTCGCTGGGTTGCCGCGTTGGCGGTCGCGATGAGCAGCTGCGGCCCCGTGCGCCTGGCCTGCAGCTTCTCGAGAGTGGCCAGCCGTTCGGCCATGACCCGAAGGGCAGGCGAGGCACGGTCGTAGGGAAGACAGTCCCAGGCGGGAAAGCTCAATACCTCCACTTCCGGAGCGAACACCGGGACCGTGTCGGCAAGTGCCCGCATCGCGCCCTCGTCGGCGGCAATGATGACGGCCCGCCCACCATCGCCTGTTCCATGCGCGGCTCGCGCAAGGTCGCCGGCAAGCCAGGGCAGGAACCCGGCCGGGACGCCGGCCAGCGTCAGCGGGGACCTGGCCTTGAGAATGAGGTCGAGTGCTTCGCTCACTTGTTCGCCTTGATGAAATCGAGGCGCTGAAACGCGTCCATCATTGGACCTTGATAGCGCTCCGGGACCGGCTGCGTTCCAATCGCCCAGGCCATGATGTCAACATCCTGCTCGGCAAGAAGGGCTGCAAACAAGGCGCGCTCATGCGGACCCCAGCTCTCGTGGTGAGCGTCGAAGAATCCACCGATCATCATGTCTGCCTCGCGGGTGCCGCGATGCCAGGCCCGATATTTGAGCGCCCGTAAAAGCTCGTCCATGACGATCGTTTCTCCAGCACGAAATGGCCCGCTGCGGAAATCCGGGCGGGCTGGTTGCCATCCATGTAGGCAGTCCAATTAACGCGCGCTAGGGTGGCAATCCCATGATCTTCCGCCCAGGCAGCCGCACCGCAGATCCACGACCAAGGCGAGCCGCTCGCCCGCTGGCTCGGCGGTGCCGGCAGTCGGGCCGCAAACAGCGCTGACATGCGCCCGGAACTGCTGAACCCACTTTTCGCAGAGGTGGAATCCTTCAAGGGCGTCGGCCCCGGGATTGCCCGGGGGCTTGGCCGGCTCGAGCTGACCCGGGCGGTGGACCTCCTCTATCACCTGCCGAGCGGCGTCATCGAGCGGATGCGAGTCCCGTCCGCCAGCCCGGCCATGATCGGTCGGATCCTCATTCTCGACGTGACCCCGGTCGAAGCAAGGTCGGGGTCGGGCCGCGCTCCACTGCGGATCATCGCCCTCGACGGTGCAGGCCATCGCCTGACGCTCACCTTCTTCAATAACCCGGCATGGGCAAGGAAGCAGCTGCCCCTCGGCGAGCAGCGCACGGTTGTCGGCAAGCTCGATAGCTGGGGCAGCGAACTGCAGATGGTCCACCCCGAGGTGGTCGAGCCCGGGCGCGCCGGCGAACTGCCGCTCCGGGAGCCGGTGTACCCGCTGACCGAAGGAATTTCGAACCGGAAGATGCGAGAGCTCGCTTTGGCGGCGCTGGAGCGCGCTCCGACCCTCGCGGAGTGGATCGAGCCTTCGCTGCTCGCCCGCAACCACTGGCCTGCCTGGCGCTCGGCGCTCGCCGACGTTCATTCAGATCCTTCATCGGAAACAAGCCGCAAGCGGTTGGCATATGACGAGATTTTTGCAAACCAGCTGGCCTTGCTCCTGCTCCGCCAGGTGTCCCAGCGCAAGCGCGGCGTTTCGCTTCAGGGCAATGGCCGGCTGACGGGAAAGCTGCGGCTTCCTTACCGCCTGACCGGTGCCCAGCAGCGGGTGATCGGCGAGATAAGGGGCGACATGGCCCAGTCGAGGCCAATGCTCCGGCTGCTCCAGGGCGATGTCGGATCAGGAAAGACGCTGGTGGCGGTCCTGGCGATGCTCGAAGCGGTCGAGGCTGGTGCGCAGGCGGCCATGCTCGCGCCGACCGAAATACTTGCAAGGCAGCACCACCAGACGCTCCAGCGGCAGTGCGAGCCGATCGGCGTCAACGTCGCGATCCTCACCGGCCGCGAAAAGGGCCGTGCCCGCGAATCCATCCTCATGGGCCTCGCGGACGGGTCGATCCACATGCTGGTCGGGACGCACGCCATCTTCCAGCAACATGTTTCCTATAGAAAGCTCGGCCTCATCGTCATCGACGAGCAGCATCGTTTCGGCGTTTCCCAGCGGCTGCTCCTGTCGGAGAAGGCAGAGCATCCGCCGCACCTGCTGGCGATGACCGCAACTCCTATCCCAAGGACCCTGACGCTCACCCATTATGGCGAGATGGACGTCAGCCGCATCGACGAGATGCCGCCCGGCCGGACGCCGATCGAGACCCTGGTCGTCAGCGATGCACGGCTCGGGGAAGTGGTCGAGGGCCTTGGGCGCCACATCGCCGGTGGAGGCCAGGCCTATTGGGTCTGCCCGCTGGTCGAGGAAAGCGAGGCAATCGACGCGGCGGCAGCGGAGGAAAGGGCCGCCCAGCTTCGAAAGCAATTCGGGGCTGCGCGGGTCGGTCTCGTTCATGGACGGATGAAGGGGCCGGAAAAGGATGACGTCATGGCGTCATTCGCAAGTGGCGAGATCGCCATACTCGTCGCGACCACGGTCATCGAGGTGGGCGTTGATGTTCCCAATGCGACCCTGATCATCGTCGAGGGGGCAGAGCGCTATGGCCTTGCCCAGCTTCACCAGCTCCGCGGCCGGGTCGGCCGGGGCCGCGGGGCGAGCCGCTGCATTCTCCTGCGCGGCCAGAAGCTCAGCCAAACGGGAAGGGCGCGCCTGGCACTGCTGCGCGAGACGAATGACGGTTTCCGCATCGCCGAGGAAGACCTGAGGCTGCGGGGGCCCGGTGAAGTGCTCGGCACGCGCCAGTCGGGCGGCGAGACATTCCGGGTTGCTGGCCCGGAGGACGTTGAGCAGCTTGCCCACGTCGCGCAGGGGGACGCCCGGCTCCTGCTTGACCGCGACGGCGGCCTGGCGAGCGAGCGGGGCGAGGCCGCGAGGCTGTGCCTTTACCTTTTCGAGCGCGATGCCGCCGTCGGGCTGCTTCGAAGTGGCTAGCGGACGAGAAGCGCGTGCCGCTTCTTGCCGAGACTGAGCTTTAGCGGCGAGGACCCGACGTTCACGACCATCTGCGGGTCGCTAACGGCCTCGCCATCGAGCCTGACCGCGCCTTCGCCGATCTTCCTCCGCGCCTCGCCATTCGACGCTGCAAATCCAATCGCGGTCAGCGCCTGGACGATCCCGATCGTGCCTTCGGGGACCTCGAGACGTGGAAGATTTTCGCCAGCGGCTCCTTCCTCGAATGTCCGCCGGGCAGTCTCGGCGGCGGCCTTCGCTGCCTCGCGGCCGTGAAGCAACGCCGTCGCCTCGTTGGCGAGCTCGATCTTCGCCTGGTTGATTTCCTGGCCCTCGAGCCGGGCCAGCTGGCCGATCCTCTCCAGCGGGACGTCCGTGAACAGCTTGAGAAAGCGAATGACGTCGGCATCGGCGCAGTTCCGCCAGAACTGCCAGTAATCATAGGCGGGAAGCTGGTCGGCATTGAGCCAGATGGCACCGCTTGCGGTCTTGCCCATCTTGGCGCCGTCAGCGGTCGTGATGAGGGGAGTGGTGAGCCCGAACAGCTCGGCGCCATCCATCCGGCGACCGAGTTCGATGCCGTTGACGATATTGCCCCACTGGTCCGAGCCGCCAAGCTGCAGCCGGCACCCTATGCGCCGGGAGAGCTCGCGGAAGTCATAGGCCTGGAGGATCATGTAATTGAACTCGAGGAAGGTGAGCGGCTGTTCACGCTCGAGCCTCAGGCGCACCGAATCGAAGGTCAGCATCCGGTTGACCGTGAAATGGGGGCCAACGGTTCTTAGCAGGTCCAGGTAGCCCAGCCTGTCGAGCCACTCGGCGTTGTCGACCATGACTGCGTCGGTCGGTCCATCGCCAAATGCCAGGAAATGCTCGAAAACCCGGAAGATCGAGGCGATATTCTCCTGAATCGTTTCCGGCGCCAGCAAGCGCCGGCTTTCGTCCTTCCCCGAGGGGTCGCCGACCTTGGTCGTCCCGCCGCCCATCAGCACGATCGGCTTGTGCCCTGCCTGCTGCAGCCGGCGGAGCATCATGATCTGCACCAGGCTGCCAACGTGCAGGGAAGGCGCCGTGGCGTCGAACCCGATATAGCCGGGAATGACCTCGCGCGACGCGAGTTCGTCCAGCCCGGCGCCATCGGTCAGCTGGTGGATATAGCCGCGTTCCTCGAGGAGGCGCAGCAGGGAAGACTTGAATTCGCTCATTGAAAGCCGATTAGCGGCTGTCCAGCCGGTTGCAACCACCGGAAGGCCAAGCAATAGCTTGGCGGGTGCAGCGCCTTGTTCGCCATCCCGACGCTCCCCCCGGCGCCATCCAGGCCGTCGAGGGAGAGCTGGTTCGCACTCCTCTGGGCGCAACGGCGACCTTCAGGGCTATCGGCGACGTATCGCGGCTTGTGATTCCGCCGCCCGCCTCGCCTGCGCGCGCCGATGACCTCTGGCAGACCAGCTGCTTTGAACTGTTCGTCGGCGGCGAAGGGAGCAGCTACCGCGAGTTCAACTTCTCGCCGTCAGGGGCCTGGGCGGCATACCGGTTCGATGATTATCGCGACGGCATGGCCGAGGCGGAAGCGAGGGTCAGCATCGAGACAGTCCGGAACGCCAGGTGGTTCGAACTGGTCGCCCGGATCGATGCGGACTTCCCGAGGCCGGTCCAAGTCGGGCTGACCGCTGTCATCGAAGAGACGGACGGTGTCATTCGCTACTGGTCAGCGAGCTTCGCGCCGGGCAAGGCCGATTTTCATGCCGCCGCGGTGCGGTCACTGCTGTTTGATGGAGTAAGTGCGCAATGATGCTCGGAGTCGAGAGGCTGCTTGCCGACCGGGAGCTCCAGGCCCCGCTCGAGGGGAGGCGGATCGCCCTGGTGGCCCATCCCGCCTCGGTGACACGCGACCTCGTTCATAGCCTGGACGCGCTTGCAGCGACCAAGCTCAAGCTTACCGCCGCTTTCGGCCCGCAGCATGGCCTTCGCGGCGACAAGCAGGACAATATGGTCGAGAGCGACGATTTCATCGACCCGCTCCACGAGATCCCGGTCTTCAGCCTCTATGGCGAGGTAAGGCGCCCGACGCCGGAGTCCATGGAGACCTTCGATACGGTGCTCATCGACCTCCAGGACCTCGGCTGCCGGATCTACACCTTCATCACGACGCTTCTCTACGTGCTCGAGGCGGCCGCAGAACATAAAAAGAGCGTCTGGGTGCTCGACCGCCCGAACCCGGCAGGGCGTCCCGTCGAGGGGCTGACGCTAAGGGAGGGATGGGAAAGTTTTGTCGGCGCCGGGCCAATTCCGATGCGCCACGGCCTCACCCTCGGCGAGCTCGGCCGCTGGTTCGTCGATCACTTCAAGCTCGACGTCGACTATCGCGTAATCGAGATGGAGGGCTACCGGCCCGCGGCATCGCCAGGGTTCGGCTGGCCCGAAGGCCGGCTGTGGATCAACCCCTCGCCCAATGCGCCCAACCTCCACATGGCCCGCTGCTATGCCGGCACGGTCATGCTGGAGGGAACGACGCTAAGCGAGGGAAGGGGGACGACGCGCCCGCTCGAGCTTTTCGGAGCGCCGGACATCGACGCCCGGGCGATCGTCAGCATCATGCGCGGCCTCGCGCCCCGCTGGCTTGAAGGCTGCATCCTTCGCGACAGCTGGTTTGAACCCACCTTTCACAAGCATGTCGGCCAGCTTTGCAGCGGTGTCCACATCCACGCAGAGGGGGAGGCGTACGACCATGAGAAGTTCAGGCCGTGGCGCCTCCAGGCCCTGGCCTTCAAGGCGATACGGGCGCTGTTCCCGGAATATCCTTTGTGGCGTGACTTTCCCTACGAATATGCCTTCGGAAAACTCCCGATCGACGTCATCAACGGCTCGCCGCAGCTCCGCGAATGGGTGGACGACGATGAAGCGGCAACGGGCGATCTCGATGCGCTGGCGAGGAAGGACGAACTGGCCTGGTCCGAGGAACGCGAGCCATATCTGCTCTATCAAGGCTGAGCTGAAACGGCCGCCGTTTGCCGCGCGGGCCGGCCTGACCGAGCGAAGGGCCGAGCGCGACAATGTTTCGGCAAGGTGCAGCGGGTGGTAAGGAAAGAGCAAGCAACCCATGCGTCTTTACAGCCCCAGCCGACTGCCAGGCTCCTCCATCATCGGGCGGCATCACCACGCGCGCCCCTATGCAACCGTGATACTTTCCGGAAGCTATGAGGAAGCGGGCGACGCCGGACGATTCAGAGTCGAGCCCGGAGACGTGCTTTTTCACAGCACTTTCTCTGCCCATGGAGATCGGATTTCCGAAAAGTCGGCCCAGGTCATCGACCTACCCTTGCCACTCGCGGCGAGCCATTGGTCGGGAAGGGGACGCATCGTCGACCCGGACTTCCTTGTCCGTCTTTCTGAGCGCGACAGGGTCGAAGCCGTGAGGTATCTCCTGGATAGGTTTCGTCCCGTGGATCTGGCAGAGCGGGATCTTCCCGACCTGTTGGCCGAAGCACTTCGGTGCGCCGAACCCCCGACCATCAACGGCTGGGCGGACTCGGTCGGACAGTCGAGGGAACATGTCTCCCGTCAGTTCTTCAGGCTCTATGGCGTTTCGCCGGCGCGCTACAGAAGTGAAGCCCGGGCGAGGAGCGCCTGGCAAGAGATTGTCACGCAGCAGCTGAGCCTTGCCGCGATCGCTTCAGGCGCCGGCTATGCCGACCAGGCACATATGACGCGGGCTATCAAGAGCCTCACCGGATTGACGCCGGCGGCTTGGCGAAAATGGAAGCTGGAGAATCTAGGCGAGAAATAGCGGGCAAAGACTGACCCGGCCGCATGACGGATCACATTCGTTCAAGACATTTCATGCCTGGCGTGATGAATGCCGGGCATGACTGAAATCGCCGCGTCACGCCCCTTCATCTCCCTCGATCGTTTCAAATTCAGGATCTGGCCGATTCTCCTGGCTGCGGTTCTGATGCAAGGCATGCTGACCGCAGGGCAGTGGGCCGCCAGATGGATCTACAAGAGCGGACCGTCTGCCTGGGATGGGCACGTTTCAATTTACCTTCTCTTGGCTATTGCCTTCCAGGCCATGCTGGGGCTCGCCGGGATCATCCTCATGAAGCGGCTGCTGCCTCAAGCAGATGCGCATCTCCGCTTTCCTCCAGGGCGAAGCTATGTCGGCCTGGCCTTTCTGATCGGTATCGGAATGGGCCTGGTCATGCTCCTCGCCGACTATTGGCCGGCCCTGCTCAGCCGGACGCCGCTCAACACGAGCTATTCCACCTCCACATTTGATGCAGTTGGCTTCCTGTTTGGAATGCTTATCACCGGCTTCGCCGAAGAGACGATATTCCGCGGGCTGCTCGTTGGATTCCTGGTCGTGCTGGTGCCGGGGCGTCTTCGGATTGGCGCCGTTGATCTCCCCGTTGCCGCTTATATCGTCGCGCTTCTCTTCGCGCTCGCGCACTGGCAGACCTTCCTCGTGGATCCCATTCACCAGGCGATCGCGCAGCAGACATACGCTTTCCTTTGGGGACTTGCTTATGTCTGGCTGATGGAACGCTCCAAGAGCTTGCTTGCGCCGATCGTGGCTCACGGCGTGGGCAATTTCACCGAAGTCGGGCTAGTCATCCTGCTGACGGCTGCATGGGCCTAGGGCGAGGCGCGCTTGCCTGGGACCATGGCTGGCTCCCGGTAATTTGCCTTTGACAGTATGACGAGAATGGGTGGGCAAAAGGCTCGATGGTCATGCAAAAGCCCTCGCTTCACGCCCTTCCAGAAGAGCCACGAGGTTGTCGATATGCCACGTCGTGCCATGCTCGCGGCTCCTCACTGCCTCGTCCCCTCCGGTGAGATAGCAGCCCTGTTCCGTGTGGATCAGGCGGGTTCGGTCGCCTTCGGCTCTGAGCTCCACCGACAGCAGCGACACCGAGAGCTTATCGCCATTTTGGAACATGTCGTAGACGAGGATGATCCGCTCGTTCTGGACGATGTCATGGTAGGTGGCATCAAAGTCGGTAACCATACCGCTCGGCCAGCGAGCGTGGAACCGCGCCTTACCGCCCACGCGAAAGTCGAATTCACGATCGAG
>JAJJPO010000212.1:0-10025 GCA_032907585.1 Sphingomonas sp. | reverse complement strand
GCTGCCGATGTAGATCCAGCTGCCGGCCGTCATCTGGCCGTACATCATCAGGCCCAGGCGATCGAGCTCGTTGAACTTTTCCCAGGTCGCCCAATGCGGCACGAGGTTGGAGTTGGCGAGGAGGACGCGGGGCGCATCCTTGTGGGTTCGAAAGACGCCGACCCGCTTTCCCGACTGGACCAGCAGCGTCTGGTCTCCTTCGAGCCGCTCGAGGGTCTCGACGATGCGGTCATAGCAGTTCCAGTCGCGCGCCGCGCGACCGATGCCGCCATAGACGACCAGGCTTTGGGGGTCCTCGGCAACCTCGTCGTCGAGGTTGTTCATCAGCATTCGAACGGCAGCTTCGGTAGTCCAGCTCAGCGCGCGAATGTCCTGTCCGCGCCGCGCGCGAATATGGCGGCTGTTGTCGCGTCGATCGGTCGTCACATCATGTCCCGCTTGCGAATGAAGGATAATGGCCCGCCTCTAGCGCGCGCCGGGGCTTAACCCAACTCCCCCCTTGCTCATGCTCCCCGCCTGGCCCGGCGGGTGCGCAAAGCTCAGCTGTCCAGCCCCGCGAAGATGCGCCGTTCGGGCCCCGGCATTCCCACCCAGTAGCCCAGCTCGGAGAGCTCGCCGATGCGCCAGACGCAAAGATCAGCCGCCTTGCCGGCCTCGATCGTCCCCACCTCGTGGGCCAGCCCGAGCGCCCGCGCGGCATTGATCGTCATCCCGGCCAGCGCCTCCTCGGGGGTCAGGCCGAACAGGGTGCAGGCCATGTTCATCACCAGCTGCGGGTTGAGGACCGGCGAGGTTCCAGGGTTGCAGTCGCTGGCGACGGCGATCGGCACGCCGGCGTCTCGCAGCAGCCCGACCGGCGGCTTCTTCTTCTCGTTGAGGGCATAGAAGGCGCCAGGGAGAAGGACGGCGACGGTGCCTGCCGCGGCCATGGCCTTCGCCCCGGCAGCGTCGAGATGCTCGAGATGGTCGGCCGACAGCGCCTTGTAACGCGCCGCGAGCTCGGCGCCCTTCTGGTTCGAGAGCTGCTCGGCATGCAGCCGTACCGGAAAACCATTGGCCCTCGCCGCGGTGAAGACGCGCTCGACCTCCGCGGGCGTGAAGGCGATGCTTTCGCAAAAGGCATCGACGCTGCTCGCGACGCCAGCGCGGGCCACCGCCGGGATCATTTCCTCGGTGATCATCCGGACATAGGCTTCGCGCGCCTCGCCCTCCCTTGCTTCCGGCGGAAGCGCATGGGCAGCGAGCAGCGTCGTGACGATCCGCACCGGCTCTTCGCGGCCAATCGCCCGGGCCGCATTCAAAAGCCTGATCTCGGAGGCCGTGTCGAGACCGTAGCCGGACTTGATCTCGACTGTCGTGACCCCGCCCCGCATCAGCGAGTGGAGCCGTCGCCGGGCGCCGTCGCGAAGTTCGTCGGCGCTCGCTGCACGCGTCGCGGCGACCGTCGAGGCGATCCCGCCGCCGGCCCGAGCAATCTCCTCATAGCTGGCGCCGGCACGCCGCATCGCATGTTCATTGGCCCGGGTCCCGCCGAACACCAGGTGGGTATGGCAGTCGACCAGCCCGGGGGTGATCCAGGCCCCGCCGCAGGCCACGACTTCCCGGGCCCTGAACCCGGCGAGCTCGGTCCGCTTGCCGACCCTGACGATCCTGCCATCGTCGATGCCGATCGCAGCGTTGGGGAACAGGCCAAGCGGGTTGCCGGGCGAGGCAACCATGGTCGCGACATGGCAATCGGTTATCAGTCTGTCCCACATGACATGTGGCATTGCGGGGCGAAGCTGCTAGTCGTCAAGCATATGAGCAGCAGCTGGCCCAATCTTTCCGAGCTGATCGTCGACAAGCGGGCCGAGGCGCCCGTCGGCCTGGTCGGCGCGCCGCTCGACGCCGGATCGGTGACGCCGGGTCGATGTGACCTTGCGCCCGGCCTTCTTCGCCAGACCCTGAAGCGGATCGGGCGCTATGACGTCGAGAGCGGGCGGGAACTTGCAAGCCTGGTTGCCGATCATGGCGACGTCCCGATCGCCGGGCTCAGCATCGAAGAGGCGACCCCGTCGATCATCGATGCCTGCGCCGCGAGCGTGGGGCGCCATGGGCTGACGCTCCTCGTCGGCGGGAACAATGCCGTGACGAGGCCGGCCGCTCATGCCATCGGCCTGCCACTCGAAAGCGTCGGGCTGATCACGCTCGATGCCCATTTCGACATGCGGGACACCGACCAGGGGCTCGGCAATGGCAATCCCGTCCGGGCGCTTCGGGAAGACGGACTGCCGGGACAGAATATCGCCCAGCTAGGTCTTGCCCCCTTTGCCAATTCGCAGAAGATGCACCGCGATGCCCTCGAAGGAGGCCATTTCGTCCGGACGATCGGCGAGATCAGGCGGGACGGGATCGTCGAGACCATCCAGGCCGCGCTCCGCCACGTTGATCATTGCGAGGCATTGCTGGTCGACTGCGACATCGATGTCATCGATCGCTCCCAGCTGCCCGGAGCGCCCGGAGCGCGCCCCGGCGGGATGGCGGCACATGACTTCTTCATCGCTTCGAGAATGCTCGCGGCGAGCGACAAGGTCCGGATCATCGACCTCACCGAATGGGATCCGCCGCTCGATTCTTCCGCGCTGACCGCGCTCACGGCGGCGCGGTGGGTTGCCGAATGCCTGGCGGGGTTCGAGCAGCGGCAGGCCAGCTAGCCGCTCCTTCGCCGGCGGCCCCGCGCACGCGCACTGGCGCAACGGCAGGCCAAAATCGCCCGGATGACGGCGCGCGGCGCCCCCGCCGGGACCCCAAAATCGCCCGGCGGTTAATCGCAGGTGATTGACTCACGTTATCTTTAGTTTCACCAAAGTTAATGCGTGGGGGCGCGCGTCACTCATTTTCCGGCCGGGCCCCGTTCGTGTGTAAAGGGGGCACTGATGGCTGGAACGGACGGCACGTCTAAACGAATCCAGGGACTCTTGTGCGCATCCGCGCTGCTTTTGCCGGCGCCGCTGGCGGCGCAGTCCACCGCTCCGAGTCGCGAGGAACTCACCTCGATCACCACGCCGCCGGCAGAGACTCGCCCCAGTCTCAACGTGGTTGGTGACGTCGAGCGCTCGCCCTGCCCGCTTGCCGACCCGCGCTTCGCCGACGTCCGGGTGACGATCAGCGATGTCCAGTTCAACGGGCTGAAGGGCGCCAGCCCGGAAGAGATGCGGTCGACCTGGGCCCCCTACGCCGGGACGGACCAGCCGGTCGCCGTGCTATGCGAAATTCGCGATGCCGCCGCGACGCTGCTTCGAAACAAGGGTTATCTCGCCGCGGTCCAGGTCCCCACCCAGCGTATCGAGGGCGGCGTGGTCCGAATGGAGACCCTGTTCGCCCGGGTGACGACGGTCCGCGCACGCGGCCAGACGGACGGTGCCGAGGCCAAGCTCGCCGCCTATCTGAGCAAGCTCACCGAGGATGAATATTTCGATCGCAACCGTGCCGAGCGCTATCTCCTGCTTGCCCGCGACCTTCCCGGCTACAATGTCCAGCTGACCCTGAAGCCGGCAGGGACCGGGCCGGGCGAACTGGTAGGCGAGGTAGCGGTGCTGAGGCGGCGGTATTCGCTCGACGCAACGGTCCAGAACCTCGCTGCAGACGAGACGGGTCGCTGGGGTGGCCAGCTCCGCGCGCAGCTTTATGGCCTCACCGGCCTTGGCGACGTTACCAGCCTCTCCTTCTATTCGACGCCGGACTTCGAGGAACAGAAGATCCTCCAGGTGGCGCACAGCTTCCGACCGGGGGCGGAGGGTCTCACCCTTGATGGCCAGTTCACCTATGCCTGGACCAGGCCCGACATCGGCGGCGACGAGAACACCCCCGATCTCAAGGCCAGGACCCTCTTCTGGACCATCGGTGCACGCTATCCGTTCGTCCGCAGCCAGTCTTCCAACCTGTGGGGCGGGATCGGTTTCGACTATGTCGACCAGAAGGTCGATTTCATCGTCCCTCTGACCCGCGACAAGGTGCGCGTCCTTTGGCTGCGCGCTGCGTGGGACGCGATCGATCTTCGTTCCCGGCGTCCGAAATGGCGCGCCGACGCGTTTCTCGAGCTTCGCAAGGGGCTCGACATCTTCGATGCCACCGAGAGCTGCAACGGTATCTGCGCGCCGGGAGTGATCCCGACCAGCCGAATTGACGGAAAGCCCGACGCGATGGTGATCCGTGCAGCTGCGTCCGGCCAGCTGGCGCTCGGCCGTGACCTTGCAATCGAGATAAGCCCGCGGGCGCAATATGCGTTCGACTCGCTTCTCGCCTTCGAAGAATTCACCGCGGGAAATTACACGGTCGGCCGAGGCTATGACCCGGCGACCCTGAGCGGCGACAGCGGGATCGGAGTGCGGACCGAGTTGCAGGGACCGCGCATGCTCCCGTTCAAGCGCTCGGGAGTCACGGTCCAGCCTTACCTGTTCGGCGACGCCGCCTGGATCTGGAACCGCAACGACGGGGTGGGCGCGGAACGCCTGACATCGGCAGGCGGGGGAATCCGCGCCGAGCTCAATGACCGCATGCGGCTCGATACGGCCATTGCCGTGCCACTCGAGAAAGCCGGTTTTGCCAATGAAAAAGGGGATGTTCGCCTGCTGGTCACGCTGACCGGCCGGATCCTTCCCTAGGAGGTCGTGATGCGTAACAGAATCCTGATCACGCGGGTTTCAAGCCTGGCAGTCGCTGCGGCACTTACGGCCGCGGCGAGTGCCCAGAGCCTTCTTGGCGATCACGGGGTGGCGTTCGGAAGCGTCAATGTCGTCGAGAGTCCCGACACGACCGACCTTTTCGTCGAGACGCCCTCGGCGGTGCTCGACTGGACGCCCGATGACAATGCCGTCGGCGGCGGAGACATCATATTCCAGCCGGTCGGCACCACCGCCAATTTCTTCGGAAGCCCGGGCTTTTCGATTCTCAATCGCATCAACGTCGCCGACCCGAGCAGGGCGGTCGCCCTGAACGGCGTCATCAACGGGCTGGTCGACGGTTCGACCGGGGGCAATATCTTCTTTTACAGCCCGTCCGGCTTCGTCGTCGGCTCGAGCGCGGTCATAAACGTCGGCTCGCTGGTGCTCAGCGCCTCGCCGATCACGGTCGACGGGAACGGCAATTTCATCAACGGGACGAGCGTCACTTTCGGGCAGGCGACCAATCCCGCTGCGGCCATCCGGACAGAAGTCGGAAGCGCCATCACCGCTCCCAACGAGGGCAGCTATGTCGCCCTGGTGGCACCTCGGGTCGAGCATCGCGGGACGATCAATGTCAACGGCGCGGCAGCCCTGGTCGGCGCGGAAGCAGCGACGATCAACTTCAGGACCAACGGCCTGTTCGACATCGAGATCGACGTCGGGACCACCGATGCCAATGGCGTCGTGATCGATGGCGGCGTCGTCACCGGGGTCGCGAGCAGCGGGCCCGGTGACAACCACCGGGTCTACGCCGTGGCGGTTCCCAAGAATACCGCGCTTACCATGTTGATCTCGAACGGCGCGGACCTTGGTTTCGAGATCGCCGGCGCGGCGGACGTGGTCGGCAACACGGTCGTCCTCTCGGCCGGCCACGACGTCTTTTTTGGCTCGACCGGTTTCGAGCAGTCACCGGTCAGCGGCGGCCCGGCAAATATCACGGTCTCCGATTCCAGCCTTACCTCTGCGATCAATGCGCAGGCCTCGGGCGATATCGACGTCAGCGCCTCGGCCGGGCAGCTGATGCAGTTCGCCAGCGATGTCAGCCTCGCCTCGTCTGCTGGCGATGTCACCGTGCGTGCCACCGGCGAATCTGCCCTCCTGGACATTGACGGCGATCTTTCCATCTCCGCCGACCGCTTCGGTGCCTCGGCAGGAGAGTCGGTTACCGGCGGGACGGCAAATGTCCTTGCCCAGGGCGGCGGGCAGCTGGTCGTCGACGGCGATGCAGTCATCACTGCAAATGGTCACGGCGGCGACAGTTTCATCTCCGGGACGCCTGCCGGCAACGGCACCGGGGGCGAGATCCGGATCGAGGCCGATGCCGGCAGCGTCCTTGGCATTGGCGGCAACCTCTTTGTCGCGGCCGATGGCTATGGCGGCCATCCCGGGACGGCCGGCGTTGATGCAGGCGACGGTATCGGCGGCACTGTCCATGTCATGACGAGCGGCAACAATGCGGCCCTTAGCGTCAATGGGACAAGCTCTGTCAGCGCTTCCGGCTTTGGCGGTCATGGCGACGGCTCGTTCAATGAATGTTTCGGCTGCGACGGTGCCGGCGGCAGCGGGACCGGGGGCACGATCGAGATTGGCACCGGGACGGGAAGCGGATCGACCGCGTTCCTGGGCTCCACCGTGACACTCCACGCCGACGGCGAAGGCGGGACATCGAACGCGGACGGTATCGCGTCCGGGCTCGGGCGCGGCGGCACGGTCGACATTTTCTCCGCCGGCGGCAGCCAGGTCGAGGGTTTCGGGACCAGTTTCGCATCGGACCTGGTTGCAACGGCGATTGGCAAGGGCGGCGATAGCATTGTCGCAGGGATCGCCGCTGGCAGCGGCGAGGGCGGACTGGTGCAAATCCGTGCGGGAGCGGATTCGACGCTCGGCATCTTCGGCGACCTCGACGTCGACGCCGATGGCCAGGGCGGCTTCAACGAGACGGGCGTCGACGGCGGGGACGGGACCGGCGGAGAGATCAACCTCTTCGCCGACGGCGGCAACGCCGTCATCAGCGTTTTTGGCAGCGCCGACCTGGAGGCCGATGGCGATGCCAGTGTCGTCGACAGCGACTGCCTCGTGTGCGGCGGCACCGGCGGAGATGGCAGTGGCGGCTTCGTCCATGTCTTTGGCGGCACGGGCACCGGCAACTTCATCAGCTTTGCGGGCGCGCTCGACCTGTCGGCCCAGGGCTTTGGCGGCCTTGGAGCTACCGGGATCGCCGGGAGCGGCACGGGCGGAAGCACGGTCATCGGCGCGCCTGCCGGCGTCTCGATCTCGGCCGCGAGCCTGACGATGTCCGCCAATGGCCAGGGCGGTCTCGGCTTTGGAGGCAATGCCGGCGGCGATGGCATCGGGGGCACCGCCTCGATCTTTGGTGACGGCGGCAGCCTTGATGTCGGGGGCACCACTTTCCTCGATGCGACCGGCCTTGGCGGCGCAGCCGAGGAAGGCGGTCCCGGCGGCGCAGGCACGGGCGGGATCGCCCAGGTCCATGCCTCTGCCGGAACGCTCGATTTCACCAGCCTGTTTGTCGATGGGTCGGCAGAAGGCGGCAATTCGACCGGTGGCATCGGCGGCGACGCGACCGGCGGGGTTGCGCGCGTCAGTGCCGGCGGCGGCTCGATCCTCGTCTCCGGCAATCTCGTCCTGGATGGCAGCGCGACCGGCGGCGATGGCGATGTCGGCGGCAATGCGACCGCCCTCGTCTCGGTTCCACCGGACGAGAACCAGCCAGTCGCAGGAGGCATCTTCGCAAGCGCGGGAGGATCGGTCACCGTTGAAGGCTTCGCCGCGATAAACGTTGGAGCGGCCGGCGGCGACGGTGCCAATGGCAATGGCGGAAGCGCCCAGGGCGGCGAAGCCGATGTCATTGCCTTTGTCGGCCAGATTGATCTCGGGTCACTGATCGTCGATGCCGACGCCTTCGGGGGCGATGGCGGCAATGGCGGTGCCGGCGGCAATGCCCAGGGCGGAGTCGCCGACATCGCCTTCGGCTTTGGAGCGGCACCTCTCGACGGGACCATTACCCTTGGCACCGCGCTCATCAGCGCCGAAGGGCATGGCGGAAACGGCGGCGCCGGCACCGATGCCAACAGCGGCGGTGACGGGGGCGCCGGTGGCGATGGCCTCGGCGGTGACATCACCTTCACGGGAAGCGCAGCCGGCGGCACGCTGATCAGCGGCGCTGCAACCCTCTCGGTCATCGGCGTCGGTGGCGCCGGCGGATCGGGCGGCAACGGTGACGCGGGGTCCGGCGGAGCGGGGGGAGCCGGTGGCCTCGGCGATGGCGGGTTTGTCCAGACCGGGACACTGAGCGGCGAGGCCGCTCCGACCAGCGGTGGCGGCGCGAGCTATACGACCCTCGATATCGACGCGAGCGCAATTGGCGGCAATGGCGGCGATGGCGGAACTGGCGGTGCTGGCGATGGTGACGGCGGCGATGGCGGGGCCGCCACAGGCGGCCAGGCCGGCTTCCTTGCCCGTGGTGTCCTCGTCACCGCGGACACGGTCACGCTGACTGCTGACGCCTCGGGAGGCGACGGCGGCAACGGGGCGACCCTCGGCAATGGCGGAGACGCACTCACGGGCTTCATCCTCGTCGAGTCCAAGGACCGCTTCAACTCTCCGGCCCAGCGCGGGACGCTCGAGGCCAACGCGATCACCGGCACGGCTGTCGCGAGCGGAGGCCTTGGCGGAACCAATGGCAGCAGCACGATTGCCGATGGAAGCTATTTCCGGGTGCTCAACGGCGATGCGACGATCGGCTCGGTGACGATCACGCTCGGCGGCGACCTCGTCAATCCGACCGACGGACCGAGCCTCGTGTCGGTTCGCGACGGAACCGCCACGATCGGGACCTTCAGCTTCATCACGGGCGGAGAGCTGGCGCTCGACGCGAGCAACGGGATGATGACCTCGGACGAGATCATTCTTTCCGCGGCGACATTCGTCCCGGACAATTTCAATCCGGCCCCGACCTCGCCGGGGAGCTATGTCGCCGGGAGCTTTGACATATCGACGGGCGGCGACTTCATCACCAACGCCCATCTCCAGTCCGCCGCTGACCTCGTCATCAGTGCGCCGGGCAATATCGCCGCGGCGAACCTCGCTTCCGAGGGCAATGTCCAGCTCGACGCTTCGACCGCTACCGTGGCCACCGGCGACATCACGGCCGGCGGGCTCGTCAGCCTCCTCGCGCCGACGAGCGTCACGACCGGGGACATCAGCGCGTCAGGAGACGTCTCGATCGCTTCGGGGGCAATCGACACCGGTGCGATCAGCTCGGGTGCGTTGATCGACCTCTTCGCCACGGGCGGAATCGCCACGGGCGGGCTCAACGCATCGACGATCTGGATCGAATCCGAAACGGGCGACATCAGCTTTGGCGACGTGACCGCCGACCTCTTCGATTTCGAGACGGCAGGCGCGGTCACCGGCGGCAATATCATTGCCAGCTCGTCGGTCACCGGCGAGGCCGAGGGCGCGATCGCGCTGGGAGATATCAGCGTTGGTCCGGATCTTCCTCCCGCCGGGGAATTCTCGGTCGGCCTTGCCTCGGCGACATCGATCAGCGTCGGAGACGTGAGCGGCGTCGACCAGGTCGGCTTTGCAACCTTCGGCGACCTGGTAACGGGCGACGTCCTGGCCGGAAACCTCATCATGGCGCTGGTCGGCGGGGATATTGTGACGGGCTCGCTCGAAACCGGGCCAGGCGGCCAGGTCTTCATGGCCGATTCCCAGATGTACATCGATGCCGGGGGGCTCGAGGACGAGTTTGACCCCGCCCTCGTCCTTGCCAGCGAGATCATCCCGGGCGGCGGGTCAGTCACGGTTGGCGGCACCATCAATACGTCGATGGTCACCATCGCGGCCGATGGACTGATCACGCTGGGCGGCGACGTGACGGCCGACAGTTCGACCCTCATCGCCGGCGACCTCGACCTTGCCAGCGGCGTCACGGTTTCCGGCTCGACCAACCTTTACTCGACCAATGCCGGGGGGACGTTCATCGGCGACGGGCTGAGCGGTGCCGGGTTCATGCTCTCGAACGCGGAATATAATGGCTTCGAGGAGGTCAGCATCGAGGTACGGCCTGACCTCGGCGCGGCGCCGACCATGTTCCTTGGCGACCTCGATATCGCGGCCTCGGTGGGAGAGGCATGGTTTGCGATCGAGGATGCCGATGACAATGACCTCGGGACCATCCGCGTCGTCGGCGATGTGAGAATGAACAATGGCTCGGGCCTGCTTGGCTTCGAGAGCAGGACCTTCCAGCTTGACGCCTCGACGGGGTCGATCGTGATTTCCGCCGATGGCACCACT
>JAJJPO010000211.1:0-10137 GCA_032907585.1 Sphingomonas sp. | reverse complement strand
CCGTAACGCGGTGCCACGCCCTTGGCGGCGTTTCCGCGAGACTATTGTCGCCAACTCGCACCTCCTCGGCCTTGACGAGCGAATATCCGCCATAGCCGATGGAGCTTCCCCCCACGGACGTGCATGAGCTTAGCGCGAGCCCAAGGAGGAGTGGCGATAAGCTACGCGGCAGGTCCATCGGCAGTCATCCCTCAACCCGTCATCATCTGCTGGACGATGGCGGCGTCGGGCGCCGCCGGCACCATCATCAGGTAGCGCTGGAAGGCAGCGCGCGCCTCGCCGGCCCGTCCCTGCTTCAGTAGCATGACGCCATGCCACCGCCAGGCCTCGGCCGGCGCATCCGGGTAGCCAACCGCGGCGGCATAGCCCTCGGCCGCCCGTTCCTCGTCCCCACGGCGGTTCCTCAATCGCCAGATCTCGGCTTCCTGGAAGCGCAGCAACCCGCTCCAGCCGTCGCGGGCCAGCATGTTGACGATATACTGGCTTGAGCCGGGGTCGTTGAGCTTGACCTGGTCGTCCAGCAGGCTCGGCCGAAGCCTTCCGATCGCGGCGAGATAGCGTTCCCGGTGAGGATCATAGCTTTTCCCCGGGACCTTCACCTCGGCCGCCGAGACCTTGAGATCCGCCATTCGGGCCTCCGGCGACGGGTGCGTCGAGAAGATGGCGAAGTCCCGCTCGCGCTTCTTTCGCCTATAAGTTGCGCTAAGCTCCAGTTCGCCGATGAGCTGCGCCCAGGTCTCGCTCATCGCCATCGGGTCATAACCCGCCTCGGCAAGCAGCCTCACGCCCATCGCATCGGCTTCCGCCTCGAGGCCGCGGCCATATCTGAGGAGCGACAATATGGCCGCGAACTGCGCGAGCTGGACGAGGTCGCCTGCATAGACGCCGGCTGCACCGCCCGCGACCCCGGCCCCCATGGCGAGGAAGGCGAATATGTCCGTCTTGCTCCGGGTATCGCGCCACTGGCGAAGCTGGTGCTTCCTCAGGAAATGGGCGCTTTCATGGGCGATGACCCCGGCGAGTTGGGCCTCGTTTCTCATCCGGAGCAGCAGCCCGGAAAAGACCACCGAAAAGCCGGTCGGGAACATGACCGCGTTGAACTCGGGAATGCGCGCGAGATAGATGCGCATGTCGCGGGCAGCTGGTCCGCCGACCCTCCCGATAAGATCGCCGAGATAGGAGGTAAGCTCGGGATCGCGGATGAGGAGGTTGGAACCCGATACTTCCTCCTCGACCCGCTCCATCAGCTGCCACATCCCTTTCTCATCGGGATCGACCGCTCGATAGCCAGCGTCGACGAGTGGCACCATGTCGCGGGGGATGACCCTCGCCCCGGCGGTTCCTGTAACGAGAGATGCTGCGAGAGCCGTTCCGCCGCCGAGCAGCGCTCTTCGCGAAACCAGGTTCATTGCACGCCGGCCCGCTTCTGGACGTTCCGGCCTGGCTTCATTCGGCCAAGCAGCCGCTCGACCAGCTGGGCTGCCCCCTCGTCGGTCCTGAGATCGCCCATCTTGATCCCCGCCACCTGGCCGCCAGTCTGGAGGACGTTGAACCAGACGAGCTCGCCGGTTCGAAGGTCAACGAGGCTTGCATAGGCGAACTGGCCGCCGCCGCCCATGGTCGGTGCACAAAATCCAACAAAGCAGCCCGCGATACCAATTAGTTGCAGCGCGACCCTTCCATCCGACGCGAAGCTGTCCTCGGCATGGAGGAACAGCGCATAGTCATGCCCGGTCTTCCGGCCGAGCTCGACGGCAGCTTCACCCAGCGTCCAGTCGAGCCCCCGGCCCCGTTTCGTCGGTAGGTAGGCACCGCCATAGCGGTGCAAGGCGACCGAGCTTCCGACCGCATAGTGGAGCCTCTCCAGCTCGGCGATTTCCTCCGCGGCCACCCCGGGCAGTGAATCGCGCCGCTCCATCACGACGAGGTTGCCGCCCCTCGCCCCCTGCTGCGCCTTCAGCGCTGCCACGAGCTTGTTCCGTGCGGTCTCGGTCCAGTCGGCGCGCGGTTCCACCATGCCCCCGCTGGTAACCGAGCCGACCATGACGTCGGGCCGCATGACAAGGAGGCGGTAATCCCCGGCCGGGGGCGTGAACTCGGCGTCCGCGAACTGGCGGTTCTGTACGCAGCCTGCCAGCAGGACGGATGCCAGCAGCGCCAGGCAGATTGGGCGCATAGGCGCTCCCCCTTGAACTTGCCGGGGAAGAAGCTGCCCACAAGAGATTAAGAAATCAAGCGAATCTCCGCGGGCGCGATCCGGCCCGGGCGCGCTATCTCAGCGTGCCGGGCAGTTGACGCCGGCAATCCCGGTCAGGCACTCACCGTCGATCGACGAAGGCTCGACGTCGAGGCCGATCGAGGCCGCCAGGGTTGGCATGATGTCCACCGTCTCGACATGGTCATTGCGCTCGGAGGGTGCCATGCCCCTCCGCCAGAAGAGGATCGGTACGCGCCGGTCATATTCCCAGGGACTGCCGTGGGTCGCGACATAGCGGGTCGTATCGGGAACCGGGTTCACGTCGCGCTTCAGAAGCACGACAAAGTCGCCGGACCGCTCGGGATCAAAGCTCGCACGTGCCCGCTCGATCAGGCTCCACTGGTCGGGGGACGCCGTCGGCGATGGCGTCGCGGCAAGCTGCTCGCTGGTAAAGACGGCCTCGACCTGGGGATGCGCCCGGAACCTTGCAACGGCGGCCGCCTTTGCGCGCGCCCGGTCGGCGGGCGACAGCGAGCGATCCACATACATGTCACCGAAGGAACCTTCGCCGAACAGGACCGGACCCTTGAGACCAAGCTCCTTGCCGAGAGCAGCGCCGACCTTGGCCGCGGTCAGGTTCGCATCGACTCGCGCCGCGCCCGGGACACCTTCGAGGCGGCGGCGCTCGGGTATGTCCTGCCCGCCATGGTCGGAGGTGAGGACGACCATGTAGTCGAGGCCACGCGCATCCAGGAGGCTGAAGAAATCGCCGAGGTCGCGGTCGAGCGAATAGAGCTGGAGGCACATTTCCGCACCCTCGGTGCCATAGGCGTGGCCGATGATGTCGGTGCCCGCGAGGCTGACGGACAAAACGTCGGTAGAGGCCCCGCGTCCGAGCTGCATCTCGTCGACGAGCGCCGCCGCGAGAGCAAGCGTCGCCCCGTCGAACTCCGGGCTCATGCGGAAGGTCCGCGCTTCGCCGCCGGTACGCGCGAAGGCATGAGTGCCGACCGGAGGGCCGCCGCCTTCGAGCGGGATCGCCTTCGATTTTGCCTCGCATGCCGGCGGCAGCAGGAGCGCGGGCCTCGACGTTGAGATGGCATTGGCAACCGCGGTTTTCGTCGCTGCAACCGAGCGGGGCATGGCGATGCCCTTGAGGTCGGTGCTGAACGTCTTCCCGTCCCAGTACCAGCGCTGGTTGACGTCATGGCCTCCCATCATCACGGCCGAGCGGTCCTTTCCGGCCACGGCGACGTTGCGGCTTCCGGGCCGGGCGCGCTTAAGCAGGTCGCCCAGGGTCGGAACCCGGAGGTGATAGGGCGATACTGTATATTCGCTGGACGAACTCCCGGCGACGCGCTCGTCCTCGGCGCAGTAAACGCCCTTGTCGCTTCGCTCCTGTGACAGGTCGAACCAGAAATTGGCGATGATCCCGGTACGCGACGGGCGCGCGCCGGTCATGATCGTCGAATGGCCGGGGCAGGTTTCGGTGGCGTTGTGCGACTGGTAACCGTTGCGGAACACCGTCCCCTGGCTGAGCCGGGCGAAGCCCCGCGTCCAGAGCGGGCGATATTCATCGTAGAGGTCGGAAGAGAGCTGGTCGATCGAGAGCGCGACGATGAGGCGCGGCGCCTGCGCGGGCGCGGCCGCCTGGGGAGCAGGCTGGGCGCCAGCAGCGGAAACAGCCGTCGCGGCCAGGAGTGCGGCAGTCAGTCTCAGCACCATTGCTCCATTTCTCCCCAAGAAAGGCGATGCAGCCTCACCAGGACCGCAACGAACCTTCAGATTTTCGCGGCGACGATGTTTCCTAGCTGCCGAGTTTCGCCCGGAGCCGCTCGTTTACCACCTGCGGATTGGCCTTGCCGGCCATGGCCTTCATCGTCTGGCCGACGAAGAAGCCGAACAACTGCTGCTTTCCGCCCCGATATTCCTCGACCTTGTCGGCGTTGGCAGCGAGGATCCGGTCGATCTCGGCATCGATCGCACCGGTATCGCTGGTCTGCTTCAGCCCCCGCTCCTCGACGATCGCCGACGCCGCCTGGCCGGTCTCGAGCATGACCTCGAACACCTGCTTTGCGATCGTTCCGCTGATCGTGCCATTCGCGACCAGCCCGAGCAGTTCGCCCGCCTCGGCCGGCGAGACGGGGCATTCCTCGATACTCTTGCCCAGCCGGTTCAAGGCGCCGAACAGCTCGGCGACCGTCCAGTTGGATGCCTGCTTCGGATCTGCCCCGGTCTCGATCAGCTGGTCGAACCAGCGCGCCGTCTCGACCTCGGCGGTGAGCACCGACGCATTATAGGGGCTGATGCCAAGCCCCTCGAAGCGCTTGCGCTTGGCATCGGGCAGTTCGGGGAGCGATGCACGACATTCCTCGATGAATTCCTCGTCCAGCTCGAGGGGGAGGAGGTCGGGGTCGGGGAAATAGCGATAGTCATGCGCGTCTTCCTTGGACCTCAGTGTCCTCGTCACGCCCTTGTCGGGGTCGAACAGCCGGGTCTCCTGGAGAACCTCGCCGCCATCCTCGATGAGGTCGACCTGGCGCCGGGCCTCATGCTCGATCGCGGCCATGACAAAGCGGACCGAGTTGACGTTCTTGGTTTCCGTCCGCGTGCCGAATTTCTCGCCGGGCCGGCGCACGGAGACGTTGACGTCGGCGCGCATCGAGCCCTCCTCCATGTTGCCGTCGCACGAGCCGACATAGCGAAGAATTGCTCTAAGCTTCCTTAAGTAAGCCCCTGCTTCGGCAGGAGAACGCATGTCCGGACGCGAGACAATCTCCATCAGGGCAACGCCCGAGCGATTAAGGTCGACATAGGACATGGTCGGATGCTGGTCATGCATCAGCTTGCCGGCGTCCTGCTCGACATGGATCCGCTCGATCCCGATGCGCTTGACCGAGCTCTCGTCCTTCTCGTCGAGCATTATCTCGATCTCGCCCTCGCCCACCAGCGGATGGTAGAGCTGCGAGATCTGGTAGCCCTGCGGAAGGTCGGCGTAGAAGTAATTCTTGCGGTCGAACCTGCTCCAGCGATTGATCACCGCGTCGAGCGCCATGCCGGTCCTCACGGCCTGGCGGATGCATTCGCGGTTGGGAACCGGGAGCATGCCCGGCATGGCGGCATCGACTAGGCTGACCTGGCTATTGGGCTCCGCGCCAAACGAGGTTGCAGCGCCCGAGAAGAGCTTGGCATTGGAAACGACCTGGGCATGGACCTCGAGCCCGACCACCACTTCCCAGTCACCCGTTGCGCCCTTGATGCGATATTCGCTCATTTTCGCTTACTTCCGCTCTTCTCAGCCAACATCTACTTCGCCGGGGATTTCCTCGTACTTCACCTTCACCACCATTTCTGGGGGCGGTGCGTGAAGCCCGCCCGCTCCTCGATCGCGAGGCCGGCGTTGAGCACGCCCTGCTCGTCGAGCTCGCGCCCGATGAGGTGAAGGCCGAGCGGCAGGCCCTGGCTGTCGAGTCCGCGCGGAACCGACATGGCCGGGAGCCCCGCGAGGCTGGCAGGATCGGCGAACACGTCGTTGAGATACATCGCGATCGGGTCGGCGGTCTTTTCCTCGAGTCCGAAGGCCGCGGAAGGTGCGGTGGGCGTCAGGATGAGGTCGCAGCCCTGGAAGGCATTTGAAAAGTCGCGCTTGATCAGCGTCCTTACCTTCTGGGCCTTGGTGAAATAGGCATCGTAAAAGCCCGCCGAGAGCACATAGGTGCCAATCATGATGCGGCGCTTGACCTCGGCCCCGAAACCGGCTGCGCGGGTCGCGGCATACATGGCGTCGAGGCCTCCCTCCGCCATCACGCGAAGGCCGTAGCGAACGCCGTCATAGCGGGCGAGGTTGGACGAGGCCTCGGCCGGGGCAATGATGTAATAGGTCGGAAGGGCGTAGCGGGTGTGCGGCAGGCTGATCTCGACGACCTCGGCCCCCGCATCCCTGAGCCACTCGATGCCCTGGTCCCAGATCGCGTTTATCTCGGCTGGAACGCCATCGATCCGATATTCCTTCGGGATACCGACCTTCTTGCCGCGAAGATCGCTGCCGAGGCCTGCTTCCCACTGCGGCACCGGAAGGTTGAGCGAGGTCGCATCCTTCGGGTCGAACCCCGCCATCGCCTCGAGCATGATCGCGCAGTCACGGACCGTCCGGGCCATCGGCCCTGCCTGGTCGAGCGACGAGGCGAAGGCGACGATCCCCCAGCGCGAGCAGCGCCCATAGGTAGGCTTGATCCCGCTGATCCCGGTGAAGGCCGCGGGCTGGCGGATGGAGCCACCCGTATCGGTCCCGGTGACGCCCGGGGCAAGGCCTGCCGAGACGGCGGCGGCAGACCCGCCGGACGAGCCGCCGGGGGTCAGCGCGGCATTGCCTCCGTCATTGCGCCGCCACGGCGAAATGACCGGCCCATAAGCGCTCGTCTCGTTGGAGGAGCCCATCGCGAACTCGTCCATGTTGAGCTTGCCGAGCATGCCGGCGCCCGCTTTCTTCAGATTGGCCGAGACCGTGCTTTCGTAGGTCGGCTTGAAGCCCTTGAGGATCCTGGAGCCAGACGTGCTGTCGACACCTTGCGTCGCGAACAGGTCCTTGATGCCGAGCGGAATGCCGCTGAGCGGCTTCAGCGAGCCGGCCGAGCGGTCCCGGTCGGCCGCCTCGGCCGCGGCAAGGGCCAGCTCGGGGGTCTCGACCGTATAGGCGTTGAGCGGCCGACCGGCCACGACCGCGGCGTTGAAGGCTTCCGCGATCTCGCGCGCGGAAAATTCTCCCGCCCGAAACCCGTCGCGCAGCTCGGTGAGCGTCTTGGAAGTGAGCTGCGACATTATTCGATGACCTTCGGTACGGCAAAGAACCCGTGCTGTGCATCGGGCGCATTGCTGAGGATATCCTCGCGGCAGTCGCCGTCATCGACGACATCGTCACGCAGCCGAAGCTTGTTCTCGATGACCGCGGTGAGCGGCTCGACGCCGGTCGTGTCGACCTCCTCGAGCTGCTCGACCCATTTGAGGATATTGTTCAACTCCGGCACCATTTTGCCGATTTCCTCTTCGCCGAGGGCAAGCCTGGCGAGACGGGCGACGTGGCGCACCTGATCTGCATTGACGGACATGGAGGCGCGGCTAGCAGCACCGGTGCGCCCCTTCAACGCCTATTCTACGGGTTCGCCCACCGGCTTGCCTTCGACATAGAGCTGGCGGCGGTTAACCGGCCGAAGCTCGATCGTGGCCCGCGCCAGGTCGACCTTTACGGGCTCGGCCCCCGGGACGGCGTCCCTCGGCCCCTTCAGCCCCTTGCCAAGCGAGGCAAGGTCGATGACCCGCGACTGGACCGCCACTCCATGGGGATTGTGGACCAGGAGCAGCCTTCCCGCGTCGAGCCTCATGAGGGCGCAAGGACGGTCGTTGCAGCCTTTAAAGCCGGTAAGTTCCTGCTTTAGCGGCGCAGTGAGCTCGATGTCGGGCGAAAGCAGCCGCACGCGCTCTTCCACCCTCGCCTGCTGGGCAATTTCCTCGGCCGCGCCGCGCAGGTCATAGCGGTTCTCGCTTGCAAGGGCGGTCCTGGCGAGTTCGCGAAGCTCGGCCGGCCCGGACCTCGCCATGGCCGCTAGCCGCCCGCGTCCCTCGGGTCCGAACTCGAAGGCCATCGCGGTCCAGTCAAACTCCTCGGCCTTGATCTTGCCCGCCTCGAGGCGCGCCAGCTGGGAGCGCGCGCTGACCGCACCGAAATCGATGATCGGAAGCGCCAGCAACAGCGCAAGTCCGCAAAGCGCAATCGCCAGCCTGGTCTGCAGCGGCCGGAGCGGTTGATCGAAGCTGGCCCGGCCCCGGTAGACGGCCCACCAGGCCGCGAGACCATAGGAAATGGCGATCGCGACGGCGACGACGCCCCAGATGCGTTCTGGCGTCCAGCCATATTGGTTGATCCGCTCGCCCATCGACAAGGCGGCGAGGACGGAGAGCGGCAGGACGCAGATCACCAGCACCAGCGCGGCGCGCCGCAGCAGCAGGCTCGATGTCCGCTCCTCCTCGCCATCGCCGATCACTGCATTGGCAAGAAGGACCGCGCCTGCGCCCGAGAGGAGCAGCATCGGCGTTGCCGGGATGTCTGATTCCCAGAGGCCGGAAAGCCCGGTGAAGGGAATCGAGAGGAGAAATGCGCCGAGCGCGGCGGCCATGACCGGCGCAAGCACCGCAAGCACCACCATCACCAGCTTCTGGAGCGTCGCCAGGAGCGCGTCGCGCTCCCTGAGCAGGCCAACCGCACCGCCGAAGGCGAGGCCGGCAAGGCACCAGGCAAACCATTCCTTCTCCAGGAGATTGCGGATCGCCTCGATCCCGATCACGTCGAACAGCGCCGCGATCAGCCAGGAAAGAAGGAAGGTGATACCCGTGAAAATGAGGCCGGCCGCGCCAATGACCGCGTCGGTCCAGGCATGGCGGTGGAGCCTTGCATAGGGAAAGCGCCAGGCGCCGGTATCGCGAACGGTCTGGAACAGGGGCGCCGCGATCAGCACCGCGAGAATGCCCGAGAGAAACGGAAACTCGAAGATGTCGGGGACGCGGTTGTACTGGGCGGTGTACCAGCCGACGAGCGCGATCACCGCGCCCCAGCAGGCCGCAAAAGCAATCGACCATGTCCAGCGGCGAAGCTCGACCGTCAGGAGAAAGCTCAGCGCGGCAATGACCGTGAAGCTGGTCGCTGCCTGCTTCCAGACCGGGAAGGGTGCGCCGGGATCATGGGCGTCATTGGTCAGCAAATGGACGAGAAGCCCGGCGACCGCACCGACCCCCGCCATGATCCACGGCCGTTCCGGCCAGTCGCGGTTCTCCACGTCGAAACGCTCGGCCATAAGCCTCTCCTCCCCCATTCCCGGCGTCGCAAGGTTTAGCGACCCCTCCAACGTTCGCAAATGGACCTAGCGGCCCCGCTTCTGAACATCATGAGCAAAGGCTGAGCAATGGCTGAAAACATGCATTGCCCGGACGGACCGGCTCCCCTACCCGCTAGCCTTCCATGTGTGCGCGACGCTTTCTTATCCTGGTCTTCTTTCTCACGCTGATCGTCGTCGGCGGAGCGCTGGCGCTTTACCAGTGGGGCGACAGGGTGCTGGTGAGGATGGCAACGCCCGAGGGCCACTACCAGGAGCCCCCGCGGCATAGCGGCCCCGATTATGGCAAGCTGAGCGCCTGGCTTGCCCGCCCGGGCCTTGCCGACGACCCGTCGCGCTGGGCGCCCGAAGGGGTCGACGTGCCGAGCCAGGGCGAGGCCGCTACCTTCTACGTCCACCCGACGACCTATCTCGAGCGCGACCGGTGGAACGCTCCGCTTGATCCCGGCGGGGAACCTGCCCGCCGGGCCCGGATCTTCGTCGAGACGCAAGGGGGCGCTTTCGCAAATGTCTCCGAGGTCTGGGCTCCAAGGTATCGCCAGGCTGCCTATGGCGCCTTTCTTCTCGACAGCCCGGACGCGCAAAAGGCTCTCGCCCTTGCCTATCGCGACGTCCTCGCCGCCTTCGACAGCTTCATTGCTGCCCAGCCCGCGGGGCGGCCGATCATCCTCGCCGGCCATAGCCAGGGCTCGCTCCATCTCCTGAAGCTTCTGGCCGATCGCCGCGCCGCGCTCTCCGGACGGCTCGTCGCAGCCTATGTCGTCGGCTGGCCGGTGGGCGTAAGCTCCGACCTTCCGGCCACCGGCCTTCCGCCCTGCACGGCCCCAGGACAGGCCGGCTGCGTGCTCAGCTGGCAAAGCTTCATGGACCCTGCAAATACCGCCCTAGTGACAAGGGCCTGGGCCGGGAGCAGCGGGCTGACCGGGGCCAAGAGAAGCCAGGACGAGATGCTCTGCACCAATCCGCTTGCCGGCACGCGGGACGCTTCAGCCCCGCCGAGTTCGAACCGCGGGACCCTGGTCCCCGACGCGAGCCTCAAGACCGCGAGGCTGGAAC